>JARGNC010000063.1 GCA_029212425.1 Phycisphaerales bacterium
GGGATGTGCTTCGAGAACTGCACACGCTGACGAGAAGCGTCTTCGACTTGGAGTGCCGCGAGCTTTGCCATTGCGATGAGCTCGCCGCGATCATGGACATCGAGTTTCTCACCGATGTTGTCGCGATGATTATCAACAGTAGATACGGATCGGCAGAGTTGTTTCGCGATGTCCTTGGCGCGGAGTCCTTGGCCCATCAGCGCGAGGACCTCGAGTTCCCTGTTGGTAAGGACATCGAGCTTGCCCAGGTCATTAAAGTTCGCGTGGATGACCATCTCGTTGGTTTTGGTTGAGCTTGCGTAGCCGTATTCCTTTGAGGTGATGGGTTCGACGGTGATCAGAGCAAAGCTTTCTGGGTTTCCATCAATTTCAACTTTGATCGGTCGCATGAGTGTTCGGAGTCTGAAACCTCCGAGGATCTCAAGGAACGTGATGCGGTGTCCGGTTTCGATCGCGAGCTTCGCGACCTTGTACCGTTCCATCGCCCAGTTCTCCGGCGCGAAGTCGTACAACGTCTTTCCAAGGAGGTCGTCGATCGAGCTTTGTTGGAATCCTCGCGTTGCGACATCATTGGCGCAGACGATGGTCCCTTTGGAATCCCAGATCATAATCGAGACGGCGTACATTCCATGGAGAAGCTCGGTAAACAACCGATCGGTCGAGAGTCCTTTGATCATCCGGAGTCTTGGGTACTCTTCGTGATGCTCTTGGTCTTGAGGTTGTTGATCTGAACTCATTGACATATCTCTCGGAAAAAATGATTTCCAAGTATACACAATATGACGAGCTTATGGTGCGTTTCGGGAAAGCGGGTGTCACACAGAGACTGGGCGATTATTGTCATTCGGGAATGCAACATTGGTTCTTGCTGCATCGCTGACATCGAGAGCCGCCTCTCTTGCGAGTCCGACGAGTTCGATCCGGTCAGTGATGCCGAGTTTGTCGCCAATGCGTTCGCGGTGACGATCAATCGTGGAAACCGAACGGTGCAGCATCTCTGCGATCTGCTTCTGTCGATGCCCGTGTCCCATGAGCGCGAGGACTTCGAGTTCGCGAGGAGTGAGCACTGAGAGCTTACCAAGATTGATGAACTCAGTATCAATGAGATCATCCGCGTCGCGTGTTGCTCGTAACCAGCGAAGCTTGAGCGGGGTGACCGCTTCAATTGCGATCAGTACAACTGTCCCAAACGGTGATTGCCCACCAAGATTGATTGGACTGAGCGTGGCGCTGAGTTTGCTTCCCGCAACAATTTCGAGCAGTGTCAGCGGTCGATCACGCTCGACAGCAAGTTTCATGTACTTAATTCGTTCAAGTGCCCAAGGTTTGGGAGTCAACTCAACAAGGTTCTTTGATACAACCGAGTCTGGTGTTACACCAGGGAATCCATTCGCTGCGATCCGGTTTGCAAACAAGATCTCACCATCTGTCGAACACACAAGAATTGAAGTGGTATGGAACCCGTTGACCAAGCTCTCAAAAAAGAGCTTTGAAGAGTCGTTGTCAAAACGAAAGGATTGCGTTGCATCCGAAGTAACTGGAAGCGAATCGGCCCGCGACTGAGTGCTGTCCGGGGTATCTGAAAAAGACCCGTTGATCACGAGTGTGTCCCTTGCAAAATCAGGATCGCCAAATCCTGCCCACCCGCTTGTCCTGAGTCGATCAACAAACTGACGCTGATCTGGTATAGACTATACATGCCTCTAGAGCATCGTGTATCGGTAAAATTAACTATTCGGAGAATCCCATGGCCTCCAAAGAATTCGCGACTCCGCAACTCTGTTTTGATGACCTCAAAGATATGGGGATCATCAGAGATGGAATGATGTGTATGGTCGGAGGGTTCGGGCTCTGCGGCATCCCAGAGCAACTCATCATGGCACTCCGAGACACAGGTGTCAGAAACCTGACCTGCGTATCCAATAATGCTGGTGTCGACGACTGGGGACTCGGTTTGCTCCTTGAAACGAAGCAGATCAAGAAAATGATCTCTTCGTATGTTGGTGAGAATGAAGAGTTTGCACGCCAGTTCCTTTCTGGGGAGCTCGAAGTCGAGTTCAATCCGCAAGGCACACTCGCGGAGCGTGTTCGTGCAGGTGGCGCTGGTATCCCAGCATTCTTCACCGCGACTGGTGTTGGGACACAAGTTGCAGAGGGGAAAGAAACGCGAGTCTTCAAATCGCCCAACGGCGGACAAGAACGAGAGTTTATTATGGAGACCGGTCTGTTTGGTGATCTTGCACTGGTCAAAGCTGCGAAAGCGGATCGGTTCGGAAACCTGATCTTCCATGCGACCGCGCGGAACTTCAACCCAGAGATGGCGACCGCGGCGCGATTCACAATCGCGGAGGTTGACGAGATCGTCGAAACCGGTGTGTTTGATCCTGATGAGATTCATCTATCGGGTGTGTATGTCGATCGGGTCGTGCAGACAGTGTCGGAGAAACGCATCGAGCAGCGCACTGTGAGTGCCAGTTGAATGCCAACTAAGCGAGGGGTGAGCAATGAATGAAAGCAAAGAAGCGAAGACCAAGCCCGAAGCGAAGGCGTGGTACCTGCGTCCGAAGTCGATCATCGCATTGATTGCCGCGGTGGTGTTCTTGATCTTGGTGTTCCAGAACTGGGATTCGGTCTCGGTGCGAATTCTATTCTGGACGCAAACGGTTCCTGCTTCGTTGATGTATGTGTTCTTTGCGATCGCTGGTTTCGTTGCCGCTCGGATCACTCACCGGACCCGGCCGAGGGCGACCGGGTCCGTGAGCAAGTGATCCAAGATCCGTTGGCGTTGTAGTACAACGGATCGAACCCTACCGACGCCGGCGCATTCCGAGGAGGGAGCCTGTCGCGAGAAGGCCCAGTGTGCCGGGTGTCGGAGTGATGACAACATTGTCCACGAGTCCAGCGAACGCGGTGTAGGTGCCGTCGCTGTATCGTGCGGAGAGTTGGAGCGAGTCGAAAGCGACGCCGTCGATCGAGAGTGATTGTCCTACAAGATTGTCGCGTCCTCCACGATCAGAGAGCATGTACGAATCACTCGCGACGAGCACGCCGTTGAGCGTCGCGTCGAGCGAGAGGGTGATCCCGCTCCAGGGACCGTTCTCGAAGATCAGCATATCCATTGAGGCGAAGCTCTCGACCTGTCCGGTTGTCATATGGAATGAGGACAATATATTGATCGAGAGGTTGTCGCCCGCAATGTAGCTGGTGCCGAAAGAGAGTGCGTTGGTCCCGCCGAGCACGCCGGGGAAATCGTTCATCGCGAGAGTCGCGTTCTCAACGATGAACTGTCGGCCGTACTCGCCTGGTGTAAAGTTTGAACCGTCGGGATTGACCCCCGAGACATCGTTGAGTCCGGAGAAGGTGATCCCGCCGTCGGTGAATGTTTCACCTGCGAATCCCTCTTGCTGGGATTCGAAGTCCGCGATGCCTGCAAGTGTGGTGCCTGCGATCGCAGCGGTGGTGAGTGTCTGAAGCAATACTGTGCTGTGTTTCATGTCTTTCTCTCTCTTGTTGATGGTGCGTGAAAATGCGAAGGAAAGAAGCAGGGACGAGCGTTGGCCCGGCCCGCTTGTGTGTTTGCGATAAATCAATCAGGATCGACGACGACGAGCGGCTGCCATACCGCCGAGCATCAATGCCGCCAGTGATCCCGGTGCAGGGACGAATCCCTCAATGACGAATGCGGAGGTCGTTCCATCGTGGAGGAGTCCGTATCCAACGATGTCGCCGTTGTTGTTGACCCCTGTTGCTTCGATAAGCAGCTCGAACATGGAGTCTTCGGTAAGCAGGTCGTTGAGATCGAACATCTCACCCGCCTTCCATGCCCATGCGCGCGAGTCGAGCCCATTGTGCATCCCGTCCCATGAGTATCCGACGATCAGTCCCGAGTCGTTGACATCGTTCGCTTCCGATGTGTTGAGGCCGTCGAGTGATCCGAGCAGCATCGGTTCGCTTGGCGGTCCAAGAAGATCGCTGGTGAAGATTGCTGCTTGCCATGCGCCGTCGGTGCCGTAGTTGGTGTGACCGACGCTCATACCGTTGTTGTTGATCGCTGTTGCGATTGAGAAGTTGAACCCAGCTGGTCCAAGATCCCTCGTGTCGAATCCGCCGCGTCCGTCTGGGGCGGAGATGGTTGCGGTGTCAGGATCACCAAAGAAGAATGAGTGTCCGACCATGACACCCGCGCTGTTGACGCCGAGGTTTGAGCCGCCTTGGTATTGGGTTCCTGCGACTTGGTAGCCCGTGGAGTCCCATACGAATCCCTTTGCGAATCCTGGGAAGATCGATGCGCTCCCAACAATGGTCCCGTTGTCATTGATATCACGCGCGGCACTTGGTCCGACCGCATTCATATCAGCGCCAAGATCGGTGGTGCGTCCGCCGTCCCAAAGGGTTGCGGTGCGGTATCCCATATTGTTTTCTGAGTATCCGACAACCTGTCCGCTGTTGTTAATCGCGTATGCGAGCGAGAGCCCGTATCCGTCGGCGTATCCCAACGAAGATGCATTGCCGCTGGAATCCCAGAGCGTAGACGAAGTGCCAAACACACCTTCGGACTGTCCAACGACCTGTCCCCAGTCGTTGATGTCATACGCGATGGAGGCGCCGTTCGATGGACCTCGGAGTGCATTGACCGGCTGAGCGATCGCTGATCCTGCGAGTGCGAGCAGGCACACCCCGAACGAAATGGAATTGGTTGTGTTCATGGGAAGGTCTCCTGTTGAATTGGGTTGAATCTCAATCTCTAGTCGTGGGCGTTCTCTGTCCTGCTTCGCGTCGAGGGGCTGGATGTGTGGAGAACTTTGCACAATGTATCTAAATCTGACTTGAAATCAACCCTCAAATCAGTTAATCTCGAAAAAATGTCTACTTTCCCGTTCTATCCCTGTTCATTGGTACGGAAACGCCGGATTCGAGTTTCATGAAGCCACGCATCTTTACAAGCCCGCACGAGGCATTTCGGAGCACAACCGCCTTAGAAGGCGGTATTGTGCATGTCATGCCATCTGATTCCTTGATGAACTTGAAAGCACCCGCGACGCCATTGACCGCAACCCAGCGTGCCCGCTGTGAGCGCGTTGCTTCCAGACTCCACGCGGACCTCTCCGAACTGGTCAACCTGCTCCCAGACCATGCTCAAGGAGGGTCAGGGATGTCGCGACACCTCGGGATCGTCCGCAATACCTGCCAACGCGTCATCCAAGCACTCGCTGACCACGATCCGACGATCGAAACACTCATCAAGATGCCAGGCACCAAAGGGCTCCGCTTGATGCTCGAAGCGATGCAGAAAGAAGGCATCGATCAGAACAAAATCGAGATCGCACAAGCGGGCGTCGATCAGTTCGACGGACTCATCCGAGACTACGGCGGTTCCCATTCCAAACTCAGTGCGCGGATCAGCGCGATGGACGCGAACCAAAAACCCCTCGAACTCGCATCGCTTCAAGCGCGCCAAGCGTTGTATCAAGCTGCAGTCGGAATCACTGGGCGCGCAGCACAATCCTCGATCTCCCTCTACGCGTTCCGACAATCACCGGATGACACCGATGTCCTCCAGCGCGCCATCGCAACGGGATTGATCCAAACCACAGTGATTCCAGGGGGGATGCCCGTCGTCATATCCAACGGCAGCACGCTCCGCTGGGACGACGATCTCGAACACGCACTCAAAAACCTCGACGATTCGGACGCACAAGGAACGACACCTGATGCGTTGCTCCAAAAGTTTTGTTCACAGCCGCTGCCGACCGTCACTTCGCGTGGGACACAAGAGAGCACCATCCGCGTGATTGATCCGCAGAGTCTGGATCATCCGCAGACCTTTGATGTCGTCAGCGCGGCACGCTCGAACCATCCGTTCCTCGATCCGCAGGGGATGCCGATCTTCAACGAGATCTGGTCGCTCGCGAACTGCCCTTCCAAGAAACTGATCTTCGACATCTATGTCCACGAGGACATGGAACGGATGTTCCGTCCATCGGTCGATGCGCAGCAGTGGAACCCGAACTTGTCGGCACCAGGTGGGGATAAGTGGGTGCTCCGGTATCCGCAGGTCCCGACACTCGAACTGCTCGGTAGAGGGATCGGGAACGCAGCGACAACTGGTTACGCTCGGCACGCGCAACTCACCAAGGTATTCTTCGAGCGGATCGGATGGAACCCATCTGAGTTCTTTGGACTCCGCTGCGAGGTCGATTTCCCGATCTGGCGCGGCGGGTACTGCATCAAGTTCGCGCCAGTCCAGAATCCTGTCGAGTAGCGTGCTACCGCCGTTCTTGCGCCAATATGGGGATTTTGGAGATTCTTCCTGCGATTCAGTCTCAATAGGCGAACGCCTTGTGCTATACTGGGGTACGCATTTATGCAGGAGTCCATTGTGCTGAACATTCCAGACCAACCCAATCTCGATCACGCGTCAGCTGGAGTCGAATCCAACGAGTCCATCCCGTTGAGCCGACTCGCGCGAGGACAGAGTGGTCGTGTTCGGATCCAAGGCACAACGAGTGAAGTCAAGATGCTCCGTGCGATGGGTCTTCGTCCCAACGCATCGGTCACGATGTGCCGATTCGGTGAGCCTTGCATCGTGTCGCTTTCAGGCGCGTGTGGCGGTGGATGCCGCATCGGACTCGCGAAAGAAATCGCGGGACGCGTGATGGTCGATCCAGACTCCCCGATCAACGGCTAATCATCATGAGCAGCGTCGATACCCCTCCAGTTGTCGGCGGTCGCACCATCGCACTCCTCGGGAATCCGAATGTCGGGAAGACCACGCTCTTCAACAAACTCGTCGGACTCCGAGCCAAAACCTCAAACTTCCCAGGCACCACACAAGAAGCACGCCACGCGTACTACGACGGCTCAGTGCTGATCGATCTCCCAGGTATTTATTCGCTGAACCTCGACATGTCCGAGTCGGAAGTCTGTAGACAAACACTTCGCGGCGATCTCGCGCCGCTCGGAGTGAAACCAGATGTCCCAGACGCGATTCTCGTTGTGATCGACGCGACCAACCTGATGCGCAACCTCACCATCGTCGCTGAAGCAATCGATCAACGGCTCCCGATGGTCGTCGCGGTCAACATGATGGACGCCGCGAAGCGCCGCGGGATCGGGATTGATCTCGAACGACTCAGCGAGTGTCTGGGATGCACAGTCGTCGGATGCTCCGCAAAGACAGGAGACGGCGTAGACAAACTCATGGATGCGATCCACCACGCGACCATCCCAAACAGAAGCGCACCGACGGATCTCGACGCGATCGAAGCGTGGAGCGATGATATTTATTCGCTCGTCGCCGCGGCTAGAGAAACACCGATCAATGATCGGCTGACCGATCGCCTCGATCGCGCGTTCACGCATCCGCTGCTTGGTGTGCTGACCTTCGCGATCATTATGACGGGGTTGTTCTGGGTGATCTTCAAACTCGCCGCGATCCCGATGGACCTGATTGATGCGTGGTTCGGGACCTTCGGCGGATGGGTCGGTGGGATGCTCCCCGAAGGACCGATCAGCGGCCTGCTCGTCGATGGGATCATCGCGGGAGTCGGTGGGACGGTGATCTTCCTGCCTCAGATCGTCCTGTTGTTCTTCTTGCTCGCGCTGCTGGAGGGGACTGGATACCTCGCTCGCGCTGCGTTTGTGATCGATCGCGTGCTGCGTCCGTTCGGACTGAGCGGGCACGCGTTTGTGCCGTTGCTATCGAGCCATGCGTGCGCAATCCCTGGGATCATGGCAGCGCGTGCCGTCCCCGATCCCAAAGATCGACTCGCGACGATCCTCGTCGCGCCGTTCATGAGCTGCACCGCTCGTATTCCGGTGTATGTGTTGTTGACGGTGATTCTGTTTCCTGAATCGCCAGCGATGCAGGCGGTCGCGTTCACCTCGTGCTATGTCATCGGTGTCGTCGCGGCGTTGTTCAGCTCGTTCCTTGTGCGAAGAACGCTCCTCAAAGGCCCATCCCGACCCATGGCGATGGAACTCCCGAGCTATCGATTGCCAGACTTGAAGGCGGCGTTCCTGTTGACCTACGACCGCGCGATGATGTTCCTCCGCAAAGCGGGGACGCTGATCGTCGCGATCTCGATCGTGTTGTGGTGGCTGGGCGCGTACCCCCACGCGGCAACGCCTCAAGAATCCATCGACCTCCGCGAGCAAGCGATCGTCAGCAGCGATGCGGACACCATCGAATCACTCGAATCCCAAGCGGACATGATCGAAGCACGGCACGCATCAGCACGATCATTCTTGGGACAGATCGGCGGGACAATCCAACCAGTCTTTGAGCCGTTGGGATACGACCGTCAGTTGACCATCGGCGTCCTCGCAAGCTTCGCGGCTCGCGAAGTGTTCGTCTCGACCATGGCGGTGCAAGTCGTCGGGACCGACGACACCGAGGATGATTCAGTACTCGCATCCATCGCAAACGCACAGCGCGATGATGGCACCCCAGTCTTCACGCGAGCGACGAGCTGGTCGCTGCTGGTGTACTACATCCTCGCGATGCTGTGCCTCCCAACAGTCGTCGTCACCGCGAAAGAAGCAGGGGGCTGGCGCTGGGCATGGCTCCAGCTCGGATGGATGACCCTGCTCGCGTACTCCGGCGCATTGATTGTGTACCAAGCGGTTTCGTTGCTCTCGTAGGACTATGGTGAATCATGCCTGTAGATGATTGGCAGTTCTGGGTTGTGACGGTGATGGGGGCGCTCGCCGCGCTGTGGCTGGTGCGTTTGGTGTTTCCCAAGAAGAAAAAAGGCACGCGTGCATCGCTGACGGTGGGGGGGAAACCAGTGGGGAAGCCGGTCGGTAAATCCTCTACCAAGCCAAACAACGATTGCAACTGCGGCTAACCAGTCCGAGTCCTATACTGGACCATGCCACTCACACGCGATGAAATCACCAAACGGGCCGCTCAAGAACTCAAAGACGGATTTGTCGTCAACCTCGGGATCGGGATGCCGACACTCGTCGCCAACTACATCCCCGACGGCATGGAAGTCTGGCTGCAATCGGAGAACGGACTCCTCGGGATCGGACCCTTCCCAACCGAAGACAAGGTCGATCCCGACCTCATCAACGCGGGCAAGCAGACCATCACCACCCTCCCAGGATCATCCTTCTTCTCAAGCTCCCAATCCTTCGGCATGATCCGAGGCGGTCACATCGACATGTGCATTCTCGGAGCAATGCAAATCTCCGAGAAGGGCGACATCGCCAACTGGATGATCCCAGGCAAGATGATCAAAGGCATGGGCGGCGCGATGGATTTGGTCGCAGGTGTCAAGAAGGTCGTCGTCACGATGGAACACTGCAACAAGAAGGGCGACGCGAAGATCCTCAAAGAATGCAACCTGCCATTGACAGGCAGATCATGCATCGACATGATCATCACCGACCTGTGTGTGCTGACCATGAACCACGAGCGCGGTCTCTTCCAACTCACCGAACTCGCGCCCGGCGTGTCGGTCGAGGAAGTCGTCGAGAAGACGGAAGCCGAAATCATTGTCAACGGCACCCCAGCAACCGTCACAATCTAAACACGCCCATAATTTCGTCGTATTCGGCTGGCAACACCCATTTTCTGAGGTAATTTCCCCTCACACACTTTCGTGAGGAGAGCATATGTTGTCAGTTCGCTTGAACACACTGATCGTTTCCTGCATCGCAGGATCAGCACTCGCTGGAACCCCAAATCTCATCATCAACGGCTCATTCGAAGAGTCATCCCTGAACCCCGGCGGAAGCTGGAGCGTTCTGGGTGGTGGAGACACCTCAATCAACGGATGGACCACCGTGGGTGGTGGTGTTGATTACTTCGGGACTTTCATAACCGCATCCGACGGCATCCACAGCCTTGACATCAACAACACCACTTCCGGCGGCGGGATCTCGCAGTCGTTCGTAACCCAGATCGGATGGACCTACACCGTCACCTTCGATATGGCCGCGAACATGTTCGGTGGACCTGCAGAGAAGATCATGAATGTTTCCGCAGCCGGCTCAGCGGAAGACTTTGTCTTCGACTACATTGCTGCTGGATCGACTGCGCAGAACCCGAACTGGGAAAGCCACGAGTGGTCATTTGTCGCAACAAGCACCACAAGCACGCTCCGTTTTGTGGGTGTGTCCGGCAGCGTATACGGCGCAGCACTCGACAATGTCGTCGTGACCGGGATTCCAGCACCATCCGCGATGGGCGCGATCGGTCTTGCTGGTCTCATGAGCACTCGCCGCAGACGCTGATTCGTCAAGACCCAGCGTTGTATCCAAAGTCTAGGGGTTTCTACTTGAATTCCAGGCGAAGGTATTCACGCGCGATCTCTTGCGACATGCGTATAGAAAGTATGGTATATTGCGACCACACACTTGGAGGTCGTCTATGCCTTTCTACGAAGTTGTTGGACAAGATCACCGGACCCGATCCAGCCGCACGCTCGACATCAGCGCGAGCAGTGCGGATGACGCCGCGTTCACTGCAGTGGATTATGGTCTTATCGAAGTGAAGGTGAATCAACTGACCGATCGTGAACTGTTGCACAAAGACCTCGCATGTTTTTTGTACGCAGATCCCATGGCGACCAAGCGTGCACACGCGATCCCAGTCAACGCGAACTTCCCCGCATCCGCGTTGCTCGATCACCCGATCCTCACCATCAGCGCGGGGGTCCTGCTCGGACTCGCGAGCTTCCGGATTCTCGAACTCATCACGATGCGAATGTTCACGATGGTGTTCTGAATATCTGAATCAATCAAAAACAAACAACGCCGCATGATGAATGCGGCGTTGTTGTGTTTACAGATTCAAATATACATCAGGGACCATCGTCGTCCGCAGGCGTGTCGGGCAACTCATCGACGAGATCTTCCGTTGCTTCTTCAAGATCAACCTCATCCGCATCGTCCGAATCGTCTTCGATTTCTCCAAGAGCGACTCCGATCACTCGTCCAATCTCATCGGAGAGGTCGATCTGCTCTGGAGTCTCGGTGATTCCAACTTCGTCGGCTTTCGCCTTCGCGGTCGCGATCAGTGTGCGTAGGTCCTCATCGGACACTTCATCAGCGGATCTGAGTGCGGTGATCGTGCGTCCGTTCTCGTCGAGTTTCATATTGAGTTTGATGTCGTCGCTGTCCGGCGTGTTGGTGACCACAGGAGCGAGCACATCGTTGACCGAGTTCGGTGGGAGCGACTCGTCAAAGAGTCCCTGCGTGTAGCGCGCCAGCTCGATCCGTGCTTGTGCCTGTTCTTCTGGTGGGAGTCCGGACTTGGCAAAGTAGAGTTGATCGAGCCCGATCACCAATGCCGCAGGGATAACCGGCGAGTGCATCAGTTCGTCCGCGATGTTCCCGAACTGGGACCATTCGACTTCGCCTTCGACGAACCGTTCCATGAGGTTGTCGACATGCACCATAATCTCGGCATGTTCAGCAGGGTCGATCTTTGCTTCAGCGAGCATTTTGTCGATCGCGGAGGTGCTTGCTTCAGCAGTCCATGTGCGGAGATTCGAGACAACAAAGTAGGTCCCGATCCCTGCGAGGATGATGAAGATGAGGATGACCACGCCGCATCCGACGAGAAGATTCCCGCGTCGATGGGGCGTTTTTGAGCGTGTGAGATGCATTGGCGAGTGTTTTTCCGTCGTTGTGAGATTCATGTGCTTTCCTTGTGCGTGCGTCGGGGATCTTACTGGGAAAAACGCTCGATTTGTTTCACAGCAAGTTCTTATCTCATTGAGATCGAATCCCAGAAATCAGACCGATTGTACCATACCGTATATGGGGACAATTCACCACACTCTCGCATGGAGATATATCATGGCGAACTACAAAGTCGAAGATGTTGAAGGAATTGGCCCAACTTACGGCGAAAAGCTCCGAGGTGCCGGGATCAACGATACCGATGCACTTCTCGAAGCGTGCAAGACCAAAGCACAACGCAAAGAACTCGCAGAGAAATCGGACATCTCAGAAACCCACATCCTCAAGTGGGCAAACATGGTCGATCTCTACCGCATCTCTGGAGTCGGATCAGAGTTCTCCGAGCTCCTCGAAGCATCCGGCGTGGACACTGTCCCTGAGCTCGCGCAGCGGAACGCCGCGAATCTCGCTGAGAAAATGATCGAGGTCAACGACGCGAAGAAGCTCTGCCGTCGCACCCCGACAGGTGATGATGTCGAGAAGTGGGTCGCAGAAGCGAAGACCTTGCCTCGTGCGCTTGAGTACTAAATCATCTCGACAAGTTGAATGACTACGATCCCGGAGCACCCCTCCGGGATTTTTCATTGGAGCCCTCATGTCTGCATCCACATCTCCATCAAACTGGTTCGACGCGCACCTTGATCTCGCATATCTTGCGGAGAACGGACGCGACCTGCATGCAGACCTGCGTTCGTGCAGAGGTCGATACCAACCCGCGAGCATCACGCTCCCGAGCATGGTCGCTGGTGGTGTGCGAAACTGTCTCGCGACGATCTTCACCGAAGGCGTTGATCCGCGCAAAGCGGACGAGGAGACCGGCGCGTTCACCTATCCATTCGGGGATGCGAACGCCGCGTACCAAGCGGGGATGCGACAGTTGTTGCTCTACAACGCGTGGCGCGATGCTGGGGTGATCCGTCAGATGCCACGCAAGGGGCACGG
>JARGNC010000064.1 GCA_029212425.1 Phycisphaerales bacterium
GACGACAACAAGAGACACAGCAACATGCCGAAACATTTCATACTGTTCATCGTTGAATCCTCCGTGATCCTCGTGCCACCGTTCTGCCGCGATCGTGTCTCAGCCGATCATGTTTGAGAATGTCCCGTCGCATCGCTCGAAGCAACGAAGCATCGTCCCGAATTTCATGGAGTGTCCCGTAATGCTTGCTTTCAGATTCGGTCAACACCGCCGCAGATCGCGCAGCGACATCAGGAGTCACCGAGAGTTTTTTGAGATCCGCACCAGTGAGTGAGTCAGGATCAATACCAAGAATTGCCCCCCCATACGCACGGATCGCACCAACATGATCGCCACGATTGTGCATCTTCTTCGCGACCTTCCAAGCCCGATCCACCGCAGCCGCTTCAGGATCTCGACTGCGCTGAATCGCAACAGCACCCCAGCACAACAACGGAGCAGCAAAGGTCAATCCGACAATACCAACCCAGACCGGATCACCAAATACACCCCGCCAAGAGAACGCCCTTGCCGAACCCCGAAACGCGTCCATATCCGGATGCGTCCATAGCACCGACGGATTCCGCGCAAGCTCAGTCCGTTCTACCGTTCCACCCGAATCAGTCACGCCTCCAGACACGACAGCATCCGAAAGTGTGACCGTCCGAACTGATCGGACTTCAAGCGGGATCGGATTCGAAGCAAAGACTTCAAAGGCGCCAGTCTCTGGATTAAATGCAGGGAGCTGAATCGCTGGGATTTCCGTCACTGAATCATCCGTCGCGCGGATTGTCGTCGAGAACAATCGCTCGCCGTTTCGGTTGCGTTCCACCTCTCGCCATCCTTCAGGAGATACCCGGAACCCAGACTTCGCAAGCGACTGTGCATCAAGCGTTTTCTCAAGCCCGATCATCGGATCAGGACCCGAAACCAACAGCCGAAACTCAATCGGATCACCTACATTTACTTGTGTATTGGAAGCATCCGTCTGCGCACGAAACTCCCCAATCAACCCTTGGTATCCATCAGGACGACCAGCCCCCGGCACTGCAACGACTCGCATATCGACCACCGCAGACTCCGCGAACTTCCGCTGCGCTCTCCCAAAGTCATCCACGCGTGTGAAAATCACACGCATAGGACCAAACGGCACAACACCCGCCTCAGTCGGAGTCAGCATCACATCAAAGCGAAGCCGCGTCCGCGAAGCCCCCTGATAAATCCCATTCTCCGCAAACGCGGAAAACCGTTGTCCTGCGAGCGACATCTGAATCTCCTGACCAGATCGACTCGTTGGAGACATCGGAACAACCCGCATTGAATCCGGAAACACCGAAGACTCAAAGTTCAGATCCCGAGTCTGATCACCAACCCACCAAGTCACCTGCGCCAATACAGACTCACCAACATACACCGCGCGATCGGGGATCCGTACCTCAAGCACATCCGTCAAAGACTCCGCAGGGAACATCGCCGATAGTCGGACAGAATTCGATCGGTACTCCTGGTTGTTGATGTTCAACACCGCTGGAGGAATAACCAACTCCCCTTCCTGAACCACAGTCAACAGGTAGTTGTGCCGATACGAGGAATCTGTATGCGCCCGCTGTCTGCCATTGATCGATCGCATCGTCGTGAACTGTTGAGAACTCACCCCGCGATACTCAACAACAACCCCCTCAGGAAACGCAATGCTCGGCTCAGTCCCATCTTTGATCCCACGCACGGAAACTTGGTAACTTACCGTGTCTCCAAGATACGCCCGCGTCCGAGAGAGTTCCGCATCGATGCTGATCCCAGTGTCCTGAGCAGCCGCAATCGGAGTCCTCGCAACAAGTACGCACAACAACATCATCATCAAGATTCGCACTACCAGTCCTCCTCAACTTTCACAGGCCGACCCGTTGCACGATACACCTGCCGACGCTCGCGTTGATCACGCTCTCGATCAAGCAACTGTTGTGCAACCTCATCAATCGCCTGTTCTTCCCCATCGCCAGACTGATCCTCCCCCTGACCACTCTGCCCATCCTGCTGATCTGATTCATCCTGCTGCTGAGACTCTTGAACCCGCTGCGCTGCACGATCCAATGCATCCGCGGCTTCCTGTTGTTTCTCCGCCGCAGCCTCGTCATCACCCCGCTCAAGAGCATCCTGCGCCTCTTGCTGCGCCTCCATCGCATCTTCCAACTCATCCATCGCTTCTGAATCCGCTCCAGACTGTTCCATTTGCTCTCGCATTTGCTGTGTCTGTTGATTCAGTTCTTTCTGCTGCTCGCTGCGTTCCTGCTGTGATTGCTCGGATTGATTCTCTTGAGCGGATTCGCTTTCTTGCGCTTGCTCGCGCTGTTGATCCGCAAGCTCCTGTAGCTGCTGCGCTGCATTCCCAGACTCTCCGCCTTCTCCACCTTCGCCTTGTTCCCCTTGTTCACCTTGTTCGCCCTGTTCTTGATCTTGAGCTTCCTGCTGCTGCTCGAACTGCTCCTTCATATCCTGAAGTTGCTGAATCTGTTTCCGAACCCGCTCTACATTCTGCTTCGATGCAACATGCTTCGGATCCGCACGCGCCGCATCCAAAAACGCTCGTTCCACAGTCCCAAGAGAATCGATGATTTCGCCAATCTTCTCAGGATCCATCATCATCTCACCGCTCATATCAATACCAGCATTGAGTGCGTGCCCAAGATTGAACAACGCATCACGCCGCTGAGCATTGGTCGCTGCATAGCGTGCCGCCAAGCGAAATGAATCTGCACCAGCTGCTGCATCCTCAGCTTCCATCAACAACACGCCGCGATTGAATGCTGCGATATTTCGTTCACGATCCAGCACCGATTGCTCAAGCACCTCATCGTAAAGCTCGATCGCATACACCGGATCCATCGATTGAATCTTCATCGCAGAATCAAGACTCAACGAAGGTTCCACGCTGCGTGCCACCGCTTGCCCTCCAAATGACAGGGCAATCAACACACTCAACACCACTCGCATCATGATGCCACCTCCTTCCTCAGGCCGAAGCTGCTGAGGAACATTTCAATCAGAATCAGCACCATGCCAGACCCAAGCGCCATCGCATACCGCTCGTCCCATCGCGTCACCGAAGCACTCCCAACAACCGTCTGTTCTCCGCGAGCGATCAGTTCCTGATACACATTCGCAAGATCAACATCACCAGTCCCAATTTCAAGATAAGCCCCACCCGGAGTCGCGGTCGCGATCTTTGAAAGTGTCCCCGAATCAAGACGAGAGCGAACCTCCGCCCCGTTGCGACGGACCGGACGGTTGTTCTCATCGACGACCCGTGCACCAGCATCGGATCCAATCCCCAGTGCGATAATCCGAATCCCCGCTAGCCCAGCCGCCCGCGCTGCATCAATCGGGAGCGACTCCTGGTCCTCGCCATCGGTGATCAAAACAATGTCCCGATGATTCGCAACACCTTCCGTGTCATCCAGATCATAAAATACCATATCCATGCACTTTCGGATCGCATCTCCAATGTTCGTCCCCCCAACATCAACAACCGCAGGCGACAACTCATCGAGCGCCAAATCAAAGAACAACCGATCCGTTGTAAGCGGTGATTGCACCGAGGACGAGCCCGCAAATGCGACCAACCCAACCCGGTCAGTCTTCAGTTCAGCAACCATGTCCGAAATCCAAAGTTTCGCCCGCTCGAGCCGGTTCGGAGCCACATCCCGCACCAGCATCGACTTCGAGACATCCACCAAAAACACAATGTCTCGCCCCTTCGCTTCCGTCATCTCCTGATGCGGATTTGCACGAGGTCGCATGGTCGCACCAACGATCAGCATCAGCCCGACCACCAGCGCCAACCCTCGAACCAGTCCAAGTATGCTTCGTCGCTTTCCCATCATCAACGAGAGTCGTTCAGAATCCGCAAACCTCCGTGCCGCCCGTCTGCGAACCCTCGATGCAAACAATCCGATCGCAACCAAAGCCACAATCCCCCAAGCCGAAAGCACCCATCGCGCCTCCGCAAACTCAAACGCTGTTCCCGTAAATGACTCAAAGAGCTGCTCCATCATGCAACCTCCCCGCCAACCCCAAGACGCCACAGATACCCACCAAACAAAAGCCCCAAGCACGCAACGGCAAACGGGTGGTACAACTCCTCATACCGAGTTGTCTCCGAGATCTGAACCTCTGTCCGTTCAAGTTCATCAATTGTCGCATACACCTCCGCAAGATCATCAAGTGAATCGACCCCCCAGAATCCGCCGCCGGTGTGCTCCGCGACCGCCGCCATTCGTCCTTCATTGACTTCCTGCCCCATCTGAAGACCGAATCCAAACTGGTTCGACACCCCACCCCTAATCCCAACAATGTAAACCGTGATCCCCCAATCCGCCGCGAGCCGAGCAGCTTGCGTCGGAGAGTAATCGCCCGCACGATTCTCGCCGTCTGTGAGCAAGATGACCGCTTTGCTCGTGATTTCAAAGTCAGGATCATCCAAATCCTGCTTCATGGAATCTTCCGAAGCTTTGAGCCGAGCGCATGCAAGCACAAGCGCATCACCAATAGCCGTGGACCGCTCTGATTCTTGCCGTGGAAGTTCCACCCTCCGAATAGCATCCACCAGCACATCATGCGACTGCGTCAAAGGCATCATCGTGTCCGCATAAGTCCCAAACACGATCAACCCAAGCAAATCCCCTGGCCGCCCCTTCAGCTTGTCACCATCGCCAAGCACAAACTCCTCGACAACTTTCTTCACCGCCTCGAGCCGAGTCGTCGTCGTCCCCTCAAACTTTGCAGGCTCCTTCATCGACCCCGACCGATCCACCACCAACTCAATCGCGATCGCCTCCTGCAAACTTTTCGTGTCCGTAATCGCCTCCCGTGGACGCGCCAGCGCAACCAGTCCCGCAAACAACCCAAGCGAGAGCAGCAGGGGGGCTATCCAGCGCACCCGAAGCCGAAAACTCGATCCCGCCGCTGCCAGTCGCGTTGGTACTGGGGATTCGATCCCATGCCGACGACGATCCGCCGCCAATCCAACCGCCCATACAACAGGGACAACCAACGCAAACCAAAAGACCCACGGATACGCAAACTCAGCATTCATGATCGAGCCCCCAATCCACAAATCTCCACCGCCCGCTTCGCCGCCGATTGAATCTCCCCATGATCCACAGCACCCCCCGAAAACCGAGCCCGCTCAACCTCATGCGAAATCACCCGAATCCCCTCGTGCTCCCGACCAAGCTCAACCATCGCCCGATGCAACGCACCGAGATCATCCGGCGAGAGCACCTCAGTCTGCGAAGCAACCATCAAAACCGTCTCCGGATCAACCACTTCCTCCACATCTTCATCGTGTCTTGTCAACAACAGAACGGTTACGATCGAAACAAGTGTCACTCCGAGACCAATCCAAACCCCCAGATTCATGCGATTATCTTCTTCATTGCGCTCCATCGATGCCAAGCCAATCGCAGGCGACAACTCAACACCATCCGACTCGCCAAGCACAGAGGTCACCTCAACCGCTACTGGATCAAGCCGAGCAATCCGCTTCCCCGCATCTTCCGAACTTGCTCGTATCCCGATGGAAGGAACCTCATAGTCGCCGCCCAAAAACGGCTCTAGCAAAAACACCGTCTCTTGCCGAAATCCAACACCATCAAACCGAATCGCTCCCGGCTCAACCACCACTCCATGCCAACCAAACCCTGCCCAATCGGGTTCGATCAACTCAACATGCACCCCTTCAGTCCATGACAGCGCCGCACGAACAACCACACGATCTGTCAACTCTACCGAAGTCTCATCCACTTCAACACGCAACACCGACCCAGTCATCGGCTCCCGAATCTCCGATACAAACCCAGCGTCCTCGCCAGCCGCGACAGCCACATCGTCACCGCATCCCAGGATGAGCAGCAATATCAAACCAAGCACGATCACGCGAACCCAGTTCATCGACGACTCCCCCTTGACTGAAAGTAGCGTACAAGATCATCCGCATAATCCTGGCCAGTCGACAGCTCGATGTGATCAATCTGCGCATTCTTCAGCGTCGAAACAATCAGTTCATTCTCCCGAATTGCCTGCGCCCGGTACCGATCCCGAACTTTCCGCGATCCTGTATCCACCAAGAACCGACGCCCGCTCATCGGATCGTGCATCCGGAGAACCCCAGACCGAGGCAGCTCAAACTCGCGCGGATCAGTAAACTGCATCGCGATGACCTCGTGTCTCTGAGCAAGCATCCGTAACTTCGCACCCCAACTCGGCTCCGACTCATTGTTCAATCCCGACAAAAAATCTGAAAGCACGATAACGATGCACCGCCGCTTGTGAGTCCGTCCAATCTCCGTCAGCACCGAAGACAAGTCTTCTTGATTCTCCCCAGGCGTCGCATCAATCAACTCCCGAATAATCCGCATCCCATGCAGCCGCCCCTTCGTCGCAGGAACATGCAGTGTCTTTCCATCAGGAAGATGCTCCGATCCGAACAAGCACAACCCCACCTTGTCATTGTTGCGACCAGCTGCAAGCGTCAGCACCGCCCCGACCTCGCTCATCAACTCATGCTTGGACCGACGGATCGTTCCAAATCCTGTCGATCGAGAACAATCAACTGCTAGCACAATCGTGAGTTGCCGTTCCTCCTCAAACCGCTTAATAAACGGCCGACCCATCCGTGCGGTCACATTCCAATCAATCGAACGCACATCATCGCCAGGCTGATACTCGCGCACCTCGGAAAACTCGATCCCCTGCCCCTTAAACGCAGAGTGATACGACCCGCCGAACATATCATCCACACGACGCCGAGCTCGAATCTCAAGCCGTTTCACCGCTTGCATGAGTTCTTCAGTAATCATGACGATCTCACCACAGTTTCAACCAACGAGTTGCCCAATGAACCGCTCAAGGAATCGCAATCCGATCAAACACCTCTTGCACAAGATCCTCGCTCGTGATCCCCTCCGCCTCCGCTTCATACGAAATCATCACCCGGTGCCGCAGCACATCCATCCCGATCATCTTGATATCACTCGGCGTCACAAACCCACGCCCCTCAAGAAACGCGTTTGCGCGAGCCGCACGCGCAAGAGCAAGCGACGCACGAGGGGATGCGCCAAAGTCGATCATCTTCCGCATATCCATCGACCATTTCACCCCAGCTGAATCCGGATCACGAGTCGCTTGGACAAGCGACACAATGTAATCCTTCAACTTGTCATCAATGTAAATCTGGTCAACCGTCTTCCGAGCGGCACTCAACTCATCGAGCGTCATCATCGCATCAACAGTGGGGGACTCAATCGTGGAAATCATCCGGTCCACAATCAACCGCTCGTCACTCGCAGTCGGATACCCAACCTTGAGTTTGAGCATAAACCGGTCAACCTGCGCTTCAGGAAGCGGATAAGTACCTTCCTGTTCGATCGGGTTTTGCGTTGCGAGCACCAAGAAGGGTTCGCCCGCAGGGATCAGCGGATGCGTCTCCCCCCCAATCGTCGCGTGCCGTTCCTGCATCGCTTCAAGCAATGCCGATTGCACCTTCGCCGGAGCACGGTTGATCTCATCCGCGAGCACAATGTTCGCAAAGATCGGTCCCTTCCGAGCGGTAAAGCTTGCTTCCTTCGGATTGTAAATCTCAGTCCCGATCAAATCCGCAGGCAGCAAGTCAGGAGTAAACTGAATCCGAGCAAACTTTGCATGAAGTGCGTTTGCAAGTGTGGTCACAGTGAGCGTCTTCGCAAGCCCAGGCACGCCTTCAAGCAGAACATGCCCGCCAGTAAGCAAACCAATCACCAACGACCGAATCATCTGCTCCTGACCAACCACAACAGTCCCAACCGATCGGATCAACGCATTGATCGGCTCTGCTTGCTGCTGGATCAACTCATCGCGAGGTGCATCAGCTGTTACACTCATCATCTACTCCTTACATTTTCCAGTACCGCTCGTCCCCCTGAAACCCGTACACAAAAACAGTGCCCACGCCGAAACGGGTCACTGTTGTTTTACTACACCTTGATGATCAAGTTCGCCCAAGCAGTCATGAATTTCAAACAATTCTTCCTGCAATCAAACCCCCAACGAGCCAAACTCAGTTGGTGCTCGGCGGAGTCCCGTCAGGCTGCTGCCCAGGGTTGATGTCAATCTCGCCGAAACGCTCTTCATATTGGCGTACCGCGCCACCGATCGACATCGCCAACCGCTTTGCACCCGCCCAGTTCATCACCACACGCGATCCAACCGAGAACACAACCATCGGAGGCTGACCAGGAGTCTGCATCGGCATGTTCAACCCAAAGTCCATAATCAACTCGTCATGGGTATTGGATGTACGAATTGTGTTCGCGTAAGTCGTGTTCATCTTCGACTCGTCAATACGAAGTTGAACCTGCTGCTGCTGTTGTGGTTGTTGATCAGTCATTTCGGATAACTCCGGTCTTTTTTGGCATGTATGGGAAGTCACTCATATTCGTGGGATCAACCCAAGAACAAGCAATGCCGGGGGGGGGAATCGAACCCCCACTCTGTTTCCAGAAGCGGATTTTGAATCCGCCGCGTCTACCAATTCCGCCACCTCGGCTGTGGTCCCGATATTAGACACCAAATCCGTCCGTATCCGCTCCCAATCACACTTTCAATCATCAAGTTTCAACCCTCCCCAGCCGATATCCGGTCTACCATATCTCTCCTGCTGAACAGTTCAGCAGGGTCGGACCGGGTCGCAGGCGTGCGCTGGCGGTCCCGACAGCAGCCCCGCACGCATCAACACCTCAAACTCCTGGTGCACTACCAGGTGAAGGTGTCACAAAAAAGGCAATCAATATGTCAAACACCGTCAAAATCGAAGATGCGGGCCCTTGCCGCAAGAAGATCTCCATCGATGTCCCAGCGACCAAGGTCGACGAAGCGATGGAGAACGCTTTCGCAGCCGTCGCACACGAAGCCGCAATCCCAGGATTCCGCAAAGGACGCGCACCACGCCGTCTCGTTGAAAAACGCTTTGGGAACTATGTCATCGACGAAACCCGCTCACGCCTTTGCGCTTCCGCATACCAAGAAGCCGTCGAAGAAAACGAACTCAAAGTCCTCGGCCACCCACCCGCTGAATACTTCGAAGACATCGAAATCGAAGCAGGAAACCCAGTCCACATCGAAGTGGAAGTAGAAGTCATGCCAGAGTTCGACCTCCCAGAACTCAATGGCATCGAAGTCCTCAAGCCAGAAGCAACCCTTCCAGATGGCATCGTCGACGAAGAAATCAAAAAAATCGCCATCAATGAAGGCGACCTCGACGAGCAAGACAAGTCCGCAAAGGGCAACTACCTCACTGGTAAAGCCGTCATGGTCGACGCCGAAGGCACCGAGCACTACAACATCGACGGCGCTGTCATCCAAATCCCAGAAGAAGGCGACGAAGGCATGGTCCTCGGCGTCATCGTCCCAGACTTCACCAAGCAAGTCAAAACACCAAACGAAGGCGACACCGTCACCATCAAGGTCAAAGGACCTGAAAACCACGAAGTCGAAGCACTCCGCGGAAAAGACCTCACCGTCACCTTCGAAGTCACCAAAATCTACGCCATCGTCCCAGCACCAATGGCAGACATCGTCGCCAAATACGGCTTCGCTTCCGAAGACCAACTCCGAGAAATGGTCACCTCAAGACTTGAGCAACGCGCCGCAGCACAGCAGCAAGGCGTCATGCGTCAGCAGGTTCTCAAATACCTCAGTGAAAACATCGAGTTCGAACTCCCAGCAGGACTCACCGCACAACAAGCCGCCCGTTCACTCGAGCGTCAACGCATGGAACTCATGTACCGCGGCGTAGACCCAACCGAGATCGAGCAAAACATGGCACAGCTCCGCAGCGCATCCGCCGCACGAGCAACCGCCGAACTCAAGCAGTTCTTCATCATGAACAAGATCGCTGAATCTCTCGAAGTCCAAATCGAGGAAGCCGAGATCAACGCCCAGATCGTCCAGATGGCAATGCAGCAAGGCAAACGCCCAGAACAACTCCGTGACGAACTCATCAAGTCGGGACAAGCCCAAGCCCTCGTTCAGCAAGTCCGCGAGCACAAAACAGTCGACAAGATCCTCGAAGATGCGAAGATCGAAGAAGTCACCGCAGACGAGTTCAACGAGAAGTTCAAAGACGCTGAATAACCCTGCCAGCACACGAAATCCCACAGAACCCGGTCAAAAGGCCGGGTTCTTTTTTGTCCCGCGCCTAAGATCAAATCCCAAAGAATCTCAAACATGAGGAACCAAACAATGACCACCGCACCAACCCATGCCAAAGGCCTCGAAGGCGTCATCGCAGGCGAAACCGAAATCTGCAATGTCGAACAAACCTCACTCATCTACCGCGGCTACGAAATCGCGGACCTCGCCGCCAACGCGACATTCGAAGAAGTCGCCTACCTCCTCCTCGTCGGCGATAAACCAACCGCCGACCAACTCGCATCCTTCAATTCCGATCTCGTCGCCGAGCGTTCACTCCCACAACCAGTCGTCGAGTTCCTCAAAACCTCAGGCGACCTCGTCAACAACCAGTACGCCGTCCCGATGGACATCCTGCGTACCGCCGTCTCCATCCAAGCCCACGTCGATGCGGACTGTCAAGACAACGCACCAGAAGCCAACCTCCGCAAAGCCAAGCGCCTCCTCGCCAAGATCCCGACCATCATCGGACACATGCAAAACAGCATTGAAGGCAAAGACTTCGTCGCTCCCCGCGATGACCTCTCGCACTCCGCCAACCTCCTCTACATGATGACCGGCGAAGAGCCAACCCCAGAAGCCGAGAAGGTTATGGATGTCTCCCTCGTCCTCTACGCTGAGCACGACTACAACGCATCCACCTTCACCTCCCGCGTCATCACCGGAACCCTCGCCGATATGCACGGCGGAGTCACCGGCGCCATCGCCGCACTCAAAGGCAAACTCCACGGCGGTGCAAACGAAGCCGCGATGGACATGCTCTCCGACATCCGCAACGACATCGGACCAGAAAACGACACCGCCAAAATCACAGACTGGATGCACAAAGCATTCGCCGAAAAACGCAAACTCATGGGATTCGGTCACCGCGTTTACAAAAACGGCGACCACCGCGCCCCGATCCTCCACAACCTCGGACGCAAAGCCGCCGAAGCACGCGGACCAGAGTTCGTCAAACTCTTTGACCTCGGAGAAACCGTCCAGAAGATCATGGAAGACGAGAAGACCATCTACCCAAATGTCGACTTCCCCTGCGGCATGACCTACTTCACAATGGGAATCCCAGTCCCGCAATACACCCCGATCTTCGTCGCTTCCCGAATCACCGGATGGTGTGCCCATATCATGGAACAACACGCCAACAACCGCCTCATCCGACCACGCGTCGCCTATACCGGACCAGCTCTCCGCAACTGGAACGACTAAAATCCCAATCAATTCCAACGCCAAAGAGCCCGTGCAACAGCGCGGGCTCTTTTCCGATAAAGTACTCCAAGCACACGCCATCCCGGAGCCACCATGATCCAGTTCAACTGCGACAAATGCGACATGCTCATCGAACTCGATGACGACCAAGCAGGCACCAAGCACGAGTGCCTCAACTGCGGCGACATCAACCGTGTCCCAAACCCGCACAACGCTGATGTCCAACCACCTGAACCGAACGATCCCGTCGATTCCAAAAAGATCGACCGTGCCGCCAAAGCCGGATACCCCGCAGACTTTGGTCCTGAAACCAGAGTATTGAAGGTCCGTCGCTGCTGGTTCAGATCTCGAGCGATCCGCTTCTCACTCACCGCCCTTATCGTCGTCGCATCTCTGGTCGGTCTTCTCTGGACAAAACTCGGAGATCACGGCATGATGTACTACATCCTCTTCGGACTCCTCACAGTGGGGGGGATCGCCCTCCTCATCTGGTGGTGGATCGACCGCTTGACCGCATCATTCGAAATCACCACCAAACGCACCATCATGCACCGAGGATTCTTCTCCAAATCATCCTCCGAAGTCGTCCACGACAACATCCGCAACATCCAAGTCGACCAAACCTTTCTCCAACGCATGACCAATGTAGGGAGAATCGGAATCTCCTCCTCAGGACAAGACGGCGTCGAAATCCAAGTCAATCACCTCCCCAACCCCGATCAACTCAAACAGATCATCGACCTCTACCGTCCGATCTAAAGAATCTCGAAAACTCCCACACCAACACCAAACCAAGCCACCCAAAAGCAGATACAATCCACCCATGCTCTGGCTCCAAAAACTCCGTCTCCGCGTGTTCGCAGTTCTGGTCGCATTGACCCTCGCCGTCATCGGGGTAGTCGGTCTGTTCTCAGTCCCTGTCCTCCCAGCAATCGGCGTCGCCCTCGTCGCCGCTTACTCAATGGTCAACTCAATGACCTCAAAACTCTCCGTCATCACCTGCGCCGGATGCGGCACAGACCTCTCAAGCACCTCCACAAACACCTACGGCATCACCTGCCCATCCTGCGGCACAACCACCCAGCCCTACAACCACGCAGACAACGC
>JARGNC010000065.1 GCA_029212425.1 Phycisphaerales bacterium
TGGGCATGATGATCTTGGATCGCAGCTTGCCCATCACCTGCACTGGGATCTCGATCTCGTCGTCGACGAGCATGGACTCTTCGTAGGTTGGCCAATCCGCGTGGGCGACGCATGGCGGGTTGCCTAGCTTGGACCAGAGTTCCTCGGCGAGGTGCGGCACGAAAGGTGAGAGCACGCGGGTGAAGCGGTCGAGCTGATCGCGCGTCAGGGGTTTGGCGATATTGACGAACTCGAAGATCGCGGCAATCGCGGTGTTGAAGGAGAGCTTCTCGATGTCCGCGCCGGCTTTGGCGATGAGGCGGTGGAGTTGTTTCTCTGTGGTCTCATCGGCGCTGTCGGCGAGCGAGAGCGATGCGTCGTCGTTGGTGACCAAGCGCCAGATTTTTTGGAGGAGGCGCTGGAGACCCACGATGTCTCTTGTGGACCAGGGCTTGGACGCTTCGAGGGGTCCCATGTACATTTCATACAAGCGGAAGGTGTCCGCGCCGTAGTCGGCGATGACATCGTCTGGGTTGATGACATTCTTGAGGGACTTGGACATCTTGGCGACGATTCGATCGACTGGTCCGCCGGTGGCGGTTTCGATGTAGGAGGGCGTATCCTCGGTTCCACGGTTTTCGACTTCGTCGATGGGGACGAGTGTTTTGTCTCCGCGTTGGTACGCCATGGAGGTGATCATGCCTTGGTGGAAGAGTTTGCGGAACGGTTCTTCGCTCTGGATGACATCGAGGTCGTGGAGGCACATGTGCCAGAATCGTGCATAGAGCAGGTGAAGGACGGCGTGCTCGTTGCCTCCGATGTAGAGGTCTACGCCTGAGTCTCCGAGCCAGTAATCTTGCGCTTCGTCGCTGATGATTTTGTTTGGGTTGGCGTTGTCGCAGTAGCGGAGGTAGTACCAGCAGCTGCCTGCCCAACCCGGCATGGTGTTGGTTTCTCGCTTGAGGGCTTTGTCGTCTTCGAATCCGTCGACGCCTCCGACTTGTCCGGCGGTGACCTTGACCCACTCCTCGGCTTTGGCGAGGAGAGGTTGGGGATCGTTTGATTCAACAGGGGCGTAGTCGGTCAGCGGCGGGAGCTCAACGGGGAGCTGGGTTTCGGAGACTGGGTAGTGGTTCTGCCATTCGTCGAAGACGATTGGGAATGGTTCTCCCCAGTATCGCTGGCGGGAGAAGAGCCAATCGCGGAGTTTGTAGTTGACCTTTGGCGCGCCGACTTTGTGTTCGGTGAGCCATTTGAGGATGACGGGTTTGGCTTCTTCGACTTGGAGGCCGTCGAGGAAGTCTGAGTTGATCGCGGGTCCTGTTCCGGTAAAGGCTTCGCCTTCGAATCCTTCGGTTGGTTGGACGGTGCGGACGATGGGGAGATCAAACTCTTTGGCAAAGTCCCAATCTCGTTGGTCTTGTCCTGGGACGGCCATGATGGCGCCGGTGCCGTAGCCCATGAGGACATAGTCGGAGGTCCAGATGGGGATTGACTTTCCGGTGACTGGGTTTTTGACGTTGAGTCCGAGGTAGACGCCGGACTTTTCTTTGTTCTCTTGACGCTCGATGTCGGAGCGGTCGCGGGACCATTCGACATAGTTACTGAGTCGTTTGAGGTCGAGCTCTGGTGGCGCGAAGTCCATCGCGAGTTCGACGAGGGGGTGTTCGGGCGCGACGACCATGTAGGTGGCGCCGAAGATGGTGTCTGGTCTTGTGGTGAAGACGCGGAGGGCTTCGCCCATTTCTTCGCCGTCTGGGCCGAGGATTGGGAAATCGATTTCGGCGCCGACGGAGCGTCCGATCCATTCGGCTTGTTGGGTTTTGGTGGAGGATGGCCAATCGAGGTCTGCGAGACCATCGAGGAGGCGGTCGGCGTATGCAGTGATACGGAACATCCATTGGCGGAGTGGTTTGCGGTGGACTGGGTATGATCCGCGCTCGGATTTGCCGTCGATGACTTCCTCGTTGGCGAGTGCTGTTCCGAGCTTGGGGCACCAGTTGACTGTTTGCTCGGAGAGGTAGGCAAGTCTGTAGGAGTCGATGATTGCTTTTTGTGTTTCGCGGTCGAGCGTGGACCAGTCTCCCGCGTCGGTGCCGTCAGGGAGATCTCCCGCGCCGGTGTATTCCGCGGCGTCTGGGTTGAGCTTGGCTTTGCGCGCGCCGGACTCGAGGTCGGCGATGAGTTCTTCGATTGGTCGGGCTTTGCCTCGACCATTGTCGGCTTCGACGTCAAACCACGAGTTGTAGATCTTGAGGAAGATCCACTGGGTCCATTTGTAGTAGTCGGGGTCGATGGTTCCGAACTCGCGGGACCAATCGTAGCAGAATCCGAAGCGTTTGAGCTGTCGGCGGAAGTTGTCGATCGCGGTTTTGGTGGTGACTTCTGGGTGGACTCCGGTCTGGATCGCGTACTGCTCTGCGGGGAGTCCGAACGCGTCCCATCCCATTGGGTGGAGGACATTGTGTCCCGTCATTTTCTTGTAGCGGCAGATGATGTCCGTCGCGGTGTAGCCCTCGGGGTGTCCGACATGGAGACCTGCTCCCGAGGGGTAGGGGAACATGTCGAGGCAGTAGTACTTGGGTTTGGATGGGTCGAAACCCGGCTCGCCTGGGTTGGGGACTTTGTTGGTTTGATGCTCGTCCCAGTAGGACTGCCAGCGGGTTTCGATGTCGGCGGCGAGGGCGGCGTCGTAGCGGATGGCGGTCTGGTTTTCATCGTTGGAAGACATGGAACTGAGTTTAGCACACCGGAAGGGGGTTTATTGGCGATTCGGAGGTTGGATCGGGTATGGTTGGGGTATGTGTGGACGCTTTGCTCAGGTGTTTGAAGACAAGGACGTGTCGCGGATCGAGGAGATCCTGCGGGCGGCGCTCGGGGATGTGTCGATGGCAGGTGATCTGCTGCTGGATTCGTTCAATATCGCGCCGTCGCAGGACGCGCTGGTGTGTGAAGCTGGGGAAGGGTGCGATGGGATGACGCGTGCTCGGTTCGGGCTCACCCCATCATGGGCGAAGGACGCGTCGATGTCGTCGAAGATGATCAACGCGAGGAGCGAGACGGCTCAGGAGAAGCCGGCGTATCGGGGATTGGTGGATCGGAGGCGGTGCGTGGTCCCGATCAGCGGGTTTTATGAGTGGGAAGCGGGGAGCGGGAAGAAGGCGAAGCAGCCTTGGTATGTGGAGCGGGGGGACGGGGACGTCATGATGCTGGCGGGGCTGTGGGATCGTTGGGCGACGGATTCTGGTGATGTGGATTCGTTTTCGCTGCTGACGATGGACGCGGCGGGATTTTTGGCGGGGATTCATCATCGGATGCCGATGGTGCTCGAATCGGCGATGGTCGAGGGGTGGATGGGGATGACTGTTGGTCTTGATGAGCTCAAGGTGGATGGGGAAGCGCTGACGGGGCATCGCGTGGGAAGGCGGGTGAACTCGCCGAGCAATAACGATGCGGGGTTGGTTGATGAGGTCGCGGAGGGGGAAATCGAGCGGGACGGGACGTTGTGGGGTGGATGAGTAGCGAATGCGCGGCGGATGAAGGGAGGGGTTGGATCGCCTAGTATCGGGCTTGTATTCAGAATCCCAGTATTCTGAAACCCAGTGTTTAAAACCCTTGTTTGAACCTTCTTTATGGTCATCCGTGATGGCTTGGAGTATTGAAAATGGCGAACCTGACGATTGATGTGGCCTCTGTCCTTGGTGACGACTCGTTGCTGAGCTTTGACTCGCCTGCGATTTCGAAGGATCGTTTGCATGTTCCCGGCGGCGACTTTGTCGATCGCGTGGTCGCGATGAGCGATCGCAATCAGGGTGTGCTCAACAACTACCAGCGGATCCTCAACACAGGACGGCTCGCGGGTACGGGGTACACCTCGATCCTCCCGGTTGACCAGGGCATCGAGCACTCGGCGGGTGCGAGCTTTGCTCCGAATCCGGACTACTTTGATCCGTCCAACATCGTCGAACTCGCGATCGAGGGTGGGTGCAACGCGGTCGCTTCGACCTTCGGCGTCCTTGGCGCGACGGCTCGCAAGTACGCGCACAAAATCCCGTACATCGTCAAGTTCAACCACAACGAGCTGATGACCTACCCCAACACCTTCAACCAGATCCCATTCGGCTCAATCAAGCAGTGCTGGGAGATGGGCGCGGCGGCGGTTGGCGCAACAATCTACTTCGGATCCGATGAATCTGAGCAGCAGATCCAGTATGTCGCGGACATGTTCGCTGAGGCGCACGAGTACGGCATGGTGACTGTGCTCTGGTGCTACATCCGCAACAGCGCGTTCAAGGTCAACGGCGTGGACTACCACTCATCGGCGGACCTGACCTCGCAAGCGAACCACCTCGGTGTCACGATCCAGGCGGACATCATCAAGCAGAAACTCCCGACCAACAACGGCGGGTACAACGCGCTCAACACGGGCGACTCGTCGTACGGCAAGTTCAACACGGGCATCTACACCGAGCTGAACTCGAGTGATGAGAAGGGGCAGGGCGGGCATCCGATTGATCTGTGTCGATACCAGATCGCGAACTGCTACATGGGTCGGTCGCCTTTGATCAACTCGGGCGGCGAGTCCAAGGGCGCGAGCGATCTCAAGGACGCGGTGACCACTGCGGTGATCAACAAGCGTGCGGGGGGGATGGGCTTGATCTCCGGACGCAAGGCGTTCCAGCGTCCACGCAACGAGGGCGCGGCGCTGCTCAACGCGATTCAGGATGTGTACCTTGATGACAAGGTGACGATCGCTTGATTGTTGAAACTGATTGAATGAAAAAGAGCCCGCACCTGAATGGAGCGGGCTCTTTTATTGTTGTGGGATTTCGATTAGCCTTCTTCGCGTTCGTTCCAGAGTTTGAGGACTTTTTGTTCGCGAGCAGGATCGAGTCCGCCTCGGATTCTTTGGAGCCACTGGGTGTGTTGTTCTTCGCCGTATTGGTCGAGGATTTCTGGGCCTCGGGTTTTGTAGTAGTTGAGGGCGTTCCAGTGGGTGTCTTCGAGTGATCTTGTTTTGAGTCCGGCTTTGATGGACTTGGCGGTGGAGATTTGGCCTTGTCCTTGGTAGCCGTCGGCGGAGTTGGGGACCCACGCGGGCATGTGTTGCCACGCGTTGACGCCGTTGGCTGAGAGGAAGGCTTCGTCGATCCATTCGATCTTGGTGTTTACATCGAGGTGCTTTTTGGCGACGCGGGTTGCGGATTCGACCATGTCCTTGCTGGTCCATTGACCTGCGGGGGAGATGCCGTTGTACGCGCCCATGTGTTGCTGCTCGATGCAGTGGATGGTGAAGTCTCCGAGGTCGCGGACGTCGATGACTTGGATGAAGTCTTTCCCTGATCCTGGACCGATCATGGTGCCGCCTTCGGATGCTCTTACGGACCAGTAAGTGAAGCGTCCGGTGGTGTCGCGGTCTCCGACGATGAGACCTGGGCGGATGGTGCAGACCTTTCCGGGGAAGCGTTCCTCGGCGGCTTGTTCGACGCGTGCTTTCATCGCGCCGTAGTGGGCTCCGACTTCTCTGTGTGTCGTGATTCCCGCGGCGATTTCGTCGGAGACGGTTGCGAGCTCTCCTGTCTCGTCCATCCCTGGGTTGGTGCGGGACGCGTAGACGGAGGTGGTCGATATGACGACGTACTGTCCCATGATCGGGAGGAGGATGTCCATCGTGTCGGTGACGGTTTTGGGGACGTAGGTGAAGGTGTCGATCACGGCGTCGAACTTGCGTCCATCGGCGACGAGTTTTTTGAGTCCGGAGAGGTCGGTGTAGCGGTCGCCTTGGATGTGCTCGATGTCGGGGAACATGTCGGGGGCGGTTTGTCCGCGGTTGAAGAGGGTCACATTGTGTCCGTGGTCGAGGGCGCGCTGGACCATTTTGGGTCCGGCGAATCCGGTGCCTCCGAGCATGAGGATGTTGAGCTTCTTTTGTTTGAACATGCCTCCTGCAAGAGCGGATGGGGCGAGGGCGGCGCCGATGGTGAGGGCGCTGGCGTCGGTGATGAACTCTCTTCTTGTTTTCATGGTGTGGGTTCCTGTGCTTGGGACGAGTGTGCGTTCTCGTGGTGTCCCGGTGTTGATTTGCGGTTCTGGGTCCGCGCGAGCATGATGGAGAGACCCGTCCAGAAGACCGCAAGGGGCGCGGCTGCTAGAGCCATACCGCTGAGGCCGACGACGGTTGCGGCGAGGAGTGATTCGATTCCGGCGCCGGCGACATCGCCTCCGCGGTAGAGAAAGACATCGATGATCGGTTTGGATTTGTACTTTTCTTGGCGCGATACGACGGAGAAGAGTGTCTCGCGTGCGGGGCGGATGATCGCGTATCGGCTGGCGCGATGGATCGCGTTGAACGCGGCGAAGACCGCGAAGATCTGCCAAGCTTCGATGTTGGATTGCTTCGCCATCCATGCGAGGATTGAGAATCCGATGACGGTGACGAGGGGAAGAACGGCGAGGGCGGCAGCGATTCCGAGGCGTTTGATGAGCTGCGCGGTGACGAAGAGTTGGACGAGGAGGGTCGCGAGCTGCGTCCACATGTCGAGCTGCGCGAAGAGGGCGATGCGTTGTGTGAGCTCTTCTTCCGCGTCGGTGACGATATTTGCTTGGGTGAAGTAGATGAGCGTAGAACTGATGGCGATGAAGGTGATGTAGAGTCCGATGCCGAGGAGGTAGGGGGAGCGGAGGATTGTTTTGGCGCCTTCGTGCCATGAACCTCCGATTGGATCGGTTTGTTGGTGGTGTGCGTGTTCTTGTGTATGCTGGGCTGTGGGTTTGACGCGGCGCATGACTTGGACGGCGAGTTCGAAACACACGCACGCGCCGAGCATTTGCCAGATTGGTCCGATGAAATCTGCGGTGTTCCAAGCGGTGAATGAACCGAGCAGTGCGCCCAGTGTCCCCCCCACTCCGATGATTGGGTACAAGCGTTTGGCATCGCTGAGGGTCCAGGTGTCCGCCATGAATCCCCAGAAGACGGAGACCATGAAGAGGTTGACGACGGAGAGCCACACATAGAACACATAACCGGAGTAGAGCTTGTAGTCCTGCGGCAGTGCTTTGATGGAGACGACGAAGATCAGCAGACACGCGATGACGATGCGGTATCCAAGAGCGATAAAGCGGCGGGGGTTGGTTCTCGCGACGAGTGAACCGAATGCGAGGGTGACGACGAGCGACACGATGCTGGTGATGATGAACAATGAGCGGAGGTCGCTCATGGATCTCTGGACCCCCATCGCTTCGCGGAGGGGGCGGAGGAGGAAGTAGCCGTAGAGAAGGAGGAAGAAGAGGAGACCGGAGGACATCAGCGTGGGCACATCGCTCTTTGATTTTGAGTGTTGCTGGGTCCCCTGCATGAGGGTGTGTACTGCGGTTCTGTCAGCGGGTTGCGTGGGGATGTGTTTAATTCATCGCTATTCGTCGGGCTCGCTTGCTCCATCGGCTTGCTTCGTATCTTCGGATTGTTTGAGTGCGTCGGTGTAGCGGATGTCGATGCTTCCGGTCCATGCGCGTTTGATGTCCAATGTGTCGAGAAGCATAGTGTGATCACTGATGATTGAGACTCGGAGGGTGCCGCTGCTGATCGCGTCTTGGATACGGATTTCGACTTCATCGAGAGGGACATATTCGTTTTGCCCAGACGACATGGAACTGAGATTCCCCTTGCGACACATCCACTTGGGTGTGTACTCGACGATTGGAACATCAGCATCGAATAGTTTGATGCGGAGACCCATCCCGATATTTTTAAGTATGCTCTGCTTGAAGGCAGGGTTTTGGAAGACGATTGTGTGGATCTGTTCTTGAGGCAATGATGGGATGAGCTCTTCGATTAAAATCGATTCGATCGCTTCGCTTTTCACGCTTCGGATCACATCGTCGATGCTTTCAACGATTTTTGTTTTGAGCACGGCGTGGTGTTCGTCGATTGGTTCGCCTTTGGATTCTTCGGTGATTTGTGAAAGCGGGGATCGGTAGAGTCGGTAGGTGAGGTCGATGGTGAGTTGTTCACCGATGGGGTAGTCGTTTGGGATTGCGAAGTATCCGCCGTGGAAGTTGGTTCCGGATTGGTTGGTCCCTCGGACTTTCCATTGCACTTCTTGGTGCTCTCTCTGTTTGTAGTTGTCCTTCCAGACTGGGCTTCCGAGTCCGGATCTCACAAGGATCATTTGTCCTGCGGGCCAGCCTTCTCTTGTTTCTGGGTACCACTTGTAGAGCACGGCTTTGAGTTTGGCGATCGCATCGAGGAGTTCTTGATCGGCGGGGGTGTTGTCGGGGTAGTGCCAACCATCTGAATCGTTTCCGAATCGGAATATTTGACCACGCAACCATATTGCGGTGGTGTCTTGCCAGGCGCGCGAGCCCGGCGGCGCGAAGATGTTGCCCTCGGCGATTCGGTTGATGAAATCTACGGCTTGATCGTGGGTGAATCGGTCTTCTCCGATTGCGATTCTCGTGATCAGTTCGACGCCGGGGTTGTTTCCGGTGATGAAAAGGTTGCCATCGTCTTGGAGGGTTGGGAACAAGGGCAACAGTTCGATGAGCATCCAGTTGGGTGCCTTTGCAAAGAGTGCGCCTTGTTGGTACAGCGGGGTCAGCAAGGCGATGGGCGATGCGATGATGAGCAGGAGACCGAAGAACGCGAGGCGCTTGTGTCTTCTGGTGCGGGTGGTGGATTTAAGGAAGTTTGAGACCTTGCCGCATTCCGGGCAGGTGATTGGGAGATCGCCTGCGTTGGTGGTGTCGTACCAGCACTTTGGACAGCGGTTGGTTGGGCGGCCGCGCCTGCCGGGGCGATCCCAGAACCATGACCAGAGGATGGTGATGATTCCGACAACAAGGAGCGTGATTGCGATGGTGTTCCAGAGCATGATCCTGAGTATACAAGATGCAGTCTGAGTCGATCAATGCTTGTGAAATGCCCCTATGCTCCGCTATGACACGCGCGGCTATCTTTTTGGATCGGGACGACACCATCAATGTCAATGCGGCTCTCCCAGAGGGCGCGTGGGAGGGTGTGAAATGGGGGGACCTGCTCAAACCTGAGTATGCGATCTTGATGGATGGAGTGCGCGAAGCGTTGCTTGCACTGAAGCAAGCGGGGTACGCGCTTGTGATCATTACCAATCAGGGTGGATTGGCGCGTGGTGGTGGCACGACTCGGGATGTTGAAGCGGTGAACGATGCGCTTCGCAAAGCGATCAATGGCGGGGATGAAACTGTGTTTGGTGAGCAGGTGGTGGATGGGTGGTACTTTGCGCCCCATCACGCGGAGGGGTGTGTTGCGCCGTATGACTGTGACCATCCATGGCGGAAGCCGCACGGCGGGATGATTCGGGCGGCGTGCGAAGAACTTGGTTTGGATGCGAGCAAGTCGTGGATGATTGGGGATAAGCAGCGGGACCTTGATGCGGGGATTGATGCGGGTGTTCCGGAGAAGCACACGATTCAGGTCGGACCCAATGTCACGCACGCGGATTTGCTTTCGGCGGCGGAGGAGATTCTGACTGACCCAGAAGGTTCGGGGAGTGTGGTGACGCCGCACCCGGAGATTGTGCCCGGGACGCGTGTGGTGCTGCACTCGACGGACGCGGAGTTTGTTCCGATGGCGGATGATCGCACGCGAGAGATGGTTGAGGCGGTGGCGCGTGGGATCGCGGAACGGACTGGGATTAAGATTCATGAGCTCAATATTGATGATCGGCAGATCGAGGTGGTGATCGGTGTGCATAAGCTCGGCGCGCTTGCGTTTATGGCGCAGCTGCGCCGGGACACAAATAGTTGGCACGAACGGCACTTTGGGGTCCCGTTGTGGTCGATTGGTAGGGACTGGTGATGGGTGATCGTCCTTTGCGATTGTTGATTGTGCTTCCATCGTGGGTGGGTGATGTGGTGATGGCGACGGCGGCGATCCGTCGGATCCGCGATGCGATGCCTGGGATCTTTATTGGGGCGCTGTGCCGGCCTGGGATTGATCAGCTTGTACAGGGAAGTGATCTCTTTGATGAGGTACATGTGTTTGTGCCTCATGGGATGATGGCAACGAAGAAAGCGGCGGCGAAGGTTCGTCCGCGCCGGTACGACACGGCGCTGCTGCTGACCAACTCGTTCTCGACAGCGCTGACGACTCGGCTCGCGTTTATTCCTCGGCGGATCGGGTATGACCGGGACGGTCGCGGGGTGTTGTTGACGGACAAGGTGAAGCCTCCAAAGAACTCGGACGGTTCTTGGAAGATGGTTCCTGCGGTGGATTACTATTGGAACCTGGCGGCGCACCTATTGGGCGAGGCGGGCGTGGATTGGTCGGTGCATACGCCGGTGGATTGTGTGTCGATGCCGTTGGCGCTGCCGGGGGATGCGCGGATGGAACTTCCGATCTCTGAAGCGGATCGTGCGAAGTGCGATGAGATTTTGTCCAAGGCAGGGGTTGAGGGGGCGTATGCGATTTTGAATCCGGGCGGGAACAACGAGGCGAAGCGGTGGCCTGCAGATCGGTTTGCGACGCTCGCGGATTGGTTGCGTGCGGAGTATGGGTTCACGGTGCTGATCAATGGGTCACCTGCTGAGTCTGATTTGATTGATGAGATTTGCGGGTTGTGCGCGAGTGAGCCGGTGTCGCTGCCTGCGATGGGCAACACGCTTGGGGCGCTCAAACCGATCTGCGCTGGCGCGGCGTTGATGGTGACCAACGACACGGGACCGAGGCACATCGCGGCGGCGATGGGGACTCCGCTGGTGACCCTGTTTGGGCCGACCGATCCGAGGTGGACGACGATCCCGGTGCAGAAGCTCGCGGATGGTCGTGACAGCGAGGTGGTGCTGGTAGCGGATCCGTTGCTCCCTGCGAGTGAGTCGGCGAATGATCATCCGGAGCGGTGCGCGATCGAGATGATCGAGCAATCGCGGGTGCATGATGCGGTGCGATTCCTGTTGAATACGAACTTGGGGCTGAACTGAGTTTGAATTGGCTTTGTATTCTTGCCTGGTCATATCATGTACTGCGTCATGAGAACACAGCGGTTCCATTTTGTTTCGACCCTTGTTTTCTCGCTTGGATTTGTCCTTGCGGGATCGGGTTGGTCGTTTGTATTGTCGTCGCTGATGAATGATCGTCCCGAGTGGTCGGTGTGTGGGCAAGCGATGTGTTCGTGTGTGATGCCTACTGCGGATGCTCCGGAATGTCCGTTGTGTGAAGCGGGATTGATGGATCCGGAGGACATGCCTGATGATTCGGGTGATCCGACGCGGCGCGTGCCTCAGAACAACAAGTCGGTTGAGGCGCTGGGTGGCGCGGGAACCAATGTTGCGATCGCGTTCTTTGTCGGGCCGATGATCGGACGCGCGGACGCGGCGATGAACTTGCAAGCCGATCGGTTCGTGATGGTCGCGGTGAATGATCGCGTGCCAAACTCACTTGCGATTGAGCTTCCAACGCCTCCGCCTCGCGGGTGAGCGGTTCGCTTGATTGTGATATTCATCATTCATAACTGACTTTGCGTGCGCGATGCCGAGCGGTGTTGCGTGCTTGGAGGGTGCTGCTATGCGACCCGTCCGTACCGGATTTACGCTCATTGAGCTGCTGGTGGTCATTGCGATCATCGCGCTGCTCATCGGGATTCTGCTGCCTTCGCTGAGCGGGGCGCGTGACAGTGCGCGTTCTGTGCGATGCTTGTCGTCGATGCGATCCCTCGGGATGGCGATGGGGTTGTACAGCGATGACCACAAGGATCTGATCCCGCGCTCGAAACACTCGATCGGATTTTCTGCGGAGCTTACTTGGGCGCCCCAGTTGTTCGAGTATTTGACTGGGTTACCTTTTGAGGGTGATTCGGATCTTTGGCAGAGTGCTTCTTGGTGGAGCGCGACCAATGAGTTTTACCGGTGTGCTCATGATCGGAGAGAGAGTCCGATTGAGCAGGCGGGGCTTCCATTCTCGATGGCGGCGATCAGTTATGGGAAGAATGTGTACTTCGAGCTTCGTCGGCAGGAGTTTGAACCCGAGATATTCTCGGGTGATCTTTCGGTGCCTTATCGGAAGCGTTCTTCTATTCCTCATCCATCGGTGACGATTTTGCTCGGTGAGATGAAGGAGGAGCGGAGCGCGGATCACATCATGTCCCACTTCTGGCGCACGCGCAGCGTGACTGCTGGAGACGAGGTCGCGACGGAGCGGCACGGGGACGGTGCGGGGTATTTGTTTCTTGATGGGCATGCCTCGACGCGCGCGTTTGCGGAGATGTACAACGCGGAGAACAGCCGGGACCAGTGGTACCCGGCGATGGCTCGCTGAAGTGTTTGGCGAGTTTGCACTATTTAACAACACACAGCGCTGATTGGCGCTGATATAGAAAAGAGATTGACAATGAAAGCATCTATGACAATGACAACGGTTTCGATGGCACTGGGTTCAGTGTGCGGTTCAGCAATGGCGGGATTCAGCGCACCCAACGCGCACAGCTGGCCGATGGAGCATGTGATGGTGACCTTTGAAAACGGCGCGATCTCGGCGCACG
>JARGNC010000066.1:0-1568 GCA_029212425.1 Phycisphaerales bacterium
CCCCACTCCAGAAACCCCATCGACTCATACAAACCCTTCGCCGCCGGAGCATTGCTCGACACACCGAGCTGGAGCACATCAACCCCATCCCAGCTTCGAGCAATCTCCATCGCACGATTCATCGCAAGCCGAGCCAACCCCCTCCCCCGCATCCGAGGCGTGGTATACACACCCCAGATCGTCGCACGATGCCGATACTTCGCTTTCCGCTCGCGCCGTACCCCCACCACCGACACAATCCGAGATGCTTCATCCGGATCTTCAACGAGCACAACCTCGCTGTCGTCTTCATCAAACCACGCAAGCACCGCCTCTGCGCTCGACGCAACATCATCCTCAGGAGATGACACAAACGACCAAGGTGAATCCTGCAGCATCTCCCTACGAATCGCCGCATAGTGCTCAGCATCATCGCGCGTCATGACACGAACAACGCTCATCCCATATCCAGATCCGTCGCATCGCTCCGGACCAATCCATTCATCAACGCGAGATCCTCAGCATCGAGCGAAATCCGTCCCGCACCAGCGTTCTCCTTCGCCTGCTGCGGAGTCCGCGCCCCAACAAGAGCATGCGTCAGACCGGGCTGATGCACCGTCCAAGCAATCACCAACTGCGCGATGCTGCAAGAGTGCTTGTCCGCGATCGGTTGGAACTGCGAAAGCAGATCCGCAACCTTCTGACGATTCTCCTTGCTAAACCGCTTCTGCGAACTCCGAAGATCGGACTTCGGGAACTCACGCTCAGGACCAACCTTCCCAGTCAGCAACCCAAGCACCAAAGGCGAATACGCAAGCACCGCGACATCGTTGTCCTTGCAGTACCCAAGCTGATCCGGAAGCCCGTCCTCACCCTGGAACGATCCACCCTCAAGCTTGCGATGGATCATCGAGTACTGCTCCTGATCCGAATCAAGCTGCCCCACCGACCGGTACCGATCCATCTCATCAGGAGTCGCGTTGCACACCCCGATCGCGCGGATCTTTCCTTCTTCTTTGAGCTTCACAAGCGCCCCCATCGTGTCCTCGATCGGGGTCTCTTGTTCCTGCCAGTGCGTCTGGTACAGATCAATGTAATCCGTGCCCAATCGCTTGAGCGACAGTTCAACCTCGTTGCGGATCGACTCCGGATTGTTCCAGATCTTGATCTCCAGATGCCCGTGCTCGCTCGGTCCCGCAGCGTTTGAACGCCCAACACTCCGCCCCCCCGGCGCGTTGATCACCATCGCGCACTTGGTCGCGATCACGACCTTGTCGCGCCGATCCTTGATCGCCTTACCAACAACAGACTCCGAATGCCCAAACCCATAAATCGGCGCGGTATCCAGCAGGTTGATCCCCTCATCGAGCGCCGCATGAACCGCGGAGATCGACTCGCTCTCATCAGCGCCCCCCCACATCCATCCACCCATCACCCATGTCCCGATCGCAACCGTGGACGCTTCAATACCAGACTTCCCGAGTGGACGCATGTGCATACTGATTCTCCTTTGATCTCAAAGGAGATTCTAGACACACAACAATTCGCACAAAGTCGGACTCGACTAGTGAAATATGACTAGCCAATCA
>JARGNC010000066.1:1668-12410 GCA_029212425.1 Phycisphaerales bacterium
ACACAACAATTCGCACAAAGTCGGACTCGACTAGTGAAATATGACTAGCCAATCACGGACAACCAGCACCAAACGCCTTGAGGAACGCGCTCACATCCAAGAAGTTCAGCGCCCCATCACCCGTAAAGTCCGCGGCCAAATCCATCGAACCAAACGCACTCAGAAACGCGCTGACATCCAAGAAGTTCAGATCTCCATCCCCCGTCAAATCCGCAACACACGAAGTCCCCGTAATTGTGAACGACACATCAGAGTCATCGAACGACTCATTCCCATCCCCATCACGAATCACCAGACGCAGCCGAGCATCGCTCGTCCCAACATCAGGCGCGCTCCACGACACTGAACCACTCGAAGCATCAAACCCAGCATTGATGGTCGTCGGGAATGTCGATCCGCCATCCGTAGACAAGAGCAAGTCCGCAGTGGTCACACCATCAGGAGAGTCATACAACCAAGTCGTCTGCACAACATCACCCGGATCAACCACCGGCCCATCATTCTGACTGGTCATATACACCCCAGGCGCCTCCCCATTCGCAGGTGCAGGCACATGCTTGACGATGCAGTGCATCACACCCGCCGCAGTCACCAACGCCTGACAGTTGATCTGCACGATGGTCTTACCCGGATACGCCGACTCCCACACCGCCAGCGCATCATCATTAAACTGCGAAGCCGTCCCGTTGGTGTACAAAGGCACCAACACCAGATCGTTGCAGATCACCGCATTGGTATAGGTGTAATGCGTACCACCAGACCGAACCGCAGGCACGCGGTACACCTCAAACCCGCGACCCGCAAAGTACGCAGCCGCATTGTCCGATGTCACCGCCCAAGAAGCGGTCGGTTCATTCACCCATTCAGAAATCATCACCTTGTCGTCGTCGAGCATGATCATCCACATATCGATGTGCTGAGTGCTGTCCACAAAGCTCGGATACGGCGTGTACATCGTGGTATCCAAGTTCTGGTAATCGCTCCAGAGCTGGATAATCTGCGCCTCAGTCAGCCCAGGATTCTCGTTGACGATCAGCCGCGTTGCGTGCCCAACCCCTGCAGGATTCCCGGTCTCAAGATGGTAGTTCCCGCCGCCATGCACCAACGGAATCAGAAAGTACGGCTCATCCCGCTCATTCGCCCAATACGAAGGGAGCGAGTTGTCATTGGGTCTTGGACGATTGTAAGTGTGATCCACAATCGCGCGAACACCACCCGTCCCATCTGCCTGAGATCCAAGGAAGATATACCGCGGCCCATAATCGCGAGCCCAGATTGTATCAGTACTCTTAATCTCAAACATCACGCGGGACATATCCGCGCCACTCGCCGCAACCTGGTTTGAAGCACTCGTAAGTTCCGACGCTGTGTCCACGAAGATGAACGCCTTCGCCATACCCGTCGTCGTAATCTCACGCGTCATTTGCGAGAGGATGCTCTTCCAAGAATTCGAACCCTCCCACGCCATGATGATCCCCTCCGCCGGTTCATACTCCCCCGGCGTACGCACAAGCGCAACAGGCGCAAGCCCCCGAGACGCAACCGCCTGAATCGGATTGGAATCTACGAAAGCTTCCTCCGCAAGCGTCATCGACCGTGGGATCTCAGCCCCCTCGGGATAATCAAGCGACTGTGCGGAAACAAAGGGAGTTACAGATGCCGCAATCAATGCAGCGACACGAAGCGTCTGAATTACCATAGAAAAATCTCTCCCGCCGGTATCGGCGTCATAACCCGCGCCGCAGTGAACACAGCACGGTTTCAACCATTATGCACTGAAATCAAGCCCGCGCCAACCAAGAAACAAGAGATCGCCCTCATCCGCATCCCTTATGAGTCTTCTCCGCGAAGCTCCTCATCATCGAGCCCCCCCGCTTCCTGCGCTGCAACGATCTCTCGCGCCAGTTCCGCAAAGCTCCCAGGCACCAACACCTTCACCATCCCCGGAGTCTCCGCACGAAACCCCGCTGTCATCGCGCCCACCAGCTCACTCGGAACCCCCTCCATCGACAGCATGTTCTTCACAAGCGACGCCTCAAACTCCGTCGGATACTCCCCCACCACAACCGGATCTGGATGTTTGTCCTTCATCACCAACCATAGCCGTCGAGCTTCCGTCTCAAAGCCCACGCCCTCAAGAATGAATGACAATTCATCCACGCTTCACCCACCCCAAATCCCGACATCCCACACTCTATATATGAAACACAACAACACCAACCAGACCAGCACGATGAACTGGACACTCACATGGGTTCTCATCGCCCTCTTCTCTGCCGCAACCATCACCTACCTCTCTGGATGCCTCGCCGCCGCCGCAGGCGGGGTCGGCTACGCCGTCGGACACGAAGTGGGCGAAGACCATGTCGAAGAAGGCAAACACCCCGACGACGACTGATCCAAACTGATCCAAACGACACCCGCTCAAACAATCCATTACAATCAAGAGATGAGTGAACCCAAGCCACCCATCCCGCGATCCATCATCCTCTTTGTCCTCGTGTTCATGTCCGCGACCACCATCATGGCGCTCAATCAGGGCAACACCGAGTTCCTCTTCTACGCCATCTCTCTCCTCGTGATCATCGCGATCCTCGCATACCTCCATAAATCAGTCCGCTTCTCAACCTCCGCCCTCTGGCTCCTCACCATCTGGGGATTCCTCCACATGATCGGAGGCACCATCCCCGTCAGCACAAACTTCGTCGCTGATGACGCCGTCCCCGTCCTGTACTCCCTCCGCATCCATCCGGACCTCCCCCGCTACGACCAGATCATCCACACCTTCGGATTCTTCAGCGCCACCGTTGCGTGCTGGGAAATCATCCGCGCCAAACTCCATGTCGAACCCACCACGCAGCATCGCCTCGCCCTCGCCGTCATCGCCGCGATCATGGGAATGGGACTCGGAGCTCTCAACGAGGTTCTCGAGTTCATCGCCACCCGATTCACCGACACCAATGTCGGGGGCTACACCAACACCGGTTGGGACCTCGTCAGCAACACCATCGGAACCGTCTGCGCCGGATTCTGGTGCCTCAACAGACGCCGTCCCTCCGAGCAGCACAATCCGGACCAATCGGAATAAATACCAGACCAAAACGCCTTAAAACCCCCGAACAACGGGCATTCCCCCTTGACACCCCCCCCCCGATTCCAGTACAAAAGCTCCGTAGGGGTAGCGTTGTTTCTGTTTCTTTTCCTTCGACCCAATTCAGGGTCCCACGAGCTTCGGCTGACATCTCGCACCGATTCCCACCCACAAGGCCCAAAATGAGCCTCTGTGCTCCGGTATCGTCCCGTTTCGGTCCGTCAAAGCTCTGGACAACAAGAAAGTATCATCAAATGAGTATCAAAGGCATGACCATCCTGTCGCTAGGCGTTGCGTGCGCCGCAGTTACCGCTATGCCGGTCACCGCAGCACCGGCATCAACCGCACACTTCACAAACTCCGCTGCAGGACAAGCCGCATCCGTCACAAAGATGCAAGCAATCTCACGCTTCCAAACATTCAATCAACACTCAGGACTCGCCATGCGCCCAGACGGCGCCGTCGGTCGCGTCTACGGCAAAGCATTCAGCCACGGACAAACTGCAGAACAATCAGCATCAAACTTCGTCCAACAACACCTCGGCATCTGGGGCGTCTCACAAGACCAACTCGTCGCAGAAAGCCCATTCGATCACGGCAGACCAACACAACAAATCGGCTACGACATCGACACAAACTCATACAAGTTCACAGGACACTACTACAAGCAAATCATCGACGGCGTCCCCGTCTTCCGCTCAAAGCTCGTCCTCCTCACACGCAACGAAGCAAACAACCCACTCGTCCTCGCATCATCAGAACTCCATGATGTAGGCAACTTCGAAATCAACCCACAACTCAAGCGCACCGCAATCAACCACGACCGAATCGTGGACAGCGCACAAAAGCACTTCAACCTCGGAATCGTACTCGACTCCTCCGAACGCATGATCTACGCAGGTATTGAAACCGCTCCACACGCACCAACACTCGCCGATGTCTCCAAAGTCATCGTCAACGGCTTCGAAGAACACCTCGTCATCACCGATGCAGCAACCGGCGAAGTCCTCTTCACCGAAAGCCTCATCCACACCGTCGACATCACAGGCAACGCCTCAGGCATGGCCTCCGACGGACCAGGCGCAGACATCTGTGCAACCGAAATCTCACAACCGCTCCCATACCTGAATGTCAATGTCGCAGGCGGCGGTTCAACAACAACCGACATCAACGGCAACTTCACCGTACCCCACGGAGGATCCACCGCAGTCAGTGTCAGTGCTGGACTCGTTGGACAATGGTTCGAAGTCTTCGACTGGGTCGGACCAGTCGAATCACAATCACAAAACATCACCCCTCCCGGCCCAGCGAACTTCGTCTTCAACGCGTCAAACGCAACCGAAAACAATCGCGCTGAAGTCAACGCATACATCGGCGCCAATGTCGTCCGTGACTATGTCGTCGACGCAAACCCAGCATTCCCAGGAATCAACTTCCAGATGGATGTCACTGTCAACCGCACCGACGGCTTCTGCCCAGGCAACGCGTGGTACAGCCCATCAGAACAATCCATCAACTTCTGCAGCAACGGAGGCGGAAGCCCCAACACCGCATGGACCTCAGTCATCTACCACGAATACGGACACCACATCGTCAATGTCGCTGGTTCAGGACAAGGTCAATACGGCGAAGGCTTCGGCGATGTCATGAGCAACATCATCCTCGATGACAACCGCCTCGGACTCGGATTCTTCGGATCATGCTCCTCCTCACTCCGCAACGCCGTCAACACCCTGCAATACCCATGTGCAACCGACGGCCACGCATGTGCAGGACTCCTCTCAGGCGCCGTCTGGGGAACACGAAACGCAATGGTCGCAAACGGAGTCTCAGGATACACCGATATCCTCAACTACCTCGCGGTCAACTCCGCACTCGTCCACTCAGGTTCGACCATCACCCCACAAATCACCATCGACTTCCTCACACTCGATGATGACGACTCAGACATCGGCAACGGGACACCCCACTACGCCGAGATCGCAACCGGGTTCGGCGCCAAAAACATGGACGCACCACCACTCAACATCCTCTCCATCTCCTACCCACAAGGACTCCCAGAAACCGTCAGCCCCAACGGCGACACAACCCTGGTTGTCAACTTCGACCCAATCTCAAGCTCCGTCAACCCATCAACAGCAATGCTGATGGTCGACTCAGGCTCAGGATTCACCGCAGTCCCAATGACCCAGAACTCCGCAACCGAGTTTGAAGCAGTATTCCCAGCATCCACCTGTGGAAGCGAGTTGGTTTACTACATCACCTCAGAGTCCGTCAGCGGCGCAACCCAGAACTCCCCAGCCGGCGCACCAGCCGACGGGACCTTCTCAACCATCGCGTCATTCGGTCCAGCAGATGTTGTCTTTGCTGACGACTTCCAAACCGACACCGGTTGGACAGTCTCAGGCGGACCAGCAAACGCAGGTGCAGGACGCTGGGAACGCGCAACCCCTGCAAGCGGTGGTACCCGTGGTGAGCCCGCAAACGACAACGATGGTTCAGGTCTCTGCTATGTCACAGGCAACGGCGGACCAGAAGCAAACAACGATGTCGACAACGGCACCACCATCCTCACCTCACCAGTCATGGACGCAACAGGTGACGCAACAGTCATCAGCTACGCACGCTGGTACGACAACACCCTGGGTTCAACCCAAGACGATGCCTTCCTTGTCGAAATCTCAGACAACGCAGGCGGATCATGGACCACCCTCGAGTCCGTCGGACCATCAGGACCAGAAACCGAAGGCGGCTGGATCGAAAAGCAGTTCGTCCTCAACAATGTCCCTGGATTCACAGCAAACAACCAGTTCCAGATCCGCTTCAGCGCATCAGACCTCGGAACACAGGATGTTGTCGAAGCAGGCGTTGACGCGGTCATGCTCTCGAACCTCGACTGTGAAGACGACGCTTGCCCAGCCGACATGAACGGCGATGGCAGCCTCAACTTCCTCGATGTCTCCGACTTCCTCGCAGCATTCGGTGCTGGAGAAGCCTCAGCCGACTTCACCGGCGACGGCAACTTCAACTTCCTCGATGTCTCCGAGTTCCTCGCAGCATTCGGCGCAGGTTGCCCATAAGCGATCTGAAATCTGATACTTGATTTAACGGGCGGCTCCTCGGAGCCGCCCGTTTTTCATGCGCTCAAACCATACAAAAAAACCCGACATCCAAACCGGACACCGGGTGATCGTTTCATACTCAGCAGGTCTTTCAACCGCGACGACGACGCATCGCAACCACGCCAAACCCAAGCAACGAAAGCGAGGAAGGCGTTGGCACCGTGATGTACCCAACAATGTTCCGGAGCAACAACTCATTGTCCAGATCCGTGATCGCATAATCCGAACCAGTCCCGAAGTCTTTCCATAATGAGATGTCACCGAGGAAGACCGAGTTTCCTGCACCTCCATTGCCATCGCGTGCCGCGATGAAGTCACTCGCGTCACCCGTAAGATCAGCAGTGTCTCCAGACGCGGTGACCTTCCGGTAGAAATCAACCCCAACCTGCGAAACTCCTGCAGTAACCGCATGAGACGCAAAGCTGTTGACAATCAATCCGGATCCGCTGTGCACCGCTGCGGAATACTCCGCTTCGAATCCTGCAACCATCTGATTCATGTTCGCGATAAACGAGGTGGAATTCCCCCCCGCTTCTCCAAGCGCCAGCATCCCCCCGCCGCCTGCGACGAAGGTGCTGATGGAACCCATCTCCGCCATGCTGTAGCTTTGTGCGCCGCTGTGCGGATTCTGTGCGATGATGGAGTCAATACCAGCAAGATTACTGAAATCATTAACCAGGACGATGGTGTGCCCCATCGATGCGATGACCGAGCGGAACTGATCGAAGTCGGACCCAGTCCCAAGAGTCGTGTCCCCATCGAACCCATTCCGATTGTCGATCCCGATCACCGCTGCCGATGCTGTTCCAACAAGCGATGTCGCGACACAGAGTGTCGCAAGTGTGTGCGTGATATTCATGTGCGTTCTCCTCAAGTGATGCATGCCGACGAATCACGAGAATCGACGGCAAAACAGATGGTTCTCGGACCATCTAGACCAAAGGTATCACACGCTTGGTGGAATGCCACCAAACTTGACCAACTAACCCTGCAGTGTTTGAATGCTGTGTGTTGAGCAGTGTTTATCGATCGAAATGACCAGACCGCTCAGGCTGGTATTCGAGATCGAGGATGCGGACGGTGTGGGATCCTCTTCGTGAGGGGATCTCGATTTCGTCGCCGACGGATCGGCCGAGGAGTGCACTACCGAGCTTGGAGTTTACGGAAATCCACTCCGCTTGGTGGTCGTAAGCTTCGTTGTAGACAAGAGCGTAAATGTCGATCTCGTCGGTTTCGGTGTCCTGAATTCGGACAATGGAGTTCATGGTGACGAGCTGATCAGGGACTTGGGTAGGATCGACTGGGATCGCAGAGTAGATTCGTTTGAGCATCTGGGAGATGTAATCGGGAGGGGTCCCAGAGGAGTTGGCAACCGTGTTGAGGATGCGTTCTTTGTCGAGGGTATTGACCAATGGAATGCGAGGCATGGTGTTTCTCCGGTTTGAGGGAAATTGGAACGCTTTGCGGACCAAAAAGGGAATGGTATAAACGATCCCTTTGGAAGTCGAACCTCGGGATCGGTGTGTCTTCTACTACGATTTTGGAACAGTTGGGTTCGGCGAATTTTTTGGGATCAGGAGTTCCCAGCAGCTTCCCCCGCTTCAGCGGCTGCTTTGATATCCTTCAGGTCGTCCACGAGGCACTGGGTCAGCTTTTTGGTCATCGCGGAGAAGAGTTTCATCATGACTTTCGCCATGAATGTCTCTGGAGTAGCGCCGAAGGACATCGTGATGGTGGTGCTTGGGTTGCCAGTCTCGCCGTTGGTCTGACCATCTGTTTGTTCAAATGTGAAATGGCTGATGTAGTGCGAGCCGTGCGATCGCGCTTCGACCGTGTATCCGTTCGGTGGGGACCACTCGGTGATGGACATGTCCTCAGTCGCCTTTTTTCCGAACATAATTCTCGTTTCGCGCCAAGCGTATCCCTTACCGACCACCCCAAGGTTGTCATCGGATGGTGGTGCTTCGGTGAGCGTCTCGATCGTCTCGATGCCTTTGATGAATTCAGCGCAGTTGGGAATGTCCGCGGCGGTCGCAAAGACACGCTCGATCGGAGCGTGAACAGTTTCGGAGACGGTGATGTTCATACGCGCCATGGTATCCGATTTTTGATTCTGTTGCGGGAATGACTCGGTTCGCGCGTTTCGATCGGGGGGCGGCTCAAGTCGGATTCAAAGTTGCGATGAGGTGACGCACAAAACTTGCTTCTGGTACACTCTGCTCAACGGAAACTGTAAGGCAGTGCGGTTCCAGCGGTACGCGGACACGCTCGCGATTGGGCGCGTGGTTGGGGCGGTTTAAAATGAACTGAAGCAGGAGATCAACAATGGCAACAACAACACCTGAGCATGACAAGCGGGTTGCGGAGATGGTCTTTGGGAAGATCTATCCGCTGTATCTGGATCGGCTGATTAAGAACGGGCGGACGGAGGAGGAGCTTGATGAGGTGATTGGTTGGTTGACGGGGTTTGAGCCGCAGGAGATCCAGGATTTGATTGATGAGGGGGTGACTTTTAAGGAGTTCTTTAAGCGTGCGAAGATGAATCCCAAGGCGAAGGAGATTACGGGGGTGGTGTGTGGGTATCGGATTGAGGAGATTGGGACGCCGCTGACTCGGAAGTGTCGGCAGATGGAGAAGTTGATCGATGAGCTGGCGCGTGGGCGGAAGATGGAGAAGATTTTGGGTCGGTGATGTGGGGGATTGGGGGGTGATTCGTTTTTGTGATTTCGTTTTGGTTGCTTGTGCAGGGGAGGGGTCCCCTGCAATCCCTCTGAAGACACGGCTTGCCGAGGACGGTCAAGCCGTGGCACCCGACGGGGATTGGGGGTTGATTGCTTTGTTGCAGATCCTCCTTTGCCCTTCGGGTCAAAGGAGGGCACCGATATAGGGGAAGAAGATTGATAAGAAAATGGGGAGCCCTCACCCCGGCCCTCTCCCCGAGGGAGAGGGGGGAAGATAGTTTTGAGGAGGGTGGTGGCGGCTTTGCGTTGGGTTTCTTGTTGGGCTTCGGTTTCGGGGTAGGTTTTGAGGAGGTCGGTGAGGCGGGCTTTGGCGAGGGATTTGGATTGGGGGTCGAGGAGTTTGTCGCGGGCGGTGGTGATTCGGGCGATGTACTCGACGGCTTGTTGGTAGCTTTCGGATTCGAGGATGGCGGCGAGCTCTGGGAGGGTGAGGTTGTGGAGTTGGCAGAGTTCGAGTGGGCCGAGGGTTGGGTTTTGGAGGTCTTCGAGGAGGTCGTTGGTGAGCTGGTTGATTGATCGGTCTTCAGAAAGAGAAGACGAAGAGCCCTCACCCTGCCCTCTCCCCGAGGGAGAGGGTGGAAGAGTTGATGGGTCTGTTGTTTCACATGTGTTGTTCATGTGGAATTGAAGGCGGGGTGAATCTTGGGCGTGGTGGATTGGTTGGGTTTGGGGGGTTGGATTGCGCACAGATGTGGTCGGTCCGCGCGGGTTTGCGCACGGAAGTTGCTTTTGGTTGGGGAATTGGTTTGCGAGTGCAGGGGAGGGGTCCCCTGCAACCCCTCCTACGAAGAAGTGTCTGCAGATGGAGAAGATTTTTCGGTAGTGAGGAGTCCCATTCAAACCGTCTGAAGATGCGCTTTATCCCAGCTCACGCCATCCACATAAGCTGCGCCTGTTGGAGACAAGATGACCATTTCTTGATCACGGTCATACTCCAATAAACGCTTTTCATGCAAAGGCTTTAGTACATATCTACGAAAATCTCGCAAGGAAGAATACTCTATAGACTGACATAGATCTTCAGTTGGTACGCCTGAATCTACTGAACCATATAATAGCAATAACACTTGATCTTTAGCAGGCATTGAGGCATCAAGTACACGCTTACGCCCTTGAACAGACCAAACCATCGGAGTCTCTCGATATGCCAGAGCATCTAAAATTGCCTGACCGTCTTCTAAGGGCAATGAGTTTCCATATCGCATTAACTCACACATCACCCAATCTGACAACTTAGCACACACAGCCGAATCTATTATGTCAGCGTCAAGCTCATCACTTTCATGCCCAAACCCTCGCTTATTTCTTATCGTATATAGAAATCCGATGCACCTAGGAATGATAATCCTAAGTGAGTCTGGACCTGTTGACTTCGGGGTATTCATGAGTTGATTACAACCCGTATTAAAATCAAATTTTGAATCCCCGAGCTTCGAGTGTGTCCCCGTCAACTCCTGTTGCAATACTCGGATAACTATTTCGCTGAATCTACCAGCTCGCACCCCACATGCGTCGTACTCACCATCTAAAAATGCAGATTTAACACCCAAATATCTTTCGGTCAGTTTTGTGCGCAATTGTTTTGGCTTAACAAATGCAAATGCATCTTCAAAGTTCAATTCATGCATTGGTGTACTCATACTTTCCATCATCACTCTTGGTTCGTTTCAATATGGAATCTCTAACCAATCGCAGAAGCGATGTCGACAACTCGTTTGATTTGTACTTTCTACCATGAGTCGTATCCAAATGATCAATAATCTCAGTAATTGACTTCGGATTACTAAA
>JARGNC010000067.1 GCA_029212425.1 Phycisphaerales bacterium
GACATGGACTTGGTTTCTGGTAGGATCGCTCACTATGAAGCCCACCTGCTGACATCACGACCCGTCATTTATTGGCCAAAAAGTGAACGATCCCGCATCTACGCGCGGTGAGCGTCGGTACAAGAGTTTCAGCTACACAGCATAACTGGATATTAAAGATGACAGAAGTCCACGAACCAACTTCGGGTGATCGGTCCGTCCCAACGCATAAAGACGCGCCGATGGAGCCGGAGAAGACAATCAAACTTGATGACGATCACGCGCTGAGCGAGATGTTCGCGATCGCTCTGCCTTCGGTTGCGACGATGGCGTCGTACACGATCATGCAGTTTGTAGACAAACTGATGGTCAAGGAGATTGGTCCTGAACCTGTCTATGTCGCGGCGCAGTCCAACGGCGGGATGATGGCGTGGATGATGATGTCCTTCGTGCTCGGACTCACCGGCGTGGTCAACTCCTTCGTTTCACAGAACCTCGGTGCGGGAACACCTGAACGAGGCGCGGCGTATGCGTGGAACGGGTTGTGGATCGGGGTGATCTACTGGATCTTGTTCATTGTGCCTTGCGCTTACTTTGTGCCTGCGGTCTTTGGTTTGATCCACGAAGGTGATCTGCTGACCCTTGAAACCCAGTACGCAAAGGTCATCATGCTCGGCGCGATCGGGACGATCCTCAGCAGGGGGCTGCACCATTATTTCTACGGCATGCATCGTCCGAAGGTCGTCCTTGTCAGCGCGATCTGCGGCAATGTAACCAACATCTTCCTCAACTGGGTCCTGATCTTCGGGAATCTCGGGGCGCCTGAACTCGGTCTGATCGGCGCGGGGATCGGCACAGTCGGTGGTGGACTCGTCGAGTTCATCATCCCGATGGTGCTGTTCTTGAGTCCGAAGTATGCAATCCAGTACGGCACACGCAAAGCGTGGAAACTCTCCAAACAATGCATGGCTGGGTTGCTCAAAGTCGGGATGGCGCCGGGACTCATGTTCGTCAATGAGATGGCATGCTGGGCATTGCTCATGGCATGGCTCGTTCCGATGGGAGGCGAGGCGGTCGGTGATGATCCGGTCTGGCACAACACAACGGGATGGATCGCGCTGCAGTACATGCACCTGAGTTTCATGCCTGCGGTCGGTTTGTCGATTGCGACTCAAGCGGTCGTCGGGAAAGCGATGGGGATGAAGCGTCCCGACATCGCGATGGCGCGGACGAAGCTGGCGCTCAAGGTCACGATGGGATACATGGCGACCTGTGCGTTGGTCTTTGTGCTGTTCCGGAGTCAGTTAATTGGATTCTTTATCAACGATGAAACTCCACCTGAACTCCGCGTGACGCTGATCGCGATTGGGTCCAAGGTGATGATCGCCGCGGCGGTGTTCCAGGTATTTGACGCGATGGCGATCACGACCTCCGCTGCTCTCCGCGGCGCGGGTGACACGCTCTGGCCGGGCATAGCGACAATCGTGCTCTCGTGGGTGTGCATCATCGGGGTTGGGTACGGGATGGTGAAGTTTGTGCCCTCGCTCGGCTCGATCGGGCCTTGGATTGGCGCGTCGTTGTTCATCATTTTGCTTGGGATTGCGCTGAGTTTCCGGTTCGTGCAAGGGAAGTGGAAGTCGATGACGCTTGTGGATACCTATGGAGAACCCGATCTCGACCCGTTTGATGACCTGCTGGCAGACCCGACCCTGACAGGAAGCTAATCCTTTGGGGTCCAGTGGGTTGCGTTTGGCATTTGACGGGCCTAAAGTTCTAACCGCTCGAAGCGAATTCGAGCATATTGATCAGGAGAACACATGACCAACGATCCCATGGACATGGTGGTCGGCGCATCGGCCGCCGCTGCCGACGCTCAGACCGCTCTCGAGCTCTTTGCTCAAGCGAAGGAACAGCTTCAGAACGGCCAACGCGCTGAAGGTATCGAAACAATGCGATCAGCGATGGGCTCGGATCCTCAGAATCTTGAGATCGCGTTCCAACTCGCGTACCAACTCGACCTCGCAGGTGATGAAGAAGAAGCACTCTCGCTTTACGAGCGTGTGTGCGAGCATTCGCCTGCACCGATCAACGCGTTGATGAACCTCGCGGTTCTCTACGAAGATCACGGCGATTATGTCCGCGCTGAGCGTTGCTTGCGTCAGATCCTTGACACGAATCCAAACCACACACGCGCGCGTCTGTTTATGACCGATGTGCTCGCGTCCAAGGGGATGATGGTCGAGGAAGAGAACGAACGCGATGTGATGAAGCGTCGTGCATTGCTCGATACGCCTGTGACCGACTTTGAACTGACTGTGCGTGCTCGTACATGTCTTAAGAAGATGAATATCCGCACGCTTGGGGATCTGATCCGTATCAACGAATCTGAACTGATGAGCTACAAGAACTTCGGCGAGTCATCACTCGACGAGATCAAGCGGATGCTCAGCATCAAGGGGCTCAAACTCGGTCAGGGACACGAGGACGCGCACCGCGTTGCTCGTCGTCAGATCCTTGAAAAGCTCAAGGGTTCAGGCAAGGAGCAACTGCTCTCCAAGCCTGTCTCAGAGCTTCAGCTCACCGTGCGTGCACGCAAGGCACTCCAGATGCTCAATATCCAGAGCATCGGCGATCTCTGCTCACACACCGAAGCGGAACTCATGGGCGTCAAGAACTTCGGTTCGACCTCGCTTGTTGAGGTTCATGAGCGACTGACAAACTTTGGGCTTTCGCTCCGCGTCATTGAAGACGAAGACTGAATCGCTTAAATAGACCGATCCAAACCCCGGGACCTCCCGGGGTTTTTTATTTGCAACTCCGGCTCGATGTTGGTACCATCCGTGCTGATGAACGCACCCATTGTGTAAATCCTGATCGTGTCTTTTCTCAAGCACAGCGGCGCTCCGGCTGAGGGCGTCCAGGAATCGGATCGGAGCATGTCGTATGCTCCGTTGCCGACAAGGATTCACAATTGAAACATCATGACAAGAACGCTCGCCGGGATGGCGGGTTTCAGTGCATTCATTGCAAAGATTTCGTATCGCATCAATCGTTCGGCACCAACCAACGCAACCACTGTCCCGCGTGCTTATGGTCGCGCCATGTGGATGATCGCGTCGGTGATCGCAGATCGCCTTGCGCTCAACCGATGGAGCCGATCTCGATCGCTGCTCGGAGTGATGGAGAGTGGGTGGTTATCCATAAATGCGGTGGTTGCGGGCAGCTCCGCACCAACCGCGTCGCGGGTGATGACGATGAGCTCGCGTTACTCGCGCTGGCGCTTCGTCCGTTGTCATCTCCAGCATTCCCGCTGGATCTGATGCCGAGACGGCGTATGTAACACGCGATCAATACTTCAATGGAGGAAATGAAGACCGGGCATGTCCCGGTTTTTTCAATGTTCTAGTCACAGTCCCGCTTGCCTGATTTGCGGAATGCGAGTCGTCCCTCGGTGTATTCTTCCGCGGTGCCTGGGATGTCTGGGGTTTGTCCGTTCTTGTGCTGCGCGTGGAGGTCCTTGAGGTATGGGACGCACCAGCCGCACCCGGTGCCTGCTCCGAGGCATTCAGAGATCAACGACGCGACCTTTGGGTCTTCGCGAGCAAGGTAGTTGTTGATCTTGACGAGCGGGACATGGAAGCACAAGCAGACATCATCGGTTGGTTTCATGCTGATTGCTCCGTTTGAGGTGGTGGGGCTGTTCGTGCTATTGTATGGGGGCATTGTGTGCTGGAATTCGAGCGATCTGGAGTCTTGATGGTTCTCTACTTTATTTTCACGGTCTTTCTCTCTGCGACGCTTTTGTTCTCGGTTCAGCCGATGGTTGCCAAGTCGTTGCTTCCGGTGTTCGGCGGGAGTTCGTCGGTCTGGACGACCTGTATGTTGTTCTATCAAACAGTGCTGCTGCTTGGATACCTGTACGCGCACTTTGTGATGAAGCGGGTTTCCCGCAGGGTCCAGTTGTTTGGTCATATCGGGATGCTGGTGATCGCGTTGGTCGCGGGATATATATTTGACTCACCGAGCCCGCCCCCGAGTGCGTCGACCTTCCCGGTCCCTTGGTTGATCTTGCAACTCGCGTTGGTGTCCGGGTTGCCATTCTTTATGATTTCCAGCGCAGGACCTTTGGTGCAAGGTTGGTTTGCGCGGACAGGGCACACGCGGTCGCACGATCCGTACTTCCTATACGCAGCGAGCAACGCGGGGAGCTTTGTCGGTCTGCTTGCGTACCCATTCGTGATTGAACCCAACCTCGGATTAGCAGATCAGCGATCGTTCTGGCTCGCTGGATTCGGATTGTTTATCTTGATGAGCTTCGGCGCGATCCTGATGACGAAGAAGGGGTCGCATGAAGATCCGCACGCTCCGTCAGGAGAGGTGCTCGCGCCGTCCGGTGATGTAGACAGTGGTCCTGCGGAAGATCGTCCAATCGATTGGCGTCGGCGACTCCGTTGGACATTCTATGCGTTTGTGCCTTCATCGATGCTGCTTGGTGTCACAAGTCACCTGTCGATGGACATCGCTTCGTTCCCACTGTTGTGGGTGCTCCCGCTCGCGGTATATTTGTTGACCATGATCGTTGCGTTCGCGGCGGACTCAAACAGACTGGTCAAGTCCCTGCGAAGACCGATGGTGATCGCGATCATCGGTGCGACAATTCTAGTGCTTGCGTCCGAAGCTCAAGCGTACGCGCCGATCAAAGCGCTCGTCGCGGTGCAGCTCCTGCTCCTTGGAGTGGTAGGATTGATGGGGCACGCGATGCTGTCTTCGGATCGGCCCAGTGCATCACACCTGACCGAGTTCTACCTCATTATGTCGATCGGTGGTGCGCTCGGAGGCGTGTTCAACGGGGTGGTCGCGCCGCTGATCTTTGAGACAACGCTCGAGTATCCAATTGTGTTGGTGTGTGCAGTTGCTCTGCTGCCTTGGAGGAAGATTGGTGAGATCGAGGATCCAAAGCTCAAGCGTCAAGCATTGATGATTCGTATTGGTCTTCCGTTGCTGAGTTTGGTGTACATGCAGGTGATGGGAAGGTTCTCGGTATCGCTTGTGGAGTGGTTGGGTGTTAGTCTGGTTGACCAGACCATCGTGCTGTTTGCGATCATCATCTTTATCCCCACTGTGATGATTTACCTCGCGTGGAACGATGGGATTGCTTGCATGCTTGTGCTCGCTGTGCCGTTGAGTGCTTCGATCTATGACGATCTGACCGATCCGGACATCCATTTCCGTGGTCGGACTTTCTACGGGATCCTGAGTGTCGTCGATGAGTTTTTCTACGACATCGAGGTGAATCAGAAGATCACCTACCGGACACTGATGCACGGGACAACCAATCACGGCGTGCAGTTCCTCAACCCGGAGCTCACGCATGTGCCGCTTGGGTATTACCATGTGGACGGTCCCTGCGGCATGGCAATCCAAGCACTCAAAGAGATCCGCCCGGATGGAGCACGCTATGGGATTGTGGGACTGGGGTCCGGCGCGATCACCGCTCATGCTCGTCCCCAGGACAGCATTAAATACTTTGAGATTGATCCCGAGGTCGCTCATATTGCGGAGGACCCTCAGTACTTCACCTACTTGAGTGAAGCGGAGTGTCCAGTATCAGTCGATCTTGGAGATGGACGCTTGCTTCTTGAGCGAGAACGCGACGCGGGGGAAGAGAAATATGACATGGTGCTGATCGATGCGTTCAGCTCTGATTCGATCCCGGTCCACTTGCTGACAACCGAAGCGATCCAGCTGTACTACGATCGATTGACCGATGGCGGGATCGTGCTTCTTCACATCTCGAACAGGCACCTAGATCTCCAGCCTTTGGTGTTTAATCTGGGAGTGGATCACCAGTCTTATGTGATGATGTACGAGCAGGACATCGACGAGATTCCGGAGGACATGCTTGGGTATTGGTTCCCGTCTGTGTGGATGGCGCTCACGAAGAGCCCGCAGACCGCTCAAGCCATGCTCGATGCTGGGATGTTCCAAGAGGGGGAAGCACGGTTTGAGGTTCGGATGTGGACGGATCAATATTCGAACATCCTGTCCGCGTTTAATAGATAACATCAATCGGAACCCCCAACTTGCCGATCGGATACTGCAGATGACTCAGCACTCGACACGATTAACCTACCAAACCGCCGGCGAATCGCACGGCCCCGCTCTGATTGCCACTGTCCTTGGGGTGCCTGCAGGGGTTGAGATCGATACGGAGATTATCAATCGTGAACTGGCACGCCGTCAAGGCGGGTACGGGCGAGGCGGACGGCAGAAGCTGGAAACGGATACGGTCGAAATTCTTACCGGTGTTCGACTTGGTAAGTCCATCGGATCACCGATCACCATGCTCATCAAGAACCGTGACTCTCGGCTGGATGATTTGGAGCGAACACCACCGGTGTACCGCCCTCGACCGGGACACGCGGACCTCGCGGGTTCGATCAAATGGTTGACCACGGACTGCCGAGAAACACTCGAACGCGCCAGCGCACGCGAAACCGCGGCTCGCGTTGCTGCAAGTTGTATCGGTCGGCTGATGCTCAAGCAAATTTTCGATGTCGAGGTCTTCGGATTCGTCCGCTCGATCCTCGATGCGCAGACGGATGTCGAGGTTTCGCACGAACAGATGGAATCTCTTATCAAGGCGCGCGACGAATCAGCGACCTACACGCTCGATCCAAAGACGACAGAGCACCAATGCGACATCATCCGCAAAACCAAGTCCGACAAGGACACGGTTGGTGGGGATGTTGAATGCCATGTGTTCAACTGTCCTCCGGGGATTGGATCGTCGATGAACTGGTACGAGAAACTCGATGCACGCATCGGCGGCGCGGTCATGGGGATCCAAGCGTTCAAGAGCGTTGGGATCGGGCTGGGGGCGCAGTGCTCAAAGCGGCTCGGCTCAGAGCTTCATGATCCGATCGCGTTTGATCCTGCAAAGGTCAACTCGCCATCACTCGGATTTGTGCGGTCGTCCAACAACGCGGGCGGTCTTGAAGGCGGGATGACCAACGGCCAACCCATCGTCGTCACCGGCACAATGAAGCCCATCGCGACTTTGCTCAAAGGTCTTCCGAGCGTGGACCTGAACACAAAGTCACCCCAGGATTCGCAGTATGAGCGGAGTGACATCTGCGCAGTGTCCGCAGCGAGTGTGGTCATGGAGAATGTGGTCGCATTTGAAGTCGCGTCCGCGTTCATGGACAAGTTTGGCGGCGACAGCGTCATCGAAACGCGTGGGAACTACGACGCGTTTCTTGATGTTGCACGCACGCTCCCGCTCGACCACCCGACCGCCGATCCGACGGACGATCCGAGCACGGTGATTGCTTGATTTGTATTAGTCATCCGAGATTCGAACAATCACATTCCCGCGTTTATGCCCCTTGTCCACATGGCGGTGCGCCTGCGCGATGTCCTCGAACGGATACACGCTGTCGATCGCGGGGGTCACCGCTCCGCTTTCGGCGAGTTCAATCAGTGTGGTCAGCTTCTCGGGGTTGGTCATCGCGACGCCTGATTTCACACTGCGTTTTGAGAATAACGGGGTCCACACGAGTTGGAGCACTTCGGGGAGACGCATGACTGCTGGGAGGAAAGCGCCTCGCTCGGTCATGAGGTGCTTGCATTGGTTGTAGCTTGATTTGCCAACAGTTTCGTAGACCGCGTCGAAGCGTTGATTTTCATCGAGTGTGCGCTTTGTAAAATCCTCTTTCGTGTAATCAATAGTTTCATCGGCGCCGAGGGATCGGACAAACTCATGGTTTGGTCCAGAACACACCGCGGTGACATGGGCGCCGATGTGCTTTGCGTACTGCACGCCGATGCTCCCCAGTGCTCCAGATGCGCCGACGATGAGCACGCGCTGACCTCGTTGCAGTTTCCCAAGATCGCGGAGGAAGTAGAGAGCCGCGGAACCACCAAACAACAATCCCGCGGCTTGATCGGTGGTGATCTGTTCTGGGAGGTGAGCGACGGATCCGTCCGCTTGAGCTACGACATACTCTGCATGCGCTCCCATTTTCATCTCGGTCGATCCAAGCACGCGATCCCCGATTGAGAATTCTTTGACCTCTGCGCCGAGTTCTTCGATGGTTCCGACAGCGGAGGTTCCGAGGATTTGGTTCCGTGGTTTGAAGATGCCGATCATGAATCGAGCGATGAACGAGAAGAGCGGCGAGGGGATGTTCCATGCGCGAAGCCTTGCGTCTCCCATTGTGACGGAGGTTGCGTGGACTTTGATCAGCACTTGATCTGGTTTGATGGTTGGTCTGGAAACCTGCGTGATCTGGACCACTTCGGGCGGTCCATAGCGTTCATAAACAGCGGCATTCATCATTTTGGTCATCGGTGGATCTCGTTCAAATATCGTGCTGAAACTGGGTGAGAGAGTTGTAGGCAGGTCGACCTATAGAGTACGAACGCGGTGCGAACATGCGGGTATTTCCTGCCGAATCAAAGGGTTGCGAGCGAATAGATTTGTGTTTGGTGGTCGAAAACCTGCTGCTGAGTCGATCTGACACACTTGCTGGGATGTGTTGTGGATCAGCGATTTCAACGCTCTCTCTCGTGTGGCGTCGCCTTCGGGCTTGACGCCATGCTCCTCAGTGCTCCCGTCTGTCTCTGAACAGGCGGGAGCATGTTTTTAGTCTGCTGCTTTGTTGATTCGTTGGAGCAGCCGAGCAGAAATCCCATCCCATTGCTCTGGGATGATCGAGTACACCGCCGTTTCGCGGAAGTGCCCATCCGGCATGATAATATGGTTCCGCATGAGACCCTCGTAACTCGCGCCGAGTTTGAGAATCGCCGCTCGTGATCGCTCGTTGCGTGCGTCGGTCCGCAGTTCCACACGGATCGCGCCGAGGTCTTCGATCGCGTGTTTGAGCATGAGGTACTTCATCGAAGGATTGATCTTTGTGCCTCGTGATGATTTGCTGATCCAGGTTGAACCGATTTCCAATCCGTAGTGCTCATGACGGATATTCATGTAGCTGGTCGATCCAACCGCACGCCCGGTCGCGTTGTCGATCACGGCAAAGACCAATGCATTGTCGCGCTGCAGTTGAAACTCGATGTACCTGCGGACCTGATTGTTGGTCACGACCGCTGAACGCATCGGCATGTACATGAACACATCGGGATCGATCGCTTGGGTGATGTCATTGCAATGGCGAAGCGAGATCGGCTCAAGCGTGACCGCATCGTTCGACAGCGTGATCGGCTCGATCCGCATCGGGTTCATTCGCTGGAAAGGGATGGTCGGATCGGTCGGGATGCTCATGCACAAGTTTAGTGCAGCACGCGGAAGACTTCCGCTTCGTCGGTCAGTCCCTGACGGACCTTCTCCATCGCGTCCACCTTCATCGGTTGGAATCCGGAATCTACTGCGGCTTCATAGAGCGTGACGCCGTCGGCGCGTTCTGCGGTGAGTCTGCGGAGGGTGTCGTTCATCAGCATCAGTTCGTGCGCTGCGAGTCGGCCCTTGTATCCGCTGCCGAAGCAGGTTTCGCACTTGCTTCCTTCGACGGTCCCTGTGCCGTGGCACTTGACGCAGATCCGGCGCATCAGACGCTGCGCCAGCACACCCAGCAGTGAACTGGTCACCAGATACGGTTCGACACCGATATCCAGCAGACGAGGGATTGCGCTTGGTGCATCGTTGGTGTGGAGGGTTGCGAGCACGAAGTGACCAGTCAGCGATGCTTGGATCGCGAGCTGCGCGGTTTCGGGATCGCGGATTTCACCGACAAGGATCACATCAGGGTCTTGACGCAGGAGTGAACGCAAACCGGTCGCGAAGGTGACCTGTCGTTTGACATTGACCTGCATCTGGGAGATGCCGTCGAGGTGGTACTCGACCGGGTCTTCGATCGTCATGACATTTCTGCTGGCGCGGTCGATGCGTCCAAGCGCCGCGTAGAGCGTCGTGGTTTTACCAGAACCGGTCGGACCGGTGACGAGCAGAATCCCGTTTGGACGCTCGACGCAGTCCATGAGTTTGGTCTGCATGCTCTTGGCCATCCCGACCGCGTCGAGGTCGAGTTCTTGGTTGGACTGGTCGAGTAGACGCAGCACGATCCGCTCGCCAAAGATGGTTGGGATGACGGACAAGCGGATGTCGATCTTCTTGGACCCGATCCGCACCGTCGTCTGTCCGTCCTGCGGCGAATGCCGATTGGCAATGTCCAGCTCCGTCATGACCTTGAGACGCGACGAGATCGCTGGGGCAAGTGTCTGCGGCGGAGAGAACGCATCCACCAACATCCCATCGATGCGGAGACGGATCGCGAGTCGTTCTTCCATCGGATGGACATGGACATCCGATGCGCCGCGGCGGAGCGCTTCAAACAAGATCATATTCACAAGCCGAATGACCGGAGTCTGACGCGCTTGGGCAAGGAGGTCGGTTGTCTTTCCGATCGCGCCCGCGGCGCTCTCGATCGCGGACTGATCCAATGGGATATCTTCAACGATCTCAGTGACAAGATCGCCACGCTGCTCAAACCCGCGATTGATCAGGTTCGCTACGGCTGAGCGAGGACTGAGCACCATGCGGATCGGTGCGTCGAGTTCGTCTTCGAGCATCGAGAACACGCTGGGCTGCATCGGACGCGAGGTCGCGATGACAAACACCGGCCCATCCCGCTCGATACACGCGACCTGCACGCTCCGTGCTTTGGTCGGATCAATCAGTTCGTAGAATCGAGAGGAAGACTCAGAGAGCTTCGGGTCAGGCTCAAACGCGAGCCCGGTCCGTTGTGCAAGAAGTTTGAGGGCGCTGGTTTCGTCGAGCGCGAGCGACTGGAGCATCACATCCCAAGGCTCGTCGTCAGAGCCGTCGATGGACGCGAACGCTTTGAGTTGATCGCCGCTGAGTTTGAGTGGGCCCAGTGCGCGTGACGCGTCATCCCACGCATCCACAACGATCGGCGCCGCATCGTTTGCGCGTGACAGCGTGTTGCCGCCGTCCTTTCCTCGCTTTGCCAGTCCGTTGCGCTTTGCCATTGGTTTAGTCCATCGCCTCGTTTGGATCGATCATCACTGGTGAGAGCGAAGGGGTCAGTCCTGGTTCAGGAGCTTCTGGGAGCTGTTCTGGATCAACCAAGAATGGATCCTGATTGGTTGGCTCTTGAGACTTCGTATGAGTCGATGAAGGTGATGCGGTGATGGTCACACTTTGAAGGTCTGGGACCAACGGATCGAGATCCATCTCCGCATACGGACCCTCGCTCATGAGTTTGAGGTCGATGAAGTTTGGATCGGTCATGATCCGAGGGGTCAAGAAAACATACAGCTTGGATTGCTGATTCACCTTCGTGGTGTTCTTGAACAGCTCACCAACGAGCGGGATATCTCCGAGGAGCGGGACCTTGATGATGGTGTCGCGTGTGTTGTCCACAGTGATGCCACCGATGACGATGGTTGAATCCGATGGGATGGTTGCGGTGCCTTGAACGGTGTTGCGGTCGCGGGGAGGTGGTGATCCGTCGGTGCCCGATGCTGCGGTGAAGTTTGAGAGTTCAACGAAGTAGTCGAGGCGGAGGAACCCGCCGTCGGAGATTGATGGGGTGACGCGGAGTGTGGTACCCGCTTCAGCAAATCCTGCGAACGCGGTGACATTGCCGCCATCGCCTTGCGAGATTTCTTGGTAGGGTTGTTCAGAGAGAGACACGATTTCAGATTCTTGGTTGTCATTGACCAGCAACTGCGGTGTTGAAAGGATCTGCACATCCGAGTTGGTCTGGCTCGCATTGATGATGACCGGGATCTGATTGGTCATGATGACCGCGGATGTGAGTCCCGCGAGTCCGGTGTTCACGCTGCGGAGATCGCCGAAGCTTGTGCCGGTCCCTGCACTCGAGAGTGTGTTGCCTGTGACGACCCCGAACTGTCCCGCGTTGAGCTGTGATTCAATCGCGAAGTTGAAGTTCTCGGTATCGGAGACCGAAACGATCATCGCTTGCAAGAACACCTGTGGCTTGCGGCGATCCAAGCGGTTGATGAGTTTCTCAAGCGCGTCTTGCTGCTTGATCGGTGCGGTGACGATGACTTGGTTGTTGTCTGGATCACCGATGACGGAAACGATTTCAGGATCGAACGCCGCGGTGACATCGCTGCCCCCACCAGCTTGGCCGTAGATTCTTGAGAACTCGGTAACCCCGCCGCCTCGTCCGCTGGAGGTGTTCTGTAGGAAATCCGAGGTTCCGGTTTGTTGTTCGCCTGTGATGATCGCGGTCATGAGTTCCGCAACGACTTCTGCGTCGGAGTGGTTGAGGACATAGTCTTTAATGACGACGCGTTCGTCTTCGGTTCCGAGTTCAGCCATCAGATCGCTGAGT
>JARGNC010000068.1:0-7877 GCA_029212425.1 Phycisphaerales bacterium
GGGAACCCGACCATCATTCAAAGAGGCAAGATATGAGCACCCTGTACGCGAAGTCATCCAAACCAATCGCCATCCTCGCACTCCTCGCAATCTCAGGCACCTCCATCGCCGCACTCGCACCCAAGCAAAACACAAAGCAATCCAACAAGCGTCCACCCAGCCAATTCACAACCCAAGACGCGAAGCACACCAAAGCAACCAAAAAAGACCAACGCTCGCTCAACCAACGCACGGCCCAACCAGTCGGTGAAGTCGATCCCAACGAAGCACCACTCCCAGGCCCAGCAATCTTCCCCTTCGACTACCGAACCATCAACGGCATCTTCAACAACCCAACCAACCCGCTCTGGGGAGCCGCAGGCACAAACCTCACACGCATGATGCCCGCTGACTACGCCGATGGTCACGACGCACCCTCAGGCGCCGACCGCCCATCCGTCCGCCTTATCTCCAACGCGATGTGCGCTCAAGACGACCTCAGCATGCCAAACGAATACGCCTACTCCGACTTCATCTGGCAGTGGGGCCAGTTCCTCGACCACGACCTCGACGAAACACCAATCGCATCCCCCCAAGAAACCATGGACATCCCAGTCCCAATGGGTGACGCTTGGTTCGATCCAAACTGGAGCGGTACCCAATCCATCGCCCTCGATCGCTCCGCATACACCTATGTCAACAATGTACGCGAGCAAATCAACAACATCACCTCCTACATCGACGCCTCCAATGTCTACGGCTCAAGCTACGAACGAGCAACAGAACTCCGCACAAACGACGGCACAGGAAGACTCAAAACAAGCCCAGGCAACCTCCTCCCCTTCAACATCAACGCCTTCCACAACGCGCCCACCGATCACGACCCATCGTTCTTCCTCGCTGGTGATATCCGCGCAAACGAACAAGCCGCACTCACCGCTATGCACACCCTCTTCGTCCGCGAACACAACCGAATCGCAGACGAAATCTCCGCACAACTCCCCATCCTCCCAGGCGAACTCGTCTACCAATACGCCAAAGCAATGGTCACCGCAGAAATCCAAGCGATCACCTACAACGAGTTCCTCCCCAAACTCCTCGGACCAGACGCCATCCCACCCTTCACCCAGTACGACCCAAACGCAAACGCAAGCATCTCAAATGTCTTCGCAACCGCCGCATACCGCGTCGGTCACACCATGCTCTCCTCACAAATCCAACGCCTCGATTCCAATGGGAACGAAGCCGCCGAAGGACACCTCCCCCTCGCACAAGCGTTCTTCAACCCAGCACACATCACAACCCACGGCATCGAATCACTCCTCCGAGGTCTCGCACACCAACGCGCCCAAACCGTTGATGTCTTCGTCGTAGACGATGTACGCAACTTCCTCTTCGGACAACCCGGCGCTGGAGGATTCGACCTCGCATCACTCAACATGCAACGCGGACGCGACCACGCAATCCCAAGCTACAACCAGATCCGCGTCACCTACGGACTCCCAGCCGTCACCGACTTCAGCGAAATCAACCCAAGCGTCGAAGTCATCGGAAGACTCCAGAACGCCTACGCAGATGTCGATCAAATCGACGCATGGATCGGACTCCTCGCCGAACCACACCGACCCGGCGCGTATGTCGGTGAAACCCTCTGCCGAGTCCTCGGAGCCCAGTTCACCAACCTCCGCGACGGCGACCGCTTCTGGTACGAAACCTATCTCCCCGCAGACCTCGTCGCCGAAGCACAAGCAATGACCCTCGCGCAAATCATCCGCGCCAATACCACAATCACCACAGAGATCCAAGACGATGTCTTCACCGTCGAGCAGGTCTGTGCCGCAGACTTTGCCGAACCCCTCGGAACCCTCAACTTCCTCGATGTCAGCGCATTCATTAATCTCTACTCAAACGCAGACCCCGCCGCAGACTTCGACAACAGCGGCACCTTCAATTTCCTCGACATCACCGCATTCCTCGCCGCATTCGGTGACGGCTGCCCGTAAACAACTGCCCACACAACCACAATACACAAACGCCCTGCAGCTTCAGCCGCAGGGCGCTTTGTCATATGCTCATTTCGTCAAAGATCAGTCAAGACCCGATCGCTCCCGATACAACGATGGATCAACAACCCCAAGCATCCTTCCAGCATCAAGACCGCCACCAACAAACCCGCATACTCCCGCAACGACACGCTCAGGATCATCCATCAACCCGTTGTAGCTCACCTCATGAACTTCAAAGTTGGGTTGATCACTCAGCCAAGCCCCGATCCGTTCATACTCGCGTGCATACGCAGCACGCAGCGCATCGCTGCCCATCGTCGTTCCCTTGCGCCCCATCCGCTCAAGCATCGCATCCTGCGACGCGACCACTTCATCGAGCCGACGCTTCATAAAGATCACCCGATACCGATACCCCTCAGGGAGCGAGCGCAGCAACGCATGAATCACCTTCACCGCTCGTCCAGCCGCATCATCAACCCAAGTCGAATCGGTCGAGGTGTGCTTCACCGCTTCAAGCTCAAGATACCCCTTCGGATTATTATCATCCGCCCCGCGCGCCCCATCACTGAGCACCTCCATCCCCCCAGCGTGAAGCATCTGCATCATCAACGAAGTCCCAGATCGTGGCAACCCAGAAACAACTGTAATCGGAGCTCCATTGCTCACCCGCTTAGCTTCACGCTTTCCACTCGATGAGCCCTTCGTCTCAGCGCGAGACTCATCACCAGCCCGCATCTTCTCCGCTTTCTTCTGGCGCACTGCTCGAATCTGCGCTGCACGCTTCCGATGAAACGCCGCCTTTGCTTCATTCCCAATCAGCCGTTCATAGACATCCGCCAACCTCGCATGCGGAGCCGCATCCCAAGGCGAGATCCGCGCCGCTTCCACAAACGCCTCAATCGCCCAGCCTGTCCGCTCAACCGCTACCAACGCCTCCCCAAGATGCAGATGTGACAACGCTCGGTTCCTGACAAGCGCGATCGACTTGGTATGACTCAGCACCGCCTCCGCTGCTTTCCCCGCATTGAGATACACCACACCAATCCCATCGAGCGCTTCCGCATCATCAGGATCACGCGCCAGCGCCTGTTCATACGCAACCTCCGCCTCCTCAAATCTCCCAAGACGAACCAACGCATCACCAACTCGTGTATCGATCCCTTGGATTGATTCACCCGAACCCCGCACCGCCTCCAGATGTGACAACGACGCCGCATGCTCACCCCGCCGCATGCACACCATCGCAAGCAGCATCCGCTCCCGAGCACTCAACCCATCTTCCCCGCCAACAACCATCTTCTCTGCATCATCGAATCTGCCCAGCGACATCAAACACGCACCGATCGACAGCCGAATCCCAGACGCCTCCGGATCAATCTCTTGCACCCGTTCAAACTGCGCAAGCGCTTCCCGATAACGCCCGGAAGACATCAGCACCGTTCCCAAATTCCGTGTGCGATCGACAACAATCCCTCTTGTTTCATCCGCTCCGTCATCCCCATCCGCAGCCGCAAGATACCCAAGCTGCCGGAGTTGAAGCAGAATCTGCTCATCCGCATCCCCATCAAACCTCTCCCCATCCTCCGTATCCTCATCCTCAACCGCAGCACCCGAGCCAGTCTCGTAAGTCTCCACCCGATCACTGCTCAATCTGGGTTCCTCCCAAATCTGCGTAAGAGGCAACCCATCCATATCACGCGCCGGGTCCATCCCAAGCATCGTCAAAATCGTCGGCGTCACATCCAGCAAGGTCGCACCAAACAACTCCGAGCCCTTCTTAATCCCAGGTCCCCAAAACGCAATCACCCCATACGGACGATGCCACGCCGCAGGCTGCCCATCCACAATCCCGCTCGTCCCCGATGGTCGCGTCTTCCCACTGTGAAACCCATGATCCGACAGAATCACCACAGCAGTATCCTCATCCACCAGTTTCATCAATCGCCCCAACATCAAATCATGAAACCGATAACACTCATCCATCACCCCACGATACAACGCAAAGTCTTCATCGCTCACATGCCCCATCTGAGGAGGATTGAACTCTATAAAAGCATGCGCAAACCGATCAATCGCATCGTAGTAAATCCCAAGAAAGTCCCAGTCCCGCGCCTCCATAAACGCCGTCGCAGCGTTATGCACCGTCGCACAATGCGCCAGCAACGAACGCAGTTCACGCACCTTCTCCCAACGCGATGACTCAGGATCAGCCGCCCCCGGAATAAACGCTTTCACCTGCTCATGCGTAATCATCTGTGGATGCACACGCACCTTCGCAAGATCCTCAAGATCCTCCGCAGGATGCACAGATCGAGGAACCGTCTTCCACCCAAGATTCGGCTCACTCTCCTGAAGAACTCCCGTCGGATGAGCAAACCGATCCGTCACCACAAACCCGTCAATCCGCTCCGCCGGATGACTCGCATACCAGTTGATCGCCCCCGAAGGTCTCCCGTGCTCGCTCATGATATTCCAAATTGCCTTGCAAGTCCGCCCAGTACTCGTCACAGGACGAACCTTCCCGCTCCGCTCATCCACCTCAGCAAACCCAAGCACCCCATGCTTATCCGCCATCTTCCCCGTCGCGATCGAAGTCCACAGCATCGGAGAGAGTGGGGGCTGGAGCGTTGCAACATTCCCGCTCACCCCCTCGTCCACAAACCGCTTCATATTGGGCATCTCTCCCGCATCCATCAATGGTCGAATCATCTGCCAATCCGCAGCATCCCAACCAATCAACAGCACACGCTTCGGAGCATCTAGCGTCATTGTCACACCTCAATCCAAAACACCACAATCAATAAACCCCGGGCATAACCCGGGGCTCTCAAACACATCATCTTGACTCAGAACTACACAACACGCTTACGCTTCAACGCACCGACCGCTCCAACAGCCAGCACCCCAAGCGCACCAGGCGCAGGCACCCCAGCCCCAACCGCTACGCCCGCCTCAGTCTCGTACCCCCAAGCAAACACATCAACATACGCGCCAGATCGGTTCACACCAATCCAGCCATAATGTGTCAGCCCCTCGAGTTCCAACCGAACCCCAAGATACACATCCTCATGCGCAGGAAGCAATCCGCGATTCCCCGAATCCGAATATCCCGTGTAGTAATCATACGACGACCAAACAAAGTCAATCGTGCTGCTCGCTGAGAACGAACCATCAGCCAGTCCAGGCCCAATCATCTCGCCAAACGCCAACGGCTTCGCATACCGATCCGAAAATCCGCTGTTGAAAATCTCAGCCCCATTCCCACTCGTGTAAGTATGCGAGTACGAAAAACTCGGATAGAAATCACCAAAGTAATCAAGGTAAATCGAAGATCCCGTTGCATCAGCAGCTGTCCCGAATACCTGAGCATCAGAAGCAAGTGTCAGATCGAGAAGCGCGAAATCCCAAGTGAAGTTCGCGGTATTTTCAAACCGGATACTCTCGCCCATCGCAGTCGTCGCCGATGCAATCGCAGCCGCTGTTGCAAGCAGCTCGGTCGTCCGCAGTTTCGCAGTGTTGCTCTCGTCACTCATCACAGATCCTCCTGTATGTGGTTCGCAAATGCATGCCGTGAACCGAGACTACCAGACCAACGGTTTACCCGCAACTCAAAAAAGCGCAATCCGCTCTTGAACACGCCTCCAAGCCCACAATCGCAACACAACGCAGAAATTTCACACCCAGCAAAGGCATCAAAATCAGAAAAACGATCAAACTGAACAATTTCTAGCCACGCCAGACCTGTCCAAGTACATCTGCAGATAGGAACGCGTCACCCAAGCCGCTGAACACAGCAACAGCGATGACGATACTCATCCAATCAAAAATTCACAGGAGCAAATCATGAATCCAATCACCACAACATCCCTCGCAATCGCAGCGCTTATGTGCGCCGCCGCAACAACAACCCAAGCAGAAATCCTCCTCCTCGCAGGAAACCAAGGCGTCATCCACCAACTCGACACCGACACCGGAGAAGTCACCTTCCGAGGAGTCTGCGCCGGACCAGTCAACTCCATGGTCGTCCACGACCAAACCCTCTACCTCGGTGACGAGAACGGCTCCGTCTACGCATTCGATGCCAACACCAACCTCGTAACCTCCGCATTCTCCGTGCCCGCAGATGCGAGCGCGATGTCATGGATCGGTGAAGAACTCGTCGTCGCAGACAGCGCCGGAGAAATCTTCTACATCGATTCAACCACACACCAAGTGCTCGATTCAACTCCAATCGTCAACACCGACATCACCGCGATGGGACTCGACGCAGGAGGCATCTTCGTCGGAGGACAATCCTCCATCGCAGTACGCTCCAACATCGGTCAAGAAAACTTCGCCTTCTTCGCCGCCTGCGGATCCCTCATCAACTCAATGGCATTCGGACCAGACACCATGTACCTCGGTGGAATCACCTTCGGAGGTTCTACCGCAGGAACCGTCTACCTCTTCGATAAGTTCGCAGGAGGGATCGAATACGCCGGTACACACCCAGTCCCCTCAGACACCACCGCAATGGTCGCCGTAGGACAAACACTCTACATCGCCGGAACCGACGGCATCATCCACGAAATGAACGCCCAAACCGGAGAAATCACCCGCACCTTCGATGCAGGAATCAACATCCAAGCCATGACCCCAGCCGATGGACTCCCATCATGCCCCGCAGACTACGACGCATCAGGTGATCTCAACTTCCTCGACATCACACGATTCCTCGACCTCTTCAACCAACGCCTCGTCCCAAGCGACACCAACGGCGACAGCAACTTCAACTTCCTCGACATCAGCAGATTCATCAGCGTCTACTCAAGCGGATGCTAAACTAATCCACACCCTCTTGGAGCCCCACGCCGTCAACACAGCGAGGGGCTCTTTCAATTTCAACACAAAAAAACACCCGGCAAAACCGGGTGCTTAGGTGTTTGAACTCAAACAGTCGATTACCGGCGACGACGACCAGCAACAAGACCGCCCATGCCCAGCAGCGCCATCGCGCCAGGAGCAGGAACAGGCGAGCCAGTCAGCTCAAAGCGGTGGCTGAACGCGCCACCGTTTGCACCACCGAAGGTGTTGTCTTCGCTACCGATCGTTGGTGCAGCATCCGAAAGGAACCACTGCCCAGTTGTTGCAGCATCAACAGAAACCTGCAGGATGCCAGCACCATCAATCACGATCTCGTCGTTGAGGGTGATGGTGTAGATGAAGTTGCCAGCATCAGTGAATGCAACGCTGAACGCATCAACAAGTGTGTCACCAGCAGCGTTGAAGAACTCAAAGCTCATGATGCCACCAGCGCTCGTGACGCCACCGACGAAGCGAAGTTCTTCCAGAGTGATCTGGCTCGCAGTCGTCGAGGTGTAGTCGTCAAACCCAGCAGGACCAGTGTCCGCAGGGAACGCTTGGAACCCAGCACCCGCATCCATGTTGGAGTACAGCGTGCTGCTGGTGCCCTGTGTGCCTTCTTCAAGCGAGATCGCGGTCACCTGATCAGCGCTGACCTGGGTGTAGCTCGCATAGTCACCAAGCACAGGCGACGCGATCGCGCTACCTGCCACCGATGCAACAGCCAAAACTGCAGTAAATTTCAACATAGTCATACTCTCTTTCTCTGAAATTAGACCACGATGGGAATCATCGAGCCATGGTTGCCTGGAGTGAAACTCCAGTCTCTCTCATTCAGCCGGGCTCTCAATCCCAGCTTCCAATGATGTATATACCACAACGCAGTCAAATAGATCCACAAAATGACCAAAAATCGGGCACTTTGAAGCGACAGAGCCCAGTCGAAGTCCAAGAACCGAACCCAGCAACCGAAATCGTGAGCACTTCAACCCAGTTCAGACTGCGAACAGACCGATAGCGCCAGCATTGAGAATCAATCCAGTTTCAGCC
>JARGNC010000068.1:7977-11993 GCA_029212425.1 Phycisphaerales bacterium
TTCGCCTGAATATCAGCACGATGGATACGGATCGACCCGCCACCAATCTCCGAGCCATTGCAGATCATGTCATACCCGTCCGACACGATCGACTCGACCATGTCGACATCCTTCGCATCCGCGCTGAGCAAACGCTCAACCTCGTAATCCGTCGGAGCCGTGAACGGATGGTGCAGCGGGTGGTAGCGCCCCGCCTCCTCAACATACTCAAACATCGGGAAGTCATACACCCAAAGGAAGTTCCACATCCCCTCCGGGATCAGATCAAAGTCCTTCGCGATCTTCAGACGAAGCTCACCAAGCGACCGCGACACAACGCCGTAGGTATCCGCCGCGAACACAACCGCGTCCCCGTCCTCAAGCCCCAGCGCCGCAACCAGCCCGTCCTGAATATCCCCAAGGAACTTACCGATCCCGCCCTCAAGATTCCCGCCAACAAACTTCGTCGTCGGGATACCACCCGCGCCAAAGTCCTCAGCAAACTTGCTAAAGCCATCAGTAATCTTGCGAGTAAACTTCTCCGCAACCCCAGGCACCCGGAACGCCTTCACGCACCCCTTCTCCTTGCCCAGCGCGTTCTGGAACACACCAAAGTCCGTCTTCCCAGCAAGCTCCGAAACATCCACAAGCTTGAGATCAAACCGCGTGTCGGGACGATCGCTCCCGTAGTTATCCATCGCGTCCCGGAACGTCATCCGAGGGAACTCCCCAAGCTCCACACCCATGATGTCCTTCCAGATCTTCTGCGCAAACCCCTCCATGATCTCCAGCACCGCGTCGCGATCCACAAACGCCAGCTCGAGGTCGATCTGCGTAAACTCCGCCTGACGATCCGCACGCGGATCCTCATCCCGGAAACACCGCACGATCTGCAGGTACCGATCACACCCCGCGATCATCAGAATCTGCTTAAACAACTGTGGAGACTGTGGAAGCGCATACCACATCCCTTCCTGCTGACGCGAAGGCACCAAAAAGTCCCGCGCCCCCTCCGGAGTCGACCGACAAAGCATCGGAGTCTCAATCTCCAAGAAACCATGCTCATCAAAGTAATCCCGAGTCAGCTTCGTCAACCGGTGCCGAGTCTTCAGAATCTTCTGCATGTCGGGACGACGCAAATCAAGATACCGATACTTCAATCGAGTCTCTTCCGCCGGAAGGTTCTTCTCATCACTCGGAACAAACGGCAGCTTCTTCGTCTTCGAAAGCACCGTCAACTCCGTCGCCAAAACCTCGATCGACCCCGTAGGGATCTTCGGATTCTTCTTCGCCCGCTCGCGCACCACACCCGTCACCGAGATGCAGTCCTCGTTCCGCAACCGATCACCCGCCTCGATCAGCTCCGCCGGCGCATCCTCGCTATCGAACACCACCTGCGTGATCCCATCGCGATCCCGCATATCAACAAAGATCAGCCCCGATCCATGCCCACGAAAGGCATTGACCCAGCCGTTCAATGTCACGGTTGATCCAATGTCAGATTCTGCAATCTGCCCGCAAGTGTGCGTCCGCATACCCATAGTTCATCTCACCAAAAAAAGGTCATAAAGCAACCGCCCGGAGCAAGTTCCCCGTGCGAACCACCATCATAGCAGCGTGCCACCCACGAACGATCTCCGTCCGATCTCAAGCCAATCCAATCGATCAGCAACCGTTACGGACACCCCGCCCCATACGCCTGAAGATACGCACTGATGTCAAGGAAGTTGAAAGAGCCATCCCCATCGAAATCCAACTGCGAACTCAAGAACTCCGAGATATCGAGGAAGTTCAACGCCCCATCTCCCGTCAGATCCGCAGCGCACGCATCAGGAGTCCCCCAATGCACCCGCACGGAGTTGTCCCAGTCCGAAGCCGTCGCGATATCCACCGCCCCGTCCCCGTTCAAATCACTCGCCGCGACAGTCGTAGATTCCGAAGCCGGAAGCACCCCAGCAGGCTCAAACACCCGAGCCAAAGTCTGTTTCCAAACCATGTGCTGACTCGAAACATCCGCATACCAGTTCGTCCCTTGATTCGCTGAACTCGCAACAACATCAAGCAAGCCGTTGCCATCAAAGTCAGCCGCAACAACCTCAAACTCATCGAACGCGCCGCCGTGATCAAGCTCAACAACAAGCTCCGCCTCAAACTTCGAATCCAAGAAATAGACCGTCGTAGGAAGCCCTCGGCTCACCGTCACCACATCAGGAATCCCGTCGTCATCAACATCCGCACTCACAATCCAGTACGGCGCATGCTTCGGTTCAATCGAATGGACCAACGAGAAAGTCCCATCACCGTTGTTCTGGTGGTACTCAATCGCGGATGCACCCCCCGACACAAGATCAGGAAACTCATCGCCATCCAGATCAATAATGTCCGCCTTGTTCGTCCCAGGCCCAATCGTATTGGTCACCGTCCAAAGCTCCGCACTCGCATCACCAGTCCCCCGCCAAAGGTGATACTCATTTGCAACTAGATCAAACATCATCACATCGTCTTTCCCGTCCGCATCAAAGTCCGCAACCATCAGCGTCCGGTACTCCCCCCCGTTCGGATTCGCAAACAAGATCCGCGAACCAAAGCTCCCATCCTCATTCACCGGAAGCACCGCAAGACTGTTAAACACCTGCGAGAACACCGCCTCAGGTTCGCCATCACCACCAAGATCCGCCATCGCGCTCATAAACGCGTTGTTGACCCCCGCGATATTCGAAGTCACACCATCATCCACATCGACAAGCTTCGCGCGTGATGCCTGACCAACGACAACCAACTCATCAACCCCATCCCGATCAACATCCGCAGGGAGCATATGCAAAGGTACATTCTGCCCATCAAACTGCGATGCCCCATAGCTCGGGAGATCACCCGCATCATCCCGAAACGGCGAAACCCGCAACGACGCACCACGCCGAGTCTCAACGATGTCGAGCGACGATTCCGAAACAATCGAAAACGAACGAGTCTTCCCCATCCAAAGCAGTTCGTCATCGCCAGCCCCATCGAGCGAGACTCCAACACAAAGCGGAACCCTCGGACCACCACCAGAATCAGCAAGCAGCACATCAGTAATAGGCAAGTTCCCAACCTCAATCACCGAACGCGAAACCCCCTCCAGCAACGCATCAAACACCAGCACCGGCTCATCAATAATCCGTGTCGCATGCGAATCCGCATCCACCCCGACCACCAAAATCTCATCCACACCCGAGCCATCCAAATCCCCAGGAACACCAACCACCCGCTCCCCATCACCCAAAGTCAACGCAACCGCTTCGCTCTCGTTGGTCACAAAGTCAGTCACCACGACACTCGTCCCCTCATCAGAGTTGTTCAGCACAAGATCTACCGCATCGTTCCCATCAAAGTTACCAAAGAAAGGCAAGTCCCCACGCTCCCCGTACCCAGTCACCGGAACCTCGATCAACTCAGGAAGCCTCACCAAGTCAAACCCGGTCCCCTTGAGCAACACAAACCGCTCGGTGTCAACATCAAAAATCAAAACCGCACGCCATACAACGCGTTCGCTTCCCCAAGCTGAGGCACCGGATACACCTGAAACTCAGTCCCCTCCGGTCGAGTCGACCACCGAATGATCAACGTCGAGTTGCTCGCATTCATCACAAGATCAGCAAGCCCATCCCCATCAAGATCCCCGGCCTCAATCCCCGTCCGAGCATCATGAAACGCGACCTGTCCGCTCGAATACTCGCTAAATGGAAGACTGATGTATTCACTACCCCAATCCCCAATCCCAAGTCTCCTGTAAATAACCATCGAAGGAGAGCCATATTGACGAAGACAAATCTCAACAACCCCATCCCCATCAAGATCCCCAGCCGCAACCGCATCATAATTATCCGCAGGACTCAAATCCACAATCACAAAGCTGATCTCCCCTTCATCCCCAATCGCCCCCAGTGCAACCGCCGCCCCGTAATCTGAATCGTCAGCAAACCCAAACAACAAATCCTCAACACCATCGTTGTTGAAATCACCCACCTCAACCAAGTACCTCAGATCCAGATCAG
>JARGNC010000069.1 GCA_029212425.1 Phycisphaerales bacterium
GCGGCACGATCGCTCGCGGATCGTGCTGTGCGTGGGGAGATTCAACCGCAAGATATTGATCAGCAACTCTTCGCTGAGTCCTTGACCACAAAGGGGTTACCTGACCCAGACTTGCTCATCCGCACCGGTGGTGATTTCCGTGTCAGCAACTACCTGCTCTGGCAGATCAGTTACGCGGAGATCATGGTGACGGATGTGCAGTGGCCCGATTTCTCACAAGAGCAGTTGTTTGGGATGATCAAAGAGTTTGCAATTCGCTCGAGACGATTCGGAAATATCAACTCTGAATCTCCTTCATAGAACGGCTATCCTACTGACCGTGCTCAAGTATCGACTCACATTCGGACCCATTCTGATCGCCGCGATCATCCTGCTCGCTTGGCTCGATGAATACATCGACGGCCTGAGTGCTCCAGAATTTTTCCCGCAATCCACGATGCCTCCTGGGATCATTGTCGCAGTCATACTTGGGGTTCTTGGGGTGATGGGTTCGCGCGAAGTCGCACGGATTCTGCGTGCGAAATCAGTGATGATCCACACTTGGTTTGCCGCGGTTGCTTCGATCTTCGGGATTCTGGTTGTCGGACTCACTCCGACAGGGACCGCGGGTTCGACCGGTTTCGCGATCGGTGTGTCATCGGTGGTTGGGTCGTTCGTGCTTGGATTGCTGTATGCGATCCGCTCGAAACAGGTAGACGGAGCAATCTTTGTCGGTGCTGGGGTGTTGCTCATCCATGTCTATATGGGGCTGATGCTTGGGTTCTTGCTGCTGATCCGTAGAGAGCATTCCATCTGGATGATGATCTGGGTGCTCGCATGTGTCAAATCCTGCGATATCGGCGCGTTCTTCACAGGGACGGCGATCGGGAAACACAAACTCATCGAATGGCTCTCACCCAAGAAGACTTGGGAGGGATTGTTCGGGGGACTCCTCACTTCGGGAGCAGTGGGCGGATTGGGATTCTGGTTGCTTGCGAACGGTGGATACGAGAACTACGACCCGATGTGGGGCGTCGTGCTTGGAGTGATTTTCGGCGCGATCGGGCAAGCCGGGGATCTGACTGCGAGTTTGTTCAAGCGGGATGCGGGGATCAAAGACGCGGGGACCAGCGTCCCAGGGTTCGGTGGTATTCTGGATTTGATCGACTCTCCGGTATTGGTAGCCCCCTTCGCATACTGGGCAATCCGGATCGTCATGGATCTCTCCGACGCAGGTGCTGATTTGGGCATGCTCGGTGGCTAAACTATCCCCATGACCACAACTGCTAAGCCTCAGGAGGGTTGCATGTCCGTGACCGCCAAGTTGCTCTCTGTCTTTCGCGTAGATCAACAGATTCAAGGACTTCAGTCCAGGCTTGAGGGAGCCGAACGCTTCCTCGCTGAACAGACCCGCCAACTCGCGGCTCTTGGGACAGAAAAAGACTCTATCGATACACAACTCCGTCAACTCCGCGCCAGCGAAGCAAATGCTGAAGGTGAAAGCAAGCGGATCGAAACGCATATCGATGAACTCCGCGAAAAAATGAATAACGCGGCAACCAACAAAGAATACAAAGCGCTCCTGAGTGAGGTGAACAACCTCAAAGAAGTCCGCTCCACACACGACGACCAAGCGATCGAGTTCCTCGAGCAAATCGAAGTGCTGAATACCAAGCTTGAAACCATCAGCACCGCTGTGGCGGATAAAGAAAAAGTACGATCGCTTGCTGAAGAGCAGCGTCAGCAGCGTTCGGATGAGATCGCTGAGAAGCTTGCGGAGCTTAAAGCACAACGCGAAGAACTGGTGACCGATGTGCCGAAGGATGCGATGGCCATCTATGCAGAGCTTCTGGAAATGCGTGGCGAGGATGCGATGGCACCACTCGAGGTTGCGGATCGCAAACGCCACGAGTATGTCTGCGGCTCATCGATGATGTCGGTCCCTGTCGAGGTTGCTGCGTCGTTGATGCAAGGCAAACTGACTTTGTCCCCCAACGATGGATGCATCTTGTACCTGACCCCAGAGGTTCAGGAAGAACTCAGCGAAGCGTTCAAAAAATAACGCCAGTTCCCTGCGGGAATTAAAGGGTTGATGTGATTGGCTCTGAGCTGATCGGTTTGAGACCAAGGTGTTGGCAGCCTTTGCTGGTGATCTGCCTGCCTCGTTTCGTGCGAGCGAGGAAACCGATCTGAAGCAGGTAAGGCTCGACAACATCTTCGAGTGTCCCCGAATCCTCGTTCATCGTGGCGCTGATCGCTTCAAGACCAGCTGGACCGCCGTTGAAAACTTTGTAGATTGTGGTCAGGTATGAGCGATCGAGTTCATCGAGTCCGAGGTGATCGATGCCTTCGAGGTTGAGGGCGTCGTCGACGATCTGGGGATTGATCTCGTTGTTGTGACGGACCTGCGCGTAGTCGCGGATTCGGCGGAGCAATCGGTTGGCAATGCGAGGTGTTCCACGCGAGCGTGATGCGATAGATCCGAGTGTGTCATGATCGGGGGTAGGGATCTGGAGGAGTCTGGACGATCTCTGGATGATGTGCATCAGGTCGTCGTCGCTGTAGTATTTGAGGTGGTGGACCAATCCGAATCGTGAACGCATCGGGGAGGACAGCAATCCGGCGCGGGTTGTAGCTCCAAGGAGCGTGAATGGGGCGCACTTGATCTGGACCGTTCTCGCGTTGAGTCCTGTGTCTAAACAGACATCGATTTTAAAGTCTTCCATCGCTGGATAGATGAACTCTTCGACAGCGATCGGGAGACGATGGATCTCATCAATGAACAGGACATCTCCAGGAGCTAAGCGGGTCAATGCGGCGACAAGATCTGTTCCACGCGCCAGTGCTGGACCTGAGGTGACATGGAGGTTTGTTCCAAGCTCGGTCGCGATGACATGGGCAAGCGTGGTCTTCCCAAGACCAGGAGGACCATGCAAGAGTACATGCTCAAGGTGCTCTCGTGGCTGGGTGTCGTCTTTGGCCTCTTGGCGAGCTTGCACGGCTTGGACTGCAATCAGCACTCGCTCGATAAGCTCTGCTTGACCAATGTACTCATCAAGCGACTGTGGACGCAGCGCCCAGTTGGTCTGGTCTTCGACCTCCGTAATGGGTGTCGACGAGATGAGGCGTTCGGTGCTCATGGAGATCGATTGTATCGGCGTTTGTTCGTGTTCGGGGTGAATCGTTCGGTTGGATCGAGGAAATCGCGCCCAAAAATGGGGATCGGCACCAGCCGATCCCCGGGGGGGGGGGGTCGGTTCGAGTGACGAATCAATCGTGGCTGTGGTCGTGGATCGATCCGATCGGCTCGAGATTTCGTTGGATCGCCGCTTCGTCGCTATAGACTTCTCCGTCGCGTGGGAGGAGTTCCGGAGCGTTGGCGAGGTTGAACGCGACGAGCGCCATGTTGGTCGCGGACTGGATCAGGTACTCTTCAATGGCTTGGTCGAAAGTGTCGTTCTGGGTGTGCCATGCGTAGGAGTAGTTTGCACGACCGGTTTCGTCCCAGAAGAATCCTGGGACACCTTTGCGATTGAAGGATGCGTGGTCAGATCCGCCGTGGGTGACAATTTTGCCACCGGTTGGGCGGATGTTGACATCGAGGTATCCTGCGTGCTCGTCGTTGTCCGGATCATCGTCGCGCATCGCTCTGTCGTAATCGGTTTGCGAGAAGAAGAGGCCGTTGGTGTCTGAGCTTGCTTTGGCAAGGTACTCAACCATGAAGTCCGCTGCTGGGATGCCACCTTGGTAGTTGGTTCCGCCGTCATCGACGAATGCCGCTGAGATTTTGGAGAGCTCTTCTTCGGAGAGGGAGTTGACATACGCCTTGGATCCGAGGAGGCCTTGCTCTTCACCACCCCAAAGGGCGATGCGGATGGTGCGTTTGGGTTTAACACCTGATTCCATAATGATTCGAGCGGCTTCGGTGACGACGGCTGAACCGGTCGCGTTGTCTACCGCGCCCATCGAACCTGGGCCGTCCCACGAGTCGATGTGCGCGGAGATGATGACGACTTCGTCAGGGAACTCGGTTCCAGGGATGTCCGCGATGACATTGTAAGTGGGGATTGGTCCTGCTGTGAGTTTGTGGTTGAGATCGAACTCGACTTCGATATCGAGACCTTCGTGCAAACGAGCGGTGATGAAGTCGTAATCGCTTTGACGGACATTCACTTCTGCGTCGATCGGATAGTCGCTGATTTCACGGTTTGCCCAGTCGCTTGCGGATGTTGTCCAGACACGTTCGTCCTTTGAACTGGAGATGAATCCTGCTGGGTTTTCTGCGAGCACGGCAGCGAGCGCGTCGATTTCGTCTTGTGCCGCGAGTTCTTCATCGGTGATTGCCTTTGAGTCCGCGCGTTTGAACTCGACTGGGTACTCGTTCCCGGAGGTTGCGACGGATTTCCCAGCGGCGGTGTCGCCGTCGATGGTCACGGTGATGTCCGAAGTTCCCATCGAGTGGGTCCATTTGAAGTTGATGGAATCTCCATCTCGTTTGGCTTCTGAGATTGGTCCTTCTGCGAAGCCGTCGATCGACATTGACCCGGTGATTCCAGCGTCCGATTCATCGATGTCCATCGTTGCAGGAATCTTGGATCCGTTGTAATCGAATGTTCCTTTCCACTCGTTGCCTGCAACGGTGTCAGCTGAGTCGGATCCGACATCATTGCTATGGATGCCTTCGCGGATTTCATGACGGAGCGTCATTCGATCGCGCATCATGTATCCTGTAGAGCGGATGCCGCCTTTGCCGCCGTAGTTCGGATCGAGCATGACCCATGCACCTTCGTAGCCGCCGCGGTTCGCTTCGTACTCTGACATTGTGGTTGGGAGGAAAGCGACATGCCCACTGACCGGGCCTTCGGTTCCGATGGACCACGAGAGTGTTGAGAACTCGATCGTGTGCATGTCTGTGTTTTCTTTATCAGGATCGTCCGAGATGCGGATGACCTTGCCTGTCGATGGTCCACGATCAAAGCGTGTAGCGATTGTCGCATACTCTGAGAGTCGAGCGTCTTTGAGCCCCCAACTTGCGAGTTCGTCGCGAGCCCAGCGTTGTGCGTTTTCAAGGTTGGTCGAGCCGGTCAGGCGTGGGCCGTATTCCAAGGTGTACACGCCGAGGATGTCCATGACTTGCGAGTGATTGCGTCCCTGGTCGATGATTTTCTGGACACTCCGTGAGCTTCCCATGTCGACATCTGGTACATCAACATGCTCTCCTGCAACCACTGCGTACTGCGCGGTATGTGTGTGGAGCGGGCTTGCGATATTTGAAGTTTCACATCCGCCAAGCGCGACGGCAAGACCTGAAAGGGTGGTGAGTGTGACAAGTGGGGTAGTACAGAACTGGAAAAGACGCATGAACACGACTCCTGGAGGTGTGGGTATGGACTGTGAGCCACCGCGTCGCGACAAAAATGGACGGGGGCGGTTCAGTATGATACCGGCTCGAATGATGCTGGATGCGTAGAAAGCGGAGTTCTCGTTTCGTGGCTGACGTCAAGCTAGATTGGCAATCCCTTGCGTTTCCAGAGCGAGAGCAGTCTTTCGAGTTCGATGGGTTCCCAGAGTCTGCCGTTGGTCAGCCGGACGCGCATCAGATCGCCGTGAGCGTCAAAGAGCGCTGTCGTGGGTGGGGTGTCTGGAGAAGTTTTGGTTGTTACGCTCCACATTCCTGGTGATTGTGGTGGTTGCTCAGAGATGTCCCAACGGAGTGTGACCGAGTTGGTGACAGGGTTGTATGCGTATGCCGCAAAATCACCCTGAAGTTTCTGCTGTGTGATGAGTGGGCCGAGGAGATATGACTGGACCTGCGTGATGTACCCTTCCTCAGGGATAAACGGGCTGATGGTGGTGGGGGGGCTGTTTCCATCGACTGATGTGATGTTGAGTTTCCCTCCGATGCGGGCGCCTGTGATCGCTGAATCTTGTGAAGTGGGTTTGCCATTCTCTCCGAGGTTGTTGCTGTCTTTGACGGTCATTCTGATTGTCCATGTCTCTTCGTTGCCGTCGAGGGACATGTAGAAAAGGGCGCGGGAATCGATGCGGAGTCCTGAATCGAGTGCCATTGAATCGATCTGGAGCAGGTATCCAAGTTTGCGGTCTTCAGAGCTCCATTTGGATTTCTCTTTGTTCCCCAGATCACCTTTGTATCCCGACCACGAGCGTACTCGGCGGTATCCGTGCTCCTTCGCGTCCATCTCGTCACCAGACTTGGCAGGCGTGTATAAGCGTTCCCACCGTTCGCCTTTCTTCCCAGTGAGTACTGCATCGAGATCATCAATGGTGATTTGATTGAGCAAAGCTTTGGTCGCTTTGAATCCCGATGCACGTTTGAGTGATTGCGATGACATTTCTTGCAGATTCATCGTGCCTACAGAGGTTTCGTAGAGCACGCGCGCCATGTCGAATGATTCGTCGTTCCCCTCGTGCGTGAAGTCGTAGATCAGAAATGTGCGTGGCTTATGACTGAAGATCGTGACGCCTCGGTAGAGGGGATTGCCATTCGCGTTCGGGTTCGGAGTTCGGACATAGACTCGGTGTCCCGTCCAGATCCCAACTCGAAGGGCAGGCTGCTCAGCGATCACCACAGCTCCACGAGCAGACATGAGTTGGTCACGGATGCTGTTCGCGGCTTCCTTCGCGGTGAGTTCTTCGTTGCTTGTCCTTTGTTCCTTGATGATGATGGTGCCAAGGTTCGCTGGGAGTGAGACGCCTGTGCTGGTCGAGTTCCCAATCCTGACCGTTTCTGCAGTTGCTCCCTCTGGAAGATTGAGGGTGAGTCCTATGGATTCGATGGTGATCGGATCGGGCTGGAGTTGTGTGATGTTGGGTTCGGATCCAATTTGGGTGGATTGTGCACCAGATTGAGCGAGCGAGATGGGGCTCAGAACGACGATGACGAGCAATAGTGGTCGTATCCATGCAATGAGCGGGGATCTGGCAGGGGGGATTACGAGGCGTTTCGTCTGGTTCAAGTGAAGTTGGGGCATTTGGTTCGTCTCTTGTGGAGTTTGGGCAGTGGTGGATTCCCGTTCCGATATGATCGGCTGGATCCATCTGAAGTATTCATACGCAGTCGAAGGAGTCCGGGTTGACCGAGCGAGCGTGGGGGCTATGCTTCTCGTCCCGCTCGGCGTAGTCGAGGGGCAGACCAGAGCCGGAAGTCAGTTCTGATCTGAAACAAATGAAGAAACGGGCGGCTGATTCGGTGAATCAGTATCCAATCAATGATCTGAGCAGATTGAAGCTCATCTCAACGACGAGGTTTGAACACTATGAGTGCTGGACGAATCAGAATCCGTATGGAAGCATATGACCACATCGCACTTGATGCGTCAGCACGCGAGATCGTTGATCACGCGAAGCGCACCAATGCCAAGGTCAAAGGACCAGTACCCCTGCCGACTCGCGTTGAGCGTTACACCGTTCTTCGTGGCCCGTTTGTTGATAAGAAATCACGCGAGCAGTTCGAGATTCGCACACACAAGCGAATTATCGATATCCACGAGCCAAACGCACGCACTGTTGAAGCACTCAACCGCCTCGTCGTCCCAGCTGGTGTATTCGTGAAGATCAAAGCGTAAATGATTCAGGCCTGCATTTTGTGGGCCTGTGTTTGTTTTAGACTGTATTTTGTAGAGTAAACAAGACTTCCCCTGTTTGTGAATCAAACACGAAGCGGTTTCCGCCCGAAGCGGAAATGAAGGAACATGAAATGACCAAACCAAGCAACAGCCCGCACCTCGTCGGTCAAAAACTCGGCATGACTCGCATCTACAACGAAGATGGCGTTTCGATGCCTGTAACGATCATCAAGTTTGATGCACACACAGTCACGCAGGTCCGTACTCCTGAGGTCGATGGCTACAGCGCGGTCCAACTCGGTACTGGTGATATCCAAGCTCGGAACTCGACCATGCCTTTGATCGGACACGATGCGAAAGCAGGGGTTGCTCCTCGCCGAGTTCACAACGAAACTCGTCTTGAGGACGGCAAGGAAGCTGAGTACGAACTCGGTCAGCAACTCGATGTGTCACTTTTCAACGATATCAAGTATGTTGATGTGATCGGTACCAGCAAAGGTAAGGGCTTTCAGGGCGGCATGAAGCGGTGGGGCTTCAAAGGTCAGCTCGCATCGCACGGTGTTGAACGCAAGCACCGCTCGCCTGGTTCGATCGGTGGGCACGCGAATAACGCTGGTAAAGCGGGTCGTATCAAAAAAGGTAAGAAAATGTCCGGGCAGCACGGCAGCAAGCAGATCACAGTCCGCTCGCTGGATGTCGTCCGTATTGACGCAGAAAACGGTCTTATGATCGTAAAGGGACCTGTTCCCGGAGCGAACAAGGGCTGGGTTGAAGTGCGTCCAGCAACAAGATTGTACAAATCAAAGGCCTCGAAGGCTTGATTGTGCGTCCGAGGGGGTCAATGATCCCCTCCCCATCAAGGATCTTACGATTCTTGGGAATGGTTCGGTAAGTCGTCTGATTGACGAAACTGTCGAAGAAAAGTAAGTCATTGAACCCGATCGTCAGATCGGATGCAATGCCGAGTCAAGCGAGCGATCCTGAACATCCGCTTCTTTCAAGAAACGGTTGGCGAAAGCAATCTTCAGCATCCTGGCAAGGCAAGTGAACTCTCCGATCGGAATCGAAGAGTTGAACGAAGGCGTGCGGCGAGGTAAAGACCAATGGATGTCCCCGTCTATACAATGAGTGGTGAGTCAGCTGGCAATATGTCGGTAGACGAAATCGCACTCGGCGAAACAGTTAATGTTGACCTGATCAAGCAAGCGTTTGTGATGTACCACGCCAATCGGCGCCAAGGTTCCGCACGCTCGAAAACCCGCTCTATGGGTTCATTGACAGGCAAGAAACTCTACAAGCAGAAGGGCACTGGTAATGCTCGTCACGGCGATAAGAAGGCTCCGATCTTCCGCGGTGGTGGGCATGCGAAGGCCAAGCGTCGTACTCGTGAGGACTTCCACAAGTCCATGCCGATCAAGATGCGTCGTAAAGCGAACCGTAATGCATTGCTCGCCAAGCTGATCGACCAAGAAGTGAAGGTCATCGATGGTTTGAGCTTCGAAACTCCGCGTACCAAGGACTTCACGAAGTTCCTCGCTGCGATTGGTATCGACAAGTCTGCGTTGCTCGCGCTCTCGCCTGATGCGGAGAAGAGCAAGAACGCTCGCTTGAGTGCTCGGAATATCGATGGCGTCGTCATGTGCAAAGCTGACCAGCTCAACACATACGAAATGCTGAACAATCGTTACTTGGTCATCGATAAGGCAGATCTTGAAGCATGGCTCAGCGGCCCTAGCTCGCAGACCAGCAAGATCATTAAGAATGAAGAGGTGGCGTAATGCTAGAAGCTCATTACATCCTTCGTAAGCCACTGTTGACCGAGAAAACCACGCAGAGCATGGAAGAAGCCAATGTGTATGCGTTCGAGGTCGATCGTCGTGCAACCAAGAGTGACATCAAAGCGGCTATTGAATCCGCATACGGTGTTAAGGTTGTGAAGATCAACACCCAGGTCCGCAAGGGCGGGGCTCGTCGGTTCCGATACGGCAGCGTTGCTGAATCGTCTTGGAAGCGTGCTTTGGTCCGTATTGCTGAAGGAGACGCGATCGAACTCTTCTGAGTTCGCAGCGTGAAAGGAACCCCGCATTATGGCTATTCGAGTTTATAAACCAACCAGTGCCGGTCGTCGCAACGCTTCAGTAAACATGAACGAGGCGATTACCAAGAAGAAGCCTGAAAAGACTCTTCTGAAGCCACTGAACAAAAAAGGTGGTCGCAACCACCAGGGCAAGATCACCGTTCGTGGTCGTGGTGGGGGTGCGAAACGCATGTACCGCCAGATCGACTTCGCTCGTCGTGATCGTGACGGCATCGTTGGTACTGTTGTCGGGATCGAGTACGATCCAAACCGCAGCTGCCACATCGCACTCATCGAGTACACAGATGGTGTTAAGCGTTACATTCTTGCACCGAATGGCCTGACCGACGGCAACACCGTTGAAAGCGCCACTGGCGAAGCAATCGAGCCAACCGTTGGTTCTTGCATGCAACTCAAGCACATCCCATCGGGCATGAATGTTCACTGTGTTGAACTTCGTCCAGACGGCGGAGGCAAGCTCTGCCGCAGTGCTGGGATGTACGCTCGTCTGACCAATAAAGATGACAAGTACGCGACATTGGTGATGCCTTCGGGTGAAACCCGTCGTGTACCAATCGAGTGCCGTGCAACAGTCGGCACTGTTGGAAACTCTGACCATCAGCAGCGTCGTCTTGGTAAAGCGGGTCTTTCTCGTCACCTCGGTCGTCGTCCAAAGACTCGTGGTGTGGCAATGAGTCACCACGCTCACCCGCTTGGTGGTGGTGACGGTCGCAGTAAAGGTGGTCGTGCACCGGTCAGTAAGTCTGGTACCTTGTCAAAGGGTGGCGGTACACGCAACCGGAAGAAGCCGTCACAGGATCTCATCATCCGTCGTCGTAAGAGCAAACGATACGGGCAGCTGAAGTAAGCCCGAAAGGATCTGACTATGTCTAGAAGTCTGAAAAAAGGCCCATATGTCGACGAGAAGCTCTACCTCAAGGTGGAGAAGATGGAAGCATCGGGCAACAAGAAGCCAATCAAGACCTGGGCGCGTGCTTGCACAGTGGTTCCCGAGTTCATCGGGCACACATTCCAGGTTCACAACGGGCGTGCATTCCCAGAGGTGTTCATCACCGAGGACATGGTCGGCCACAAGCTGGGCGAGTTTGCAAATACCCGTACCTTCCGTGGACACACGAACAAGAAGGAAGGCCTCAAGTCACGCTAATGCGGTGAACCAGGGATAAAGCTATGAAACTCAGATCAAAAGAACTCAAAGATCGGGCAACCAAGGTAGGGGTGAGTGTTGAACAACTCGCTGCTGCAGTTGCTCGTGATAATCGCAGCGAGAAAGCAGCGACTTCCGCCGTCCGTAACTGGATGTCAGGTCGTGACCATCCTCGCTGCCGCAAAGCAGATATTGAAGCACTCGCAACCGCTGTTGGGTGCTTGCCGAAGGACATCTCGAAGTTCACTTCCGAGGTTCGTAACCACCGTGGAAGCCCAAAGAAGGCGAAGCTTGTGGTTGACATGATCCGCGGCAAGAATCTTGAGGAAGCAACTCAAATGCTTGCGTTCTCAACCAAGCGTGCTTCGGTCAACATTGGTAAGGCACTGATGGCCGCATCATCTGACGCTGAGCAACTCGGCGCGGACATGAGCGAACTCTTTGTCAGCGAAGCAACCGTCGATCGTGCGACCCACATCAAGCGGTTCCGTCCAAAGGATCGCGGCCGGGCACACCCGATTCTCAAACGAACAAGCCACATCACTGTATCAGTTCAGGAGCGTAGCTAATGGGTCAAAAAAGCCATCCATTCGGATTTAGACTCGGGATCACCGAAGCACACCGCTCACGCTGGTACGCTCCAAAGGCTCTCTACGGCGAACTGCTCGTCGAAGATGAGAAGATCCGTCAGTACCTCGACAAGCGTCTGAACAAGACTCCGCCAAGCGCGTCGGTTTCGGACATTCACATCGAGCGTACTCGTGAAGAGCTTAAGATCATCGTCCGGACCGCTCGTCCTGGTATCGTCATCGGACCCAAGGGTTCGGAGATCGACCGGATGACCGAAGAGCTCCGGTACATGACCGGGCGTAAGGTCGCGATCACTGTTGTCGAGATCCGCGAGCCCGATATGGACGCTCAGCTGGTTTCCGATGGTATTGCAGAGCAACTCAAGAAGCGTATGGGTTTCCGTCGCGTTCTTAAGATGCGTGCAGAAGCTGTGATGAACGCTGGTGCTCAG
>JARGNC010000070.1:0-776 GCA_029212425.1 Phycisphaerales bacterium
AACCAGGACTCTACTCCAAAGCGATCGGTGGCATCCGCATCGAAGATATGGTCGTGGTCACTAAAAACGGCATCGAGAACTTCAACACACTACCGACCGATCTGAGCTGGGCATGAAACACGGATTTACAAAGCCAAACCGACTCGCGGTATGGGGCAACAGCATGCTCAACAAGTTACCGAGCATCTCAAAGAAGCGACGCAGACGAGAAGCAAGCAAGAAACGCCGCGAACTCTTAAGAAATGACTTAAGCAATCAAGCTTCTGACGCGTGATTACTTCGCTTTCCCTTGCGCTGCGACCGCAGCCATCGCGGACGCAACCGCTTCGGGATCACCGATGTACTTCTTCGAGATAGGCTTGAGATTCTCATCAAGTTCGTACACCATCGGCATACCGGTCGGGATGTTGACCCCGACGATGTCGTCATCAGAGATCCCATCGAGGAACTTGACCATTGCTCGCAAAGAGTTGCCGTGCGCTGCGATGATGATCCGCTTCCCAGCTTTGATCTGCGGCGCGATCTCGTTCTCCCAGTAAGGCACCACACGCTCGACGGTATCCTTGAGACACTCGGTTGTTGGGATGTCCTTTGGATCAAGCTCCGCGTAGCGCCGATCATGTCCCGGCCAACGCTTATCCGAAGTCTCAAGCGCTGGTGGCGGCGTGTCGTACGAGCGGCGCCAGACTTTGACCTGATCCTCGCCGTGCTTTTCAGCGGTTTCTGCTTTGTTCAATCCCTGGAGCGCACCATAATGGCGTTCATTGAGTTTCCAA
>JARGNC010000070.1:838-1148 GCA_029212425.1 Phycisphaerales bacterium
GAACCCACATCAGGTCCATCTCTTCGAGCACATGCCAGAGCGTGCGGATCGCCCGCTTGAGCACCGAGGTGTACGCGAGATCGAAGGTGTACCCCTCATCCGCGAGGAGCTTGCCTGCCTCGATCGCTTCTTCATGCCCCTGATCACTCAGCGGTACATCCTTCCATCCTGTAAACCGGTTCTCCCTGTTCCAGGTGCTCTCTCCATGACGAATTAGAACGAGTGTGTACACGCGATGCTCCTTGTAGCTTGGTATGCATTCGATTCTAGCCACTCCAAAAAGAGCCGTGGGGGGGGGGGGGGGGGCGGG
>JARGNC010000070.1:1186-11801 GCA_029212425.1 Phycisphaerales bacterium
TCGGCCACGGAAGGTCAGGAGTCTTCGTAGATTGTCTGACTGATCAGATCATCAGTCGATCAGTTCTTTGCCCATTGCGAACGGAACTGGTCTGGGTCCATCGAATCGGGACGGACCAGATTCAGCAAGTTGTTCTGAGCACGCTGAATCTCGAGCGGGGTCAGTTCCAGCAGAGCGATCCGGTCAAGCACCAAGCCGATCTTCGACATCAGCATATCAACCTGATCCTCGTCACCAGTCGCGAGACCCTGAGCGATCGAATCGAACCCAGGACGAGTCCCAGTCGCTGCATCACGCTCACCGAACAATCCGATGTACGCATCGACCATCCGCGAAACGCTGCGAGGGGAAACACGCTCAATAATGAGCGATTCGGTCCGAGCGAAGTCGTAATGCTCCACGCCATTGATTGCACCCTCCAGATTCACTTCGTCCGAAGGATCTACTGGAGAGAGCCCAAGCTCAGTCAACACTTGACGCTGCGCGAGGTATGGGTCGTCATCGCGAAGCACAAGCACATCTTCATCCGCAAATGCGGTCGCGAGATTCGCGGGTGTTGTAGGAGGACCAAAGGTCACAAAGTCTCCGAGCGTCAAGTCGTATGCGTACGCGAGTCCCGTGGTCCCCGATTCGGTTCCCATGAAGTTTGCGAGCGAGACTCCACCTGGGAATGTCTCAACTGTCAATCCGAGTGGCATCCCCGTCCCGCCATTGTTCGCAAGAACAACTGAGCTCGCGCCGAGCATCGCACCAGCGGTGTCGGTATTGAGCATCCCATCAAGACGAATGGTTCCCGATGCGATCAGTTCTGCCGCTTGTTCGTCGTATCCGCCGCCGGACCGATCCGCTTCGTTGGCAACACCATCGATGTATCCGCCGAGGTGTCCGAGCAGGGTAATCTCGCCTCCAAGTCGTCCTTGGGAAAGAACTGTGAGATCTCCGATCGCATTGACATCGCTGAGTTCAACCGTCGTGAATCCATGCCCCTTCGCTGCGAACTGGATCGACCCCATCGAGGTGATCTTCTGTCCGCGTCCAGCGTAGACCCCTTCGCGAGCCGCGACGAAGAACTGGCTGGTCAGATCGATCGCACCCGCGTCCATCAGGTCCAAACCTTCAGCGGCTGCATTCGAGAACAAGAACGCAGATGAAACCATCGCTGCACCAGCGGCATCATCACCAAATCGGATGGTGCGGAACGCGCCCTGGTTGGGCATGAAGTGCAACGGCGGAGCAATCCCGATGCTCCCCTGGAACTTGAACGGCGTGCGGGCTTCGCCCACCCCATTCCAAACATCTCCGTCATACATAAACGCGACATCCGAGACACCGTCGATATGCGAGTAGATGTTGCCACCAAACAACGCGGTGCCCAATCCTGTATGGAAAGTCACGCTTGGACCCATGATCTCGGTGTACCCCATCAGGGTCATGCCGTTGAGCGTGGAGACATTGTCCATGTAGCTTGTGAGGTTGACATCAACATCGAGGAATCCGAGCCGTTGATCGCTCGTGGCGCTGTCGCCAACGCTGCCACCAAAGAAGGCACGCCCGTTGTTCGCTGAAATGCTCAGCGTGTTGTATTCGCCAGCTTCCGAGTACAGATCACCGACGATATTTGTGTTGCTGAATGTTCCGGTATTGGTCAGCGAAACACTGTCTGTCAGCCGAACATCACCGTGCAGGAAGATCCCCGCGTTTGTGGAGTTCAGATCCGCACCAAGATCGATCACCCCGCTGGGTCCAGCGGTCAGCGTGATCGTTCCAGCAGTGATCGGCGCCCCACGCGCTTCGAGCGTATCAGCGACGATGACATTGTCACCCCGGACAGTCAAGAATCCATCGTTGCCCGCGCCGTTCGCGTTGATGGAACCTGCGAGTGCGACATCGCCGCCCTCTGCTTTGATGAAGACATGATCCGCGGTAATCGTTCCGGTGTTCCATGCTGCGATCGAGTACACATCACCAGCCGCGAGTGGGATGCCCGCTGCTTCTGCGAAAGTTTGATCGAATGCGCTTTCAGTTTCTTGGAGTGGCACTTCGATCTCAACGAATCGGCTCCCAAGGTGAGTCCCGATCAGGACCTGCTCGCCAGCCGCCATGATGACGGTGCCTTCTGGCGCGGAGATGGTGCCCATGTTTGCGACTTGCCCCCCAAGCAACGCGATAACATCGCCGCCAAGATGACCGCGGTTGACGACCGCGCCTTGCATATCGGTAAAGCGGTAAGTCTCTGAGATGAAGTTCGCGTTGGAGATGTGCCCCGCAGCTGCGTACAAGCTTCCCGCATTAACGACCGCGTTTTCACCAAAGACGATACCGGATGGATTGACAAGGAACACTTGTCCGTTTGCCAACAGTGCGCCATTGATTTCCGATGGGGTGGCGCCATCGATGCGGTTGAGCACACGCGAAGTCGCATCAGGCATGATGAACTGCACCGTCTCACCGAAATCGATGTTGAACGCGAGCCAATCGATGATGGTCATGTCACTGGTGGTAATGGTCAGCAGATTCCCATTGGAATCAAAGATCGCGGTGCCTGCAGCGATTGTCGCGTCATCCTCGCTGGGATTCGCGTGCGCCAGACCGGTCGAAAGACCTGCCATCGCGATAAGTGCGAAGCCCAAGCGGGTTCGCTTTGTGTTCATATCTTCAGTTTTCATTTTCCTATCCTCCAGTTCTTCAGTTGTCAGAAGACAACAGTTGCTTTGAAGTGCAACCTGGAGTCTCCTACATCGCTTACTGTCGAGGCCCCACTCCCGATCTTGGTCATAGCCATTCCATAGTTCAGACGGAGGGTGAGGTTCCGCTTTAACTGTGCCTCGACTCCAACACCCACGCCAACCAATGTCTCGGCATTTTCAAAGAAGAAGGCGTCCTGTACCGACACCCGTCCTATATCTACGAAGCCGGAGAGGATTAGATCCCAATCTGCGCCCCCATATGGTCGAGATCGTGCATTTCTGAAGGTAGAACCGAACAAAGTTGTTGTTTCAGTCGTGACCGGTGTCGCCTTTCCGAGGTGATATCGGTACTCGACAGAGCCGATAATCGCGTTGTCACCCACCGCGACCGATTCTTTATACCCTCGCACACTCGATGCGCCGCCTGCGACCATTTGATAGTTCGGAGCTAAGCGAGAACCCAGACTGCTCTGTCCACGAACACTGAAGACCAGTTCATGCGCAAGCGTCATGTCGTCTACACCACGCTCACCACTGAATCCCTTGGGATCGAAGATCGGTTCAAGGAAGAACGAGTGCATGATCTGTCCCTTGACCGTCGTGAACTCGTTTTCAACATTCGGACGACCAAGCGTCCCGATCGCCAGTTCGCTCGTTCCCGCGGCACTCGCGAGGTTCGTCTCGAATCGCACTTCAGCAAACGCGGTATGCAAAGGGGTGCTCTTCTGGTAACGGAGCCCCCCAAACGGCAGCAAAAAATCCTCTTCGCCGCTGATCAACAAGACTCGATTGTCCACCGAAATATGCTCGTACCGAATCCCCCCAAACACATCCAAGAACCTCGGTCCCTCGCTCCAAATATTGGTCGAAATCTCAGCTCCGAACTCGTAGCCCTCACCCTCGAAGCTCGCGAACCCAAGACCAACATCCGACGCGGTGTACTGGTTCCAACGACCATGCACGCGAGCACGGAAGTCCGGCCCAAGATCAAACGCGTACGAACCAAGCACCGCGTGCGATTCGTCAAACCCAGCGGTGATGTAATCCAACTGCAGGATATCGTCTTGCCCAGTCAACTGTCGATGGATAAACCCGAACCGTTCTTGCCATTCATCGGTGCTCTTGGTGCCTGTATTGGACACGCTCGCGTACGCTGACCATTGCTTGGGTTCTGAGATGAGATAATCCAACACCACCTCACCTTGCTGCGTCGATGGAGCGATCGACACATCCACGCGCCGTCCCGGATGCCGATTGAGTTCGTATACCTCGTCGTCCACGCTCTCCTTGGTGAGCAGATCCCCCGCTTTGATCGTCATGCGATCTCGCTGACGCTCGTGCGCCGGATGATTGACATTGGGATCGTCGTGCTCTCCTGGTTGCTCTGCGATCCGGTCGCCTCGCGCGACGGTACGCACATCTCCCACAGTTGCAGGCCAGATCAGGATCGTCAAAGGATGATCGCCTGGACCACGCAGGTCTTCTTGTGTTGTCCGGAACGCGATCTCGTCTGGAGAAGGCGTGACCAGATGTCCGAGGAATCCATACCGCGATTCCATCTCGTCACGCACGGTTTGGATGATGACCGCCAGTGCACTGCCGTAGAGCGTCTCTGGTCCACCCAAACCAATCTCACCGATCGCGACCTGTACGACCCCATCCGCATTCTCAGCGTTCTGTGCGCCGATGTATCCGCCCTCGATCGGGATCAGAGACACCGTTCGTTCGAGCAATGGTTTCAAATCTGGAAGACTCGGATGATCCGATTGATACCCAAGACGGATCCCAGTCACGCGATATCCGACGCCGTCTTGCTGCGTCGCAGCCCTTGTTGATTCGGGCTGAACGACCGACTTGTTATCGGACGAGAGGAGTGCTGAAGCTGCAAAAGTGCTCGAAGCGATGGAAAGCGCAACAAGGGCCGCAAGCTTCGGCGAAGTAGACTTAAAGTATTCTGGTTTCGAGACTTGCGGGGGCATGGTGCACTCCAAACATAAACTTCACCACTGTCCCTAACGAGAAAATAACCCGAAAGGCCCATAAAATCCTCGATTTACTCGGATTTCTGTGGTATTCGTTTCTTTATCGACAGATTTATCGCGCAAAGTTGATCACTCTTGGTGTGATCTGGAATCTCGCACAACTTTGCACAGAATCGGCTCGATGGGGACATCATGCGCAAGACGACCACACACATCCGCCGTGCGGCCATTATGACCGCTTCATTGACCGCTCTCGCATTCCAAGGCGCTTGCGGCGCACAACGAACCTCCGAACTCACCACCGCTGAGCAAATGCTCATCCTTGAAGAGATCGGGATCGAATCCACCCTCGTCGGATACGAAGAAACACTGCTCCCAGTATCGGGACCATCACTCATTGCAGGCGATTGGCTCGCATTCCAATGCGCTCACGCAGGCGGATACTTCGATCGCTACGAATGGTCTCCGACCTACGCGAATGTCGTGTCAAGCGACTTTGAATAAACAGCAGTCGAGTCCAAACACAACTACTCGTTCGCTGCTGCGGCGCGTTCGCTCATGTCTCTGAACATGACCACATCATCCATGTTGTAGATCCCATCGCGATTCACATCGCCGTAGGGTTCTTTCTTGCCGTACGCGTCAGTGAAGCGTTCACGATCGCTCGTCCCGATCTCACGATCACCATTGGTGTCGTAGCGGCGCAGGAACTGGTCGAGTTCGCGTCGTTGTTGCATCGTGGTCATCGCATCGACGCGTTCGTCTGCGTTCAGGTTTCCGTCCCCATCCTCGTCGAACTGGATCGCGAACTCATCCATCTGTGATCGGCGATCCTGGACCTGCTGGTCTTGCATTGCGACGGTTTCTTCGAGTGACATGACACCATCGCCGTCCGTGTCGTACTGGCTCACAATCTCCGCCATGCGTTCTGCGTCGCGTGCATCGAGGTCCGCGTTCATCGCTGCGGTTTCTTCTTCGCTGAGCTCACCATCCCCATCAGCATCGAAGCGTTCTTTCATACGCTCCCCTCTACGGGAGTCGAGCATGAACTCTCTGCGTGCTGCGAACTGTTCTTCGATGCTGACGATCCCATCGCCGTTGGCGTCAAAGCGTTCGGTCATGCGCGCACGCATCGCAGCGACCATCGCATCGCGTTCTGCTTGATCGAGAATCCCGTCCCCGTCAGCGTCGAACTGCATAAGCCGTTCTTCCATCTGCTCGAATCCACCGCGTCGTCCGCCGCGTCTTTCGCCATCTCCTCGGCCGTTGCCTCGTGCAGGTTGCAAATCGCGAGGCTGCGTCTCGATCGCTTCGGTTTCGGGGCGTTCGATCGGATCAATGTCGTAGGCACTTTTGAACTCGGAATCAGCTGCTTGAACCCCACTCGCGCTCGCGAGTTGGACCCCATCACCATCGCTCCCGGCACCCAGAATGAGCACGCCTGCGACTCCCAGCAATCCGATCCCGACAATTCCACCCACAAGCATCTTTGTGTCCATTGAACGATCTCCTGTATAGATTCCACGAGAATAACGCACTCATCGGTTGGATATGACGGAAAAAAAGAAATGCCGCCCCAAATACTTGGAACGGCATCATTGAAATGGCGAGAGAGAGACTTGAACTCTCGACCTTGGGGTTATGAATCCCACGCTCTAGCCAGCTGAGCTACCTCGCCAGGTCGGTTTGAAAGATCAATCCATTCGGATTGGTCGGAATGATAACCCGCTCATAGGCGATTGGAAAGCCGTAGAACAAGCAAATCGGTCCCTGATTGCTCTCAGGACTTCTTTTCGTCTGTATCGGACTCGCTCGAATGCGCCACCGGTTGTGCCGTCGTGTGGGCTGAGCTTGCCATATCCGGATTGTTCGGTGCTTTGGCGGCATCAAACTTCGGGGACTGTGCGGATTGATTCGACTGCACATTCATCTCGTCTCCGACCTCTTTGAGGCCCTTTTTAAACGAGACAATGCCCTCTCCGAGACTGCGGCCGACTTCTGGAAGGCGACGACCGAACAGCAGCAGCATGATGATGCCGATGATGAGCATCTCCGGCCAGCCGAGATTCGGGAGAAATGCGAGTGTGTTCCCAAGTGTGTTCATAGTGGCATTCAATGGGTCAGCCCTCCAAGAGTCAATGACTCAGGAAATTTCATATCTTCCATCAATCGAAATCGACACGACCGGTTCTACCGCTCCAGAACCCAGAAGGTTCACCCCTCAGCGAGTTCCACCACATTATGGAGCAGCACCGCGACCGTCATCGGCCCAACGCCTCCAGGGACTGGGGAAACCCATCCTGCGACCTCGCGGACCTCGTCATACGCGACATCCCCGACCGTCTGCTTCTTGCCGGTCTCAGGGTCCAGAATACGGTTCACCCCGACATCGACCACCAACGCGCCCGGTTTCACCATGTCCGCTTTGATCAGCCCCGCGACCCCTGCAGCGGGAATCAGGACATCCGCGGATCGGCACAACTCGTCCATCCCCTCGGTGAACTTGTTGCAACTGATGACCGTCGCTTCCCGCTGCATCAGCAGCACAGCGATCGGTCGTCCCACAACAACCGATGCACCCACCACAACACAGCGTTTGCCCTTGAGATCAAATCCTGTCGAGTCGATGAGTTTGAGGGTTGCGAGCGCGGTGCAGGGTGCACGCATGGATCGTCCATAGACGACATTCCCGATGTTTGCGGGATTGACGCCTTCGACATCTTTGTCGGGATCGAGGAGCATTTTGATGTGGTGTGAGTCCACGCCGTCAGGGAGGGGCATGTGCACCATGATCGCGTGGACGGATGGGTCGAGGTTGAGTTCCATCACTTTGGTTTCGATGGTGCCTTGGGATGATCCGACTGGGAGTTCGTGGAGTTGGTACTCGATCCCGAGTTGCTCGCATGTCCGTGCTTGGTTTTCTGCGTAGACCCTTGCGCCGTTGTCGCCTGAATCGACCAAGATCGCGTCGAGCTTTGCGGGTTTGCCCTGGTCGCGCAGCTCACCGGCACGGGTCGCTGTCCGCTTGCGAAACTCGTCGGCCAAAGCTTTTCCGTCAATCAACTGTGCGCCCATGAACGATGATAGCACCCACGACCACAAACCCCCGTATCATGTCCGCGTGAGTGATGCCAAAGACAGAATCTATGAACTCCGATCCCTGCTGAGCCGCGCAAACTCCGCGTACTACTTGGGGGAATCGCAGATCATGTCCGACACGGAGTTTGACCTGCTTCTCAAGGAGCTTGAAGCCCTCGAAGCGGATCACCCACAGCTCCATGACCCCAACTCCCCCACCGCTCGCGTTGGAGGGGACCCGATCCCGGGATTCACGACCCTCCCACACGCGATCCCGATGCTGTCGATCGACAACACCTACAACGAGCAAGAGGTCCGTCAATGGGTCGAGCGGATGCACAAGGGGCTGGGGTCGAGCGATGCCCCCTCTGATGATCTCTTCAACGCAACCCCAAGCACCACCTTCACCTGCGAACCCAAAATCGATGGCGTTGCACTCTCCATCCGCTACGAAGATGGATCGTTCATCCGAGCGCTCACCAGAGGGGACGGCACCCAAGGCGATGATGTCTCCCACGCGATCCGCACCATCCGATCTGTCCCGCTCAATCTGCAAAGCGATGACATCCCTGACGAGGACATCCCTGCTGTGCTGGAGGTGCGTGGTGAGGTCTACATCCCGCTTCAGGAGTTCATCCGGATCAACACCGAGCGCGAAGAAGCGGGTGATGATCCGTTTATGAATCCTCGCAACGCGTGCGCCGGGACGATCAAGAACCTCGATCCGAAAGTCGCCGCGGCTCGGAATCTGGGGTTCCTTGCGCATGGATCGGGAGAGATCAGCGATCCCAAGTTCGCATCAGGTCATGCGGAGTTCTCATCCAAGATCAAACGCTTTGGGTTCGACATCGGAGAGCACAGAACCATCGAGAGCAACGCGGATGCGATCATCGGCGCGATCCATCGCATCGACGGCATCCGTCACGATCTGGAGTACGCGACCGATGGGGTGGTGATCCGTGTGGACTCCTTTGAACAGCAAGCAACCCTCGGATTCACCAGCAAATCTCCACGCTGGTGCATCGCGTACAAGTTCCCTGCTGAACGGAAGACGACTCGGCTCCTGAGTGTTGAGCACCAAGTCGGAAAGACGGGGAAGATTACCCCTCGCGCGACCCTTGAGCCGGTCAACCTTGCGGGGACGACCGTCTCCCACGCGACCCTCCACAACTATGGCATGATCCGCACGCGCGATCTGCATGTTGGAGACACGGTCGAGGTCGAGAAAGCGGGAGAGATCATCCCGCAGGTGATCGGGGTGGTGCTTCAGGATCGTCCGAAGGATGCGGAGCGTGTGCTCCCTCCGGAGCATTGCCCTGCGTGCGATGCGCCGCTGGAGATCGAACCGCTCGAATCGCGCGACGATCCCACGCTCGAAACGACTCGGCGGTGCGTGAATCCGGAATGTCCTGCGCAGGTCCGGGAGAAGCTGGTGTGGTTCGCGGGAAGAAAGCAGATGGACATCGAGGGGCTGGGTGAATCGACGATCGATCTGATTCGCGGAAGCGAGATCCCGCTCAACCACTTCGCGGATATCTTCAACCTGCATGAGCATCGCGAGCAGCTTGTTGAGCTGGATCGGATGGGTGAGAAGAAGGTCGAGAACCTGATCGCTGGGATCGAGGCGGCGAAGTCTCAGGGGCTCGCTCGCGTGCTCGCTGGGATGGGGATTCGTCACATCGGGACAACGACCGCAAAGCAGCTCGCGCGACGATTCAAGGACATCGACGATCTGCGTCAAGCGGAGCTTTGGGAGCTCATGCCGACTGCGGTCAACACGATGAGTCAAGCAAAGCGTGAGGAACTGACGGGATCGAAGGGCAAGCTGGAAACCACCTACGAGACAGGGCTTGGGGCGGACACCGCTCCGGTGATCTTTGAGTATCTGCACTCGGACGCAGCACGCGATGCGTTTGATCGGCTCAGCGCGTGCGGGGTGGATCTGTCGAGCAAGGACTACCAAGACGCGGAGTCCATCATCGACTCGCCATTTGCAGGAAAGACCATCGTCATCACAGGGACACTCGAACGCTTCGGACGCACGGAACTCAGCGAGCAGCTGGAGTCGCTGGGCGCGAAGGTGACGGGGTCGGTGTCGAAGTCCACGGACCTGCTGATTGCTGGAGAGAAAGCGGGGAGCAAACTCTCCAAAGCGCAGACGCTTGGGATCGAGGTCTGGGATGAAGCGAAACTTGTGCAAACACTGGATTCAATGAAGGGTTGATCGGCTCGATCGCCGATAGTCATGGCATGAAGAACCTTGAATGGAAAGCTGAACTCCGCGACCCGAATCTTGCTCGGCTCATCTGCAAGAAGATCGGCGCGTCAAGGATCGGGAAGATCAGACAGACCGACACCTATTACAATGTCGCGCGTGGAAGACTCAAGAAGCGCGAAGCGATCGCGATCGAGCGGGGGATCGGATCACCCGAACCGATCGAGTACATCTTCTATGACCGACCCAATGAAGTCTCCCCAAAAGTTTCGGATTACACGATCTATACGCACGACGAGGTGGTGCAGCGGTTTGGGCAAGCGCCGTTGCCTGTCTGGTTGACGGTGACGAAGGTGCGGGAGTTGTATCTACTCAACACCACGCGGATCCATATCGATGATGTGACGGATCTGGGTTGGCATTTCGAGTTTGAGATCCTCACGAACACGCCTGAGGACGAGGAGCTTGCTCCGGGACGCGCTGACGAGATCCGGACGACCTTTCTTCCCGCGCTTGGGGAGCCCTTGCGTGGATCGTATTCGGATCTGCTTGCGCAGCATCTGTCGCTGAATCCGGATGCTTGATGCGTGATTGACTATTACAGCACCTCTACAGCACCTTGCGTGGTGGCATCAGCACATTGGCGAGCAGGA
>JARGNC010000071.1 GCA_029212425.1 Phycisphaerales bacterium
CCGAAGTTTCTGCAAGCGAAGGAAGAAGCCGCGATTGCTGCGACAAGCGAGGATCTTCAAGCGATTGTCAACGCACTCGCGATGTATGTGTCCAAAGAGGGCTCGTACCCCCGAGATGTGAATCGCATGAGGGTGGTCACTGCTCTGACCCCATACTTCAAATCCGAGAATCCGTTCGCGAAACCAGCGCCGATGGGAGGCGTGTACGACTATGAGGGGCCGCCGAACTGGAACCCGCCTCAGATTTCGATTCGGAAGAACAACGGCAACAACTACACGGACAACATGGCGCTCAAGCTCGATGAGTACCTCGATGACGGGGATCTCAAGACAGGCAAGCTCCGCAGTTTCGGGAGCCGGCTTGGGTACTTCTTCGACGGTCAGTAAACCTGATATTCAGTCTCGGAACTGTTCGTGACAGCTCTTGCAGGATTGCTTGAACGCGTTGAGTGCTTCAACTGCTGCGGGCCATTGCTTGGACTCAATCGCGACCTCAAGCTCGCGTGCGGCTTCGATACTCAGGTCCAACTCGTAGGTCATGATCGGTCCTGAGTCCTTGATATAGCTGGTTCCGTGCATTGAGCGCATGAGGTCGTGCATCCGCCCGCTGATCGCTTCGGGCGTGAGGTCCGGGTGATCCTCCGGCGTTCTCCAGTCGTTCTTTGCGATCTCCCATATGCGATCGTGCAATCGATCGAGGGTGCCCATCGCGCGGACGAACCCCTCGACCGGTGCTTTGGATGGGAGTTCGGGCATGGCACGGAGTGTTGATTCGTCGATCGGTTGCGCCTCGGACGCGGCTTTCCACAGACCGGTGTAGTGCGCGGATGTGCCGGTTACTTTCATGAAGTCGTTCGCTTCTTGATTGGATATGAGTCCCGCGCCGATCGCGCCGACGCACAGCGCCGCGGGACCGCGATGTTTGCCGTGATGACAGTGGACATAGATTGGCTGTTCGGAGGTTTCGATCGCGGCTGCGAGTTCGAGAGCGCGTTCATCGGAGATCCCGTCGTATCCGATCGGGAGGTGGACGATCCGTATGCCGTAGGGCGCTGCGAGTTCTGGATTTGGTGGGATCGCGTCCACGCTGACGACTGTTCGGATACCCATCTCTGCGAGCTGCGCGTAGTGGGCGGCTTCGGGTGGCTCCCCCCCTGAGTACAGACCCGGTTTGAGTTGATGGAGATTGTGGATCGGACCGGGGTGAATCGGTTCGTTTTTGGTGGTTTGAGGTTGTCGGTTCTGGGAACACGCGATGGGGAGCACTGCCACCATGGCGCACGCAAAAATAAGGTATATCCGTATCATGCCGGGAGTATAGAAGGTGGTTCTTTGAGCCGCAATCGGCATACGATGCTCTATGGTGTATCGAGTTTGCAAGAGCTTTGAGATCGAGAGCGGGCACATGCTTTCTAAGCATCCCGGACGATGCAAATATCCGCACGGGCATTCGCGCCGAGTGGATCTGGTCATCGCGTCGGGACACCTCGGCGATGGGGATATGGTCTGTGATTTCAAATCGCTCAAACTCGCGGTCGAGGACTACATCGATTCCTATGACCACGCGTTGATGGTCAACTCGAAAGATCCGATCCTCGACCAGCTGACCCAAGAGAATCAATCTCGCGTCATTGTGTGCGAAGATGAAGATCCGACGACGGAAGTGCTCGCACGGCGCATCTACAAATATGTGTCAGCACAGCTGGTGTCGGGCGGTACCTACGCAGACCGCAACGGCAAAGAGTTCGTCCTCCCAGCTGGGTTGACCCTTGAGCGGGTCCGGGTCACCGAAACCAGCAGTTCCTGGGCGGAATACGGGATTTCGTAATCACAACTCACGGAATCCGAAGAACCGTACCGGGATGGCAATAGACCTGCATCCGCGGGCGTTGTTGTGTTGTAGGTTTGTACACGAAGGAGTCTCCATATGTTCAGAATGAATCGTCCCACAAAAGCATTCCCAGCGATCGCCGCAGTTGTGTCCATGCTCGGATTGTGCGGCTCCACCTCCGCGATGAACACTGGTGCTGAGATCGGAACAGCGCCGGACGATACACAGAAACACGCGATGAACATGGCGATGGATCTCTCAGTCGCATTCGAATACGCGAGCGACACGATCGAGGATTCGGTCGTGCATGTCATGACTGAAGATGAGAACCGGCGCGGGTTCCGTCAGCAGACAGGTCTTGGTTCGGGAGTCATCGCTGATGAACGCGGGTACATCCTGACCAACGCTCATGTCGTTGAAGCAGGGAAGTACATCAATGTTCGACTCAGCGATGGACGCGAGGTTCCAGCGGAGCTCATCGGGACCTTTGCAGAAACGGATGTCGCGGTTCTCAAGATCCAAGCGGATGGACTCGTCCCCGCTGTGTTCGGAGATTCGGAGGATCTACGAGTCGGTCAATGGGTGCTCGCGATCGGATCGCCTTTCGGGTTCCAGCAATCTGTAACAGCGGGGATCGTGAGCGCGAAGGGGCGCGGCTCGGTCAATATGTCCCCCGGCGACGAGGCGAACGCGCCGCAGCGGTTCCAAGAGTTCATCCAGACAGACGCCGCGATCAATCCTGGGAACTCGGGGGGTCCATTGGTTGATCTGAATGGACGAGTCATCGGGATCAACACCGCGATCTTGTCGAGATCAGGCGGGAACAACGGGCTGGGATTCGCGATCCCGATTGATATTGCTGGCGCTGTCATGACGCGGATTATCGACAACGGACGCGTCGATCGTGGTTGGTTGGGTGTCGAGATGGGTGAGCTTGAGCCGACGGATGCGTACGACCTTGGTATCGACGGCGGGGTGGTGCTCAATCGAGTTGTTCCGGGTGGTCCCGCAGAACAAGCCGGGCTTCTCAAGGATGATGTCGTCGTATCGCTCGGCGGACGCACAACAGAAAACCTCGTCCGTATGGGCAACGCGATCATGCTTGTCCGTCCCGGAATCCCGACCGAGATCGAGTACATCCGCGACGGGAAGTTACGCCGCGGGAATGCGACGCTCCAAGACCGCGATGAACAACGCGCGATCGCGTATGGAGGTGCGTTTATCGAGAAACTCGGATTCTCAGTCGTTCCGGACGAGCGCGTTGTGACCAGAAGAGGGCGCGTCGTGGATCGGATCGCGGGATTCCAGGTGCTCGAAGTCTCACCAAACTCCACAGCGGATGAAGCGGGTCTTGAATCGAGAGACTTTCTTTACGAGATTGATGGTCGATCTTTCGAGGATCCGGACCAGCTCAAATCGTTCTTCTCCGAAGCAAACTACCAAGAAGGTGTGCGTCTCAAGCTCATCCGTGGAAACATGCGTGGATACATCGACCTGACGAGCAAATAGCAGGATCGATGATCAGCATCAACCTGGTTACTTTGAATGCGGAGGGTTGGGCACGCCTGTACAACCCTTCGCTTTGAGCTTTTTGATCTTCGCAAGGACTTTGTCCGCTCTGATCTGGAATCCTGCTTTGAGTCGTGAGCGTTGGAGCTCGGCACGGATCACGCGGATCTCTTCGCTTGTCGGATCCATCGGGAGCAGCGCCATTGCGAGCCAGGTGCGGACGCGTTTGCGAGGGGAGTGGCGCGAAGCCCAGTAGATGATGGAGAGGAAGACAAGCGCGATCGCGATTGCCGCGAAAATGATGGGGGTGTGCGATCCGGTGCGCGTCCATGCGTAGTACCCCGCTCCCGCGACGATCAGTGAGACGACCAAAATCAGGAGTCGAGCAAACGGGGTGAGACGCTCGAAAGTGTCCTCGTCGTACAGACGCGCGAAACAGAAAAACGCATGGCGGATCATCTCTTCACGCTCAGCGGGTTTGAGTTTGCCCTCCGCTCTGGTCTGCTCCATCGCGGTGCAGTTCTCGATCCGTTTGGAAACGATCGGCAGCATGTCGGGTTCGAAAGTTGCGGAGCTTTTCGGATCGGGAAGGATCGAGATCGGTCGTTCCTCGATCGGGCGTTCGACGCGGCAATTGCAAGTCATGCAAGTGAGTTCATGGTGGGGATGGCCGTGGCGTCCCTTGTCCATGCAGAGGAAATATCGTTTGTGTTCCGCTTGAGCCAACCGGAACCGGCATTCCTTTCGGCAGACCGGGCAGTAGTCGGAGGTGACCCCGATTGGGCGAACACGCAGCACCGTCGCGCTGATGAGCGAGAATGGCATATCTGAGTATACTCGAAACTCCAAGTTTGGTGGCATCAAATCCGCAGTTCCGCCGACCTACCGTTGTAAATGCCAGCAGAAACGGACAATTCGACCACCCCATCAGCACCTGGAACCAAAGGTCATGCGGTCGTGTTGCTGTCCGGCGGGTTGGATTCGACGACGGTACTCGCGATGGCGGCTTCGCAGGGATACACCTGCCACACCATCGCGTTCGACTACGGACAGCGCCATCGCAACGAGCTCGCAGCGAGCGAAATACTGAGCACCAAGCTTGGTGCCGCGTCGCATCGGGTCTTCCCGATCAACATCGGCGCGTTCGGTGGATCAGCACTCACGGCGGACATCGAGGTCCCTAAGGGACGCGATGAATCCGCGATGACAGACATCCCGATCACCTATGTCCCGGCGCGGAATCTGGTGTTCCTGTCGATCGCGATGGCGCTCGCGGAAACCCTGGGAGCGAAGGATCTGTTTATTGGCGTCAACGCGGTGGACTACTCCGGATACCCAGACTGTCGACCAGAGTTCATCGAATCATTTGCAACGACTGCGAACCTTGCGACCAAGCTGGGGGTTGATGGGAATGCGATCCGTGTCCACACGCCTTTGATGGAGATGACCAAAGCGGAGATCGTGCAAGCGGGTGTCGCTCTGGGAGTGGACTACGCGATGACGCATTCGTGCTACGACCCGATCGAAGGCAAAGCGTGCGGCGAGTGCGATTCATGCATCCTCCGCAGTCGCGGGTTTGAACAAGCTGGTATTCAAGACCCAACGGTGTACGCACGATGAGCGCGTCGCTACCAATCTCAGAAACATTCGTCTCCATCCAAGGCGAGGGCAAACTCACCGGGGTTCCGAGCTGGTTCTGCCGCGTGTCGGGGTGCAATCTGCGATGCACCTGGTGTGACACGCCTTACGCGAGTTGGGCTCCTGAGAAGACGACGCGGACTGTCGATGAACTCGTGGATGAAGCGGTCGCGAGCGGTGTGGGGCACGCGGTGCTCACCGGCGGCGAACCCATGATGTTCGCGGAGGTTGCTGTGTTGTCCTCAGCGCTGTCCAAAGCGGGGTTGCACATCACTGTGGAAACAGCGGGGACGCTTGTGCTGCCGGGGTTGGTGTGCAATCTGATGAGTCTTTCTCCGAAGCTTGCCAACTCGACGCCGACAGACGATCCGAGGGATGCATCAGGCGCGTGGGCGAAGCGGCACGAAGAACGCAGACTCGACTATGGCGCGATTAACGAGTTGATCGCGTCAACGCGCGATCGTCAGCTCAAGTTTGTGGTGAGTTCGCGCGAGGATCTTCCAGAGATCGAATCGGTGCTTGCGAATATCTGTGGCTATGCGCCCAGTGATGTGATGCTGATGCCTGAAGGCGTGACGGTCCCTGATCCAGCGTCGATCGCATGGGTGGTCGAAGAGTGTGTGTCGCGCGGCTGGAGCTATTGCCCGCGTGTGCATGTGCAGCTGTTCGGGGACACGCGCGGGACCTGAAGCTGAATGAGTTCAGATTCGATCAATCGCGCCACTTGTCAGTTGCGACGCCGTGCTCGAAAGTGATGTGGGCGCTTTCCTCGACATGTTTCTGGCTTGATCCGGAGAAGATCAGGAACAGCGAACCCGAGCCGTGCTCTTTTTTGGTCCAGTTCCATGTCCATGTTTCAGAACCGTCATCGTTCTTCTTCCGGCTGGTGGGTTCAGAGAGGATCCCAAGAACATCGTCTTGTGTGCTCTTGTCGAGCTTGACGCGGGACAGGTCACTTGGTTGCACATACGCGCCGCTGATGCTGGTGCTTTTGTCCTGACTGAGCAGGCAGCCTCCGAGCATTGCAGGGGATGCGAGCAGGACAGTGGATACGAGTGCGAGCGTGGTTCGTGATGACATCAATAATTCTCCAGAGTGTGGTATCTATATAGGGAATGGTATCGCGTTGGTTTCACCGCACGCATTCATTTCTTACGAGCGGGAGCTTTCCGGAGCGGTTTGTTCACAGGAGGCGACTTTCGAGCGGTTCTCGCTTTGGGAGCACTGCTGGACACTCTTGGCGCGGAGTAGTTGCGTGGTGGGGATTTGGGTGCGTGTTCAAGCGTATTGACTCGTGTGGTGCGTGCATTGATGAATCCCGCTGTCGTCACAGTGGCGCGAGGTCCCGAGCGTGGGCCGGGGTCGTGATCGTGGTCTGAATCTCCAGAGCTCGCCCAAGGCGGTCGGTGTCCTCGTGGTCCATGATGATTCCCGCACCCACAATGGTCGTGATGGTTGTGGTGCGGGCGTCCACCTTTATGAGGATGGTGCTTGTTGATCCCGAATGACTGTCGAATTTCACAGCCCGTCATTGTGGGGAGGGTGAGAAACAGCGCGAGAAAGAGAGCGAATGGCAGGGCGAAGCATCGTGTTGTTCGTTTCATGGTTGATCTCCTGAGTGATAGAAGTTCTCTGAAAGCAGACCGCATTGTGCGCAGAGAATTGACAATCATTTTCAGAAAGATTCCGTTCTATACTGGTCCATGAGCAGATACGAAGAGTTTCAAGCGTTCCGGACGGATCTCAATGAAAAGATTCTGAGCCGGGGAACCAAGACAACCAAGCGGTTCTTTACGCTTGATTCGAGCGCGTACGAGCCTGGCGCGATTGATGCGAAGACCAAAGAGCTGCTCGGACTCAGCGCGTCAATGGTGCTCCGCTGCGACGACTGCATCGCGTATCACATCGATCAAGCGGTCATTGCCGGTGCGAGTGATGAGGAGTTGTTCGAGGTCTTTGATATCGCGTTGATTGTTGGTGGATCGATTGTCATCCCGCATCTGCGTCGAGGGGTTCAGTTCCTTGAGGAATGCCGATCGCGTGGGTGAGTTTTTCCTTGTAGCGGGAAGCGTGCTCTGGTAGCATGGGAATGACCCGCACACAAAGGACACCCAATATGCACACACGCACGATTACGCTATGCTCGCTTCTTTCATTTCATGCCGGGATGGCATCGGGAGCTGAGCCCATCGCCCGCTCGCACATCGAGATTTCCGCGACTGGTCAAGAAACTGTTGAGCGCTCGCTCGCGCCGGTTGGTCAGCTTGGTCACGCGCCTTCTGGATCAGCAACTGCAGAAGCACCGTTCGGAACAACCCCCGACTTTACAGTCGAACTCCGCAGACAGATCAGTGGGCTCGCGATTGCCGATTTGGACGGCGACGGACGCAACGACCTCGCGGCGGTATGTTACATCTCCAACTCGTTCCCGCCGTATGAAGACTGGCGCGACATGATCTTCTTCAACTCCGAGAGCGGATTGGAGAACACCCCTTCATGGATCTCCAATGAACAAACGCACTCCGCGGATGTGCAGATCGGTGATGTCAATGGCGACACCTACCCCGACCTTGTCAGCATCCACGGCGGAGGTCTTCGAACCGATTCGGTCCAGATTCACTTCGGACTCGCTGGAGGCGGTGTCAACACCGTTGCGGGGTTCGCATCAGCGACCAGCCCAAACGCGTGGGGAACCTCAGGGCTCCTCGTTGATATGGACAACGATTCGGATCTCGATCTGGTGACCACCAATCAAGGGTCAGGAGTCAATCAACCGACGCGTCCGATGTTTATGTTCCGCAACAACGGGATGGGGCTCGAAAGCGATCCATCGTGGGAGTCGGATACCTACGAAATCTCCAACGGGCTCGATGCACGCGACATCACAGGCGACGGCTTTCCCGATCTTGCTGTTGCGAAATGGGTCAACTTCTCCAGCGGCATCTACTACAACACCACCGGCACGCCGGATGTGTTCCAGTCGCTCTATGTCCCTAACACAGACGCTGACAAGGGAGCGGCATTCACCGATCTAGAGGATGACTTCTCTTCTGAGGTCGCGTTCGGCGGTGATCCTACCACGATCTATTCACTCGTCCACGGCGCGATTTTGGGTGTTGGTGTGACCAATCCACCATTCACTGGACCACAGGAAGTCCGATTCTTCGATGTCGATCTCGACGGCGATGACGATCTGGGTGAAGTCCACTTCTCTGATGGTCGGGCGCATCTGTACCTCAACCGCGACGGCGTGCTCGATACCGATCCAGCATGGACCTACGACGCGTCTGAGGTCGGCACTTCAATCGCGCTTGGTGACCTCAACAACGATGGGCGACCAGATCTCGCGATCGGATACTCAGGGAACACCTGCATCCGCGTGTTCTACGGCCAAGCTCCCGCGTGTCCCGCGGACCTCACGGGCGAGGGAGACTTGAACTTCCTCGATGTCAGCGCCTTCCTCAGCGCGTTTGGTGCGATGGACCCTGTCGCAGACTTTGAAGCGGATGGAAACTTCAACTTCCTGGATGTCAGCGCGTTCCTCGCCGCGTTCGGGGATGGGTGCCCATAATACAGGATGATCCCAGACACCGAACTGATCACACTACGCGACGGTCGATCCATCCGCCTCGGCCCAGTTGAACCCGATCATGCGGGGTCGTATCGCACATATATGATCGAACTCGCGGACGAGTCTCCATGGACAGGTACGCTCTCGCATGAAGTGAAAGACGAGGAATCGCAACGCGAACGATTCGAGAAAATCCGTGGGCATCCGACTCAATGGGTGATGGGTGCGTTTGATCCGCAGAGCAATCAGATTGTCGCGGATTGCAGTTGGGACAGCATCGACTACGACAAGTTTCGTCATGTCGCATCGCTCGGGATCGGGATTCTGGAGCCTTGGAGGGGTGTCGGGCTTGGTCGGATTCTGATGGAGCGAGGGATTCAAGCAGCGCGTGAAAGCACGATTGTTCAGAAGGTTGAGCTTGGTGTAATCTCGGACAACCAGATCGCGAGAGCTTTGTACGAATCGCTTGGATTCGGTGTCGAGGGAATCCGGAAGCGCGCGGTGAAGCAACCGAGCGGGGAGTACTGCGATGATGTGGTCATGGGGTTGTGGGTTGGATCGGATTGAATTGGATAAGAATTGAGAAAGAGTGAGAATCGGTCGAATCATCGACTGATTCTCGATACAGTTTGGTATGGACCCACTGACCCGCAGACATTTTTTGATGCGTTCTTCGTCTGTTGCGATCGGTTTTGCTTCGATTCAGTCCGCACTGGCGCGTGGCGCGATCGGTTCCTTGATCGAATCGGGCGCAGCTGGGGACTCGCTCTATGGCCCATTGCTCCAAGATCCAGACGGGATTCTTGATCTGCCCAAAGGATTCTCGTATCGGATCATCAGCCCGATGTCCACGCCGATGGATGATGGGTTGGTCGTCCCAGGGAAGCACGATGGGATGGCGTCGTACCCATATATGAAAGAGGATGGTGCGGTTGATCCCGATCGTTGCATCCTGGTCCGCAACCACGAAATTTCCGATGCGCACCGCACGATCTCGCCCTTCGGCGCTCGCAATGAATGGCTCGACAAGGTTGATCCAGAATCAATCTACGACATCGGGTTCGGCAGACCTTCGCGGGGTGGTTGCACGACAGTGGTCTACAACCTCAAAGAGCAGCGTGTTGAGAAGCATTGGCTCTCGCTCGCAGGAACCGAGCACAACTGCGCCGGAGGTGCGACGCCTTGGGGGACTTGGATCAGCTGCGAAGAAGCGGTGTTCACCAAAGGTGATCGGTTTGAGCGCGATCATGGGTACTGCTTCGAGGTTCCCGTCACGCAAGAACCCAAACTCGCTGAACCTAAACCGATCAAAGGCATGGGGCGCATGAACCACGAAGCGGTGTGCGTCGATCCCCAATCTGGAATCGTCTATCTCACGGAAGATCGGCACGACTCGCTGATCTATCGCTTCATCCCCAATGTCCCGGAGCGCATGCATGAAGGGGGCAAACTCCAGGCGCTGCGTCTGCTGAGCAGCGACTCCGCGGACACACGAAACTGGGATGCTCAGCTGATCAAACCGAACCACCCGATCGCGTGTGGTTGGATCACGATGGATGAGATTGATTCGCCGCTCGATGATCTTCGTCATCGTGGGTTTGCGAAGGGGGCCGCACGATTCGCACGTGGAGAGGGTATGTGGTGGGGGAGTCAGACCAACGCAAAGGATGCTGACTCGGATACCAGCGGAGCGTACTTCGCATGCACCAATGGCGGCAAAGCAGGCGCGGGACAGATCTGGAAACTCACCCCCAACGGTCTTGGTCATGGGATGGACGCTTTGGAGCTGCTGATCGAACCCAACGATCCGAGCGTGCTCCAGAACGCGGACAACATCACCTTCTCGCCTTGGGGAGACATCTTCGTGTGCGAGGACGGCGAGGCACCCCAATACCTCGTCGGCGTGCGACCCGATGGATCGCTCTACCAGTTCGCAAAGAATGCGTACAACCGATCTGAGTTCGCTGGGGTGTGCTTCAGCCCGGATGGATCGACGATGTTCGTCAATATTCAATCGATGGGCTGGACGGTCGCAATCATGGGCCCCTGGGATCGCAGCGGTTAACAATGTAAAGCATTGTGAAACTGGTGTTTGTGGCGTGGGGGAGCAAAGGTTGGAAAGACCGGTAATTAATCCCTATTCTGCTTGCGAATGTCGGCTCCTGATGTATGTTTTGGGACACTGCATACTGAGGAGAACAACATGCATGGGAAAGCACTTCTATTGGTATCAGGGTTCTATGCGGTCGCGTCAGGCGCTGTAGCGGATCCTGTTCTGTTGAACGGGGACATGAACGGCGTTGTCGGGATGATTCAATCGCCGACTGATTGGATGATTGCTCAATCGACCCCAGATGTTGTGAATGCAACAGGTCCGTTTAACAACACAATCAATCCATGGACACTGTCACCCAACGGCGGCACCTTCGCTCGGATGAACGGTGTAGGGAACGAACAGTCCGAAGGCATCTCGCAGAATGTCAGTGGGTTTGAGGTTGGTGAAGTCTTTGAGTTCAGCTTCTACGCAACCAATCTCGGTTTCCAGAATGCCGCCAACGGTTCGTGGAATGGATTCGCGGGCTTCTTCGAGTTTTATGCCGACGGCTTGCTCGTTGCGACCAGCGACGCGATCAGCAAAGAAGCTTCTGCTTCTGATCCAATCGTTTGGCTCGAACAAAGCGTTCAGTTCGAAGCGACCTCGAGCGAGTTTCTTCTTGAGATCCGCGCGGAAACAACCGCGGGTGAGTTTGACATCGCGTACATGGGTCTCGATGGTGTCAGCACAAGAATCGTCCCAGCGCCGGGAGCGATTTCAGCACTCGCTGCGTTTGGATTCATGACGATACGCCGTCGTCGATAATCGAGTTTCCGAGTATCAAAATCAAAGCAGCCGGCATTCGTTGCCGGCTGCTTTTGCATTGTAATTGTAAGCATACTCAACTTGGGTACTCGGTACTGAGGAGCCAAGTTCGCATGGATCGAGACCGCGTGTTTATCGTCTACGGCGGAAACCAAAGCCCAGTCCGCCGGTGAGTGCGAGCAGCGATGCTGGTGATGGGATCAGTGCAGCGGTTGATGATGCGATCGACGCGCCGAGAATG
>JARGNC010000072.1 GCA_029212425.1 Phycisphaerales bacterium
GCTCGCGGGTTTGATCGTGACACTGACAACACTCCCGATCTGTCTGAGGAGCAGCGGCGTTCGCAGTGGGGGAGGGAGCGAAATATCAGGAGATATGGATCGGCTGCGCTCCCAGATTGTCAAGATGACCAAGTCGATTGAGCATCTCGAAGAAACGATGATTTTGTCGGACGATGCTCGTCGGGTTCTCAATCGGCACAAAGAGCGGCAGCTGCTCCGATCAGCGATCGAAGAAGATATCGAACGCGGCGAGTTCAATGCGGCGATGGTGCTGGTCAACGAGCTTGCGCAGCGGTTTGGATATCGAGAGGATGCGGAAGAGTTCCGTGGAAAGATCGATCTGGTGCGCACACAGACGGAGCGATCGATGGTGCGGAGCGAGATTGCGCATCTTGATGAGTTGATCGGGAATCATGAATGGGATATCGCGCTGCGCGAAGCGGCGCGGATCACGCGGCTGTACCACGATTCACCGATCGCGGATGGGCTACGGCATCGCGTGGAATCAGCGAGGCAGCGGTACAAAGACGAGATCGAGCGTCGGTTCTTGCTCGCAGCGCAGGATGAACGCATTGATGAAGCAATGGAGATGATTCAGGAGATGGATCATCTTCTGAGCGAAGCGGAGTCGGCGCAGTTCCGCGAGGTGGCGCGGGGGGTGATCGGCAAAGCGAAAGAGAATCTCGGCGCTGCATTTAAACTTGCGGTGCATGATCGTGCTTGGGATAAAGCCGCGGATATTGGTGAGCGGATTATTGAGGAGTTCCCGAACTCGCGAATGGCTGCGGAGGTTCGTGATCTGATCGACACGATCCGCGAGCGTGCGTCAACCGTCGCTCGGGACTGAATCTGTGGTTGAATCGTTTTCAGCAGTCGATTTTGAATCTGCACTGTCCGTGGTGATTGGGACTGGTTGTTTCCATGTGTAGATCAGGAGCAGCGCGATCCCGATGAGCAGGTAGAGGTCTGCGACATTGGAGACATACGGCCAGACCTCATTGCTTGTGCCGCCGGGCCAAGTGATGCCGAATGGGAGTTTCATTCCTGGGAGTGGGTGGATGAAGTCACGGACGCATCCGAAGAGGAGTCGGTCGTAGAGGTTGCCGATGCCTCCTGCGATGATGAGTCCGAATCCTGCGTGGGCAATCCAATCGCGTGGTTTGGTCCACTTTGCAAAGAGTACGGTTGCGACTGTCATCGCGATGAGTGTGAAGATGACAAAGAACCAGCGTTGTCCTGCGCCGATGCCGAATACTGCGCCGGGATTGAGGACAAGGGTGAACTCGAGGAGCTTAGGGATTGCGACGACGGGTTCGTGGTATGGGATGAGGTTGCCGAGATTTGATTCAGCGAGCACATGGGAGCGTTCGATGTGGACCGGAAATTCAGCGATCTTTTCAAAGGCGAGAGATTTGGTGACGAGATCAGTGACAACTCCGAAGGTGACGGTGCCGAGGAGCCATGTCCATGCGCGGACACTCCGCGCGGTGGATTGCTGCGGTGGTTGTGTTGAAGATTCTTTATTGGGCATCAGCGTTTGAAGCGTTGGTCATGCTTGCGAGCGGTCTCGATGGTGTACTTTGCCCAGGGGAGTTCTGCGAGTCTTGCCTTCGAGATTGGCTCATGGGACTCGATACACAAGCCGTAAGTCCGCTCTGCGATTCGCGTGAGTGCGGCATCGATCTCGTTGATGAGTTGGCGGTCTGCAGCTGCGAGATCGAGGTTGAGTCCTTGCTCGAAGCTTTCGGTGCCAAACTCAGCAGCGTTGCTTGCGGTCTGGGTTTCGCCTGTGCTAGAGCGGAGCGCTTCGTCTTCAAGATTCTGGACATCGCCAACAAGTTCTGCTCGTTTCTTGAGAAGAATGAGTTTGTACTCGTCGAGTTGCTTCGCTGTAAATGGCGTTTTGGTTCGTTTGGAAACCTTGGTTTCGACTGCAGCTTTGTTGGTCCGCGTGGTTGATGTGATGAGGGGTTGTCCGCCGAGTTTGGTACCTGGACCAAGGAGAAGGGGGCGAGGAGGCGGTGCATAATCAGTCGGGTTCTTCTTCCGGCTGCGTGAACGGAACTTCTTCGTAGAAGACTTTGAATCACCGCTGTTTGCAGTGGATTCGCTTGCTTTGGGTGCCTTGTCGGTCTTTGATTTTTCTTTGTCTTTTGGGGTAGCGGATTGTTTCGAGGATGAAGCTTTCTTCTTCGTCGTTTTCTTAGAAGCCGCTTTCTTTGTGGTGGCTTTTTTCTTTGTTGTTTTCTTTGCTGCAGATTTCTTAGGAGCTTTTTTTGCTGCCTTCTTCGTCGTTTTTTTGGCAGCTTTCTTCTTTACGGTTTTCTTTGCAGCGGCTTTCTTTGTCGTCTTTTTAGCAGTCTTCTTCGCAGTTTTTTTAGCAGTTGATTTTTTGGCAACTTTCTTCTTGGTGGTCGCTTTGCTCGAAGTTTTTTTAGACGCGGCTTTGGAAGTCTTTTTCGTAGACTTCTTGGCGGTTTTTTTGGATGTTTTTTTCGCGGTCTTCTTTGCCAATGTGCACCGTCCTTTGATCCATCAAATATTGTGCATCAATACATGGGATGGATTGGTGGCAAGGGTAGGCGCAGAGAGGGTCGTAGTCAAAATAGACCAGTATATGCACGAACAAAAAGCGAACAGGATTGGCGTTAATTCGCAGTTGCGGCTTCTGGTTGGACGGTGGTGTATTCACCGAGCTTTCGGAAGCGTTGGTAGCGGGCTTCAAGGAGCTGGTCGATGGGTTGCTCGCAGAGTTCATTGAGCTGCGCATCGATCCAGTTCTGGAGCAGTTTGGATGCTTGTTCTGGGTCCCGGTGCGCTCCGCCGAGTGGTTCGTTGATGACAGAATCAACGATTTCGTTTTTGAGGTTGTCTTTCGCGGTCAGGTTGAGCGCGATCGCGGCGGCGGTGTTGGTCTGCTCGTTCGCTTGCTTCCAGAGGATCGCGGCACAGCCTTCGGGGGAGATCACAGAGTACCACGAGTATTCGAGCATCGCGACTCGGTCGGCGACGGCGATACCGAGCGCGCCGCCTGAGCCACCTTCACCGATGACGATTGACACGATAGGGACTTTCAATCGCGACATTTCGCGGAGGTTGACTGCGATTGCTTCCGCTTGTCCACGTTCTTCCGCTCCAAGACCTGGGTACGCGCCTGGGGTGTCAACGAGGGTGACGATCGGCAGACCAAACTTCTCGGCTTTGCGCATCTTTGCAAGTGCTTTGCGGTAGCCCTCTGGATGGGCGCATCCGAAGTGGCATGCGAGTTTTTCTTGGGTGGATTTGCCTTTTTGGTGTCCGACAATGAGGCACTTGCGGTTTCCGATGCGTCCGAAACCGGTGATGAGTGCAGGGTCGTCGGCGAAGGCGCGGTCGCCGTGGAGTTCGCAGAAGTCGCGGCAGATGTGGTTGATGTAGTCGCGCGTCTGCGGGCGGTTTGGGTGACGCGCCACGCGGACGGTGTTCCAAGGGGAGAGATCGGTGTAGACATCCTTAAGCATCTGGACGCGTCGCTTTTCGAGGATCTCGAGGTCTTCTGGATTTGGGTTGAAGTCTTTGGAATCGATCCCGCTGTCAACGCCTCCGAGTGCGGGGACTTCGATACCTGGGGATTCGATGGCTTTGCGGGTGAGTTCGATTTCTTCTTCGATCGCGACGACAGGTTTCTCGAACTCAAGCTGGTAGAAAGTGGACATATTGGTTTCCTTCTTTGGCTGATCCAATTGTACCGCATAGATGGGGCCGGGTACGCTATGGGTATGCAGAGCATTCAGATTCCACTGTTATTCGTCGGCGGGGGCAATATGGCCCATGCAATTTTCACTGGTGCGTGTGCATCTGGTGTGCTTGAGACGGCGCGTGTGGGCGTGCTGGATCCGAGTGCGGATCGGCGATGCTTGTATGAGAATGGGTTTGAATCCGCGAGTGATGCGATGGATTGGCTGTTGGGAGAAGGCGGGGATGGTTGCGGGATTGTGCTTGCGGTGAAACCACAGATGTTGGGGGCTGCGACGACTGATTTGAAGCCGACGATTGCAGATACTGGGCTGGAACCGACGGTGATTTCAATCCTCGCTGGAACCCGATCGGATCGTGTTTTGGATGCCATGGGGAGTGGGTGCAGGGTGGTTCGGGTGATGCCCAATACGCCGGCACAGGTTGGGCTGGGGATGTCGGCGATCGCTGGGAGTGGATCGTCAACGGAAACTGATCTTGAACTCGCGGAGCGTTTGATGTCAGCAGTGGGGGATGTGGTGCGGATTGATGAATCGATGATGGACGCGTTTACCGCTGTTGCTGGATCTGGTCCGGCGTATTTGTTTTACTTGGTCGAAGCGATGACCAAAGCAGCGGTGTCGCTCGGGTTTGACGACGCGATGGCGAGGCGGATCGCAGAGCAAACTGTGATCGGATCATCCGAGTTGCTCAAGGCATCGGATGATGATGCGGCGGTCTTGCGTTCGCGGGTGACCTCGAAGAACGGGACGACTTATGCCGCGACAACAACGCTCGATGAGCGCGGGGTGATGGAGGCGTTTGTTCACGCGATGACCGCAGCGAGGGACCGGGGCGTAGAACTTGGTCGCGAGGGTTAAAAATCTCGTCGGGTGAAGATCAGGGTCGAGAGTCCGAGCACGAAGAACTCGAAGATGAACGAGGTTCCCAGAATCCAGAGGACGGAGCGTTCTCTGAATCGCGCTTCCACGCGTTGACCCAGTTCGTCTTGGTCGATCTCGATGTCGCTGAATGGATCGGTCGCGACGCTTGGCTCATTCTCTTCCACAGGGGTGAACGCTTCGGGGTCGATGAGCTTGCGGTTGAGGAGCTCGATGGTTTCGCCTGTCTTGGGGAAGAAGGTCTTTGCGGTGAAGATCGCTTTGGTCCACATATCGAGTGACTTGAGATCCGCTTGGTCTTTCTCGAGACTGGTTTCGAGTCGAGTCAGGAGCGGGTTTTTGGTGTGGATTTCTTCTTCGGTGGGTTGGTAGTCCTCGATGGAAAGGCCTTGATTTTCTCGATCTCGGTTGAGGAGTTTGACGGTGTTGGTGCGTGCGAGTTCGACGCGTTGGGTGCGCTGCTCGACATAGATGTTGGTGCTTTCGTGGAACTGAACGAGGATGCCGTCACCTATGTTGAGGATGAAGAGGAACGCCCAGAAGAGGAGGGTGAGGAGCATCGCGGTCATGGTGGATCTGGTGATGAGTCCGATGAAGGCGCAGATGCAGAACAGGAAGCTAAAGAAGGAGACCACGATGGGGATCGCGAGGAGGATGCGGGGCTCAAGGTAACCCGACCTGTTCCAGATGATGAGCATGCTCAGTACGGAGAACACACTGACCTGGAGCGCGACGAAGAGCAATCCGGAGAGGTATTTGGTGAGGAACAAGCGTGCGCGTGAGATCGGGCGCGCGAGTACGGATTCGATCGTGCCTCCGGTGACGAGTTCGGGGATGATGCCTGCGGTGGAGATGATCGCGAGGATGGTCGCGATCCAGGTGAGCCAGATTCCAATACCGAGGTATGAGAAGCTTGCAAGGTAGAACGCTTTGGGCTCGATGATGTCGGAGTTGATGGGGATGAATCCGAGATGGAACCAGAGGAAGCGGACGCCTTCTTTGTCGATCCCAATCATCGCGAGGGATGCGGCGAAGACGACGGTGAGGACCATGGTGAGCCAGAACAGTTTCTTCGCGTTGAGTTCGCGGTATGCATCGACAAAGATCGCTGTTGTTTGGGTGAGGATCATGAGTTGGCTCCCCCCTTCGTTGGATTGTTTGAAGGTCGGCTAGTCGCTTTGGCACCTGAAATCGCGCCTGGTTTGGCACCGTTGTTGGTATCGACGACCTGCATGAAGAGGTCTTCGAGCGAGGGGCGTTTGAATCCTGCGGATTGGATGACGATGTTGTGCTTGCGGAGCGTGTCGATCGCGGGTTGGACGGCGGATGCTTCGCTTGTCTTGAAGGAGATGGTTGTGTCGGAACTGCTTTGAATGAGATCGGGCATCGATGGGGTGCTGATTTCGGATTTCATCGCATCGGTGATTGGGGATGCAGTGGTGATGACGAAGCCGCTTTGTTCAGCGGTCAGTTCGTCGATGGTGCCTTGGGTACGGACGAGGCCGTGGACCATGATCGCGACGCGGTCGCAGACCATTTCGAGTTCGCTCAGTAGGTGTGAGTTGAGGAAGACGGTTCGTCCTTCGTTTTTTAGATGAGTCAGGATGTTGCGGATGTCGCGTCGTCCAGAGGGGTCTACGCCGTCGGTGGGTTCGTCGAGGACGACGAGCTTGGGGTCGTTCATGAGTGCTTGGGCGAGACCGACGCGTTGACGCATGCCCTTTGAGTAGGACCCGAGTTTGTCTTTGTGCCACGAGTCCATGCCGACGAGTTCGAGGAGTTCGGAGGCTTTGGCTTTGCGTTGTTTGCGTTGGATTCCCGAGAGTGCACCGAAGTGTTCGAGGACTTGTCGTCCTGTGAGGTAGGGTGGGAAGCGGTGGTGTTCTGGGAGGTATCCGATTTGTTGGAGTGTTGCTTTGTCTCCGACTTTGCTTCCGAGGACGGTACCTGAGCATTTGGATGGGGAGATGACGGTCATCATGATTTTGACGAGCGTGGACTTTCCGGCGCCGTTGGGTCCCAGGAGTCCGAATATCTCGCCATCTCCGACGGTCATGTCCACGCCTCGGAGTGCTTTGATGCGTCGTTTGTATGTTTTTTCGACGCCTTGGATGTCGATGACTGCGCTCATGATGCGGTAACTCGCTTTCGGGCAACGATATGGAACATGTGCCAATGCTTGTGCATGGACTCGCTTTGTCGGCTTGGTCGGTCCTCCTCGATGAAGGACTCCAGAATGTATTGGTCAAACAGTTTTAGAGTTTCATCGCGCGTGAAGTGGGAGCGATCTTCGATGATGGCCCAGTCGTCGCGATCTCCGAAGATCTGGCCACTGAAGCGACCGCCGGGGGCGATGGCGGCGTCTATTTGAGTCCAGAGGGCTTGGAAGTGATCGGGGGGGCAGAACGGGAGCGAGAAGCTCGCGTTGACGAGGTCCGCTTTGGGGACTTGGAGTCCCTCGAAGTTCGCGTGGTTGATCTGGATTCGATTGTTTTCGAGTGCGGCTTGGATTTCAGGGCGTGCTCTGGTGCGTGCGATGCCGTCTTCGCTGCCGTCTTGCGCCCAAACGGTCCATCCGGCGTTGAGGAGCGGGACAGAATCGCGGCCGTCGCCACATCCGAGGTCCACGACGTGGAGGGGATTGGATGGATCGATTTCTCCGAAGAGATCGATCGCTTTGAGGACGGTGTCGCGTGGGGGCTTGCCTTGCATGCGATCGAAGTAGCTTGGCCAATCTCGGCGATGGGCTGCTTCATGAACTGGTGGTGGGTTGGTCATCACTTGTTCCCCGATCGGTGATACCCTTTGGTATGCATCGCGATCTGACTTCATTTCTTCGTGCTCTTGAATCTGCGGGTGAGCTTGTTCGGATTACTGAGCCGACGAGTCCCGTGCTTGAGATCACGGAGCTTGCACAGCGGCAGTCTAGGCGGACGGATGCGGTGTTGGGGTCGGAAGATTCTCAACGCACTGATCCGGAGTTCTCTGGCAATGGTGGGAAAGCGATACTTATCGAGCGACCAGAGGGCTCGGCGTTTCCAGTGTTGATCAACGCGTTCGGGTCATACAAGCGTGTGGAGATGGCGCTGGGAGGACGGGCGCTTGAAGACACGGCTCGCGTGATCGGTGAACTGACGAAGCCCGAACCGCCTCGTTCGATAGGGGAAGCGATCGGGAAGGCAAAGCAGTTCTATCCGCTCCTGAAGATCGGTCCTAAGCGGAGCAAGCGGGATGGCGCGTGTCAGGAAGTGGTGCATACAGGTGATGCGGTTGATTTGACGACGATCCCGATCCTGCGCTGCTGGGAGCATGATGGGGACTTTGAGACGCTTGGGTATCCGGCGGGGATCAACGATGCTGTAGCGGGCATGGGGCATCCGGAAATTGATGCATCAGAATGGGACGCAAAGTATCGGGGGCGGTTTATCACGCTCGCGGGGATCCACACGATCCATGCGGATGATCGGGATGATCCCAAACCCAAGTCGCACAACATCGGCATGTATCGCGTGCAGCTGCTCGGGAAGGATCGTATGGCGATGCACTGGCACATGCATCACGATGGGGCGGCGCACTGGCGGTCGTGGAAGAAGCTCGGGAAACCGATGCCGGTCGCGATTGTGCTTGGTGGTCCGAGTGTGCTGCCGTATGCGGCGACATGTCCGCTCCCTCCTGGGATCAGCGAGTTGCTGATGGCGGGGTTCTTGCAGGGGGAAGGTGTGAAGCTGTGTCGCGCCAAGACGGTAGCTTTGTGGGTGCCGAGCGATGCGGAGATGGTGATCGAGGGGTTTGTGGATACGGATGCGGGGTATCCGGGGTGGGATCCGCGTGAGGACGGTTCGGGGGAGCTTGGTGAGGGGGCGGTGTTTGAGGGGCCGTTCGGGGATCACACTGGGTTCTACTCGATGCCGGATCGGTATCCGATCACTTCGGTGACGGCGTTCACCCATCGGCGTGATGCGGTGTATCCGACGACGGTGGTTGGGTTACCACCTCAGGAAGATTACTTCCTTGGGAAAGCGACGGAGCGGATTATGCTGCCGTTGCTCAAGACGATTTTGCCCGATGTGATGGATTACGACTTGCCGTTGTACGGATGCTTCCACAACGCGGCGAATATTCAGATCAAGAAGCACTATCCGCTGCATGCACGCAAGGTGATGCACGCGATCTGGGGCGCGGGGCAGATGGCGTGGACGAAGACGCTGTTTGTTGTGGAGGATGATGTCGATGTGCACGATCTCTCGAGTGTCATGCGAGCGGTGTGGGATCATTGCAAACCATCGCGTGATATTGAGCGTGTGCATGGGGCGGTGGATATTCTGGACCACGCCGCGGCTCGGTTTGGGACGAGCATGAAGCTTGGATTCGATGCGACGCGGAAGGTGGCGTCTGAGGATCTGGACGGGCAGGAACTTGATGAACCGTCACCAATCCCCAGCGAGGCGGCGTGCAAGGAAACGATCGCGTGGGCGCGGTCTTGCGAAGGAGTGCTCGAAGCGACGACTCCAGAAGCGGCGCCGGGATGGGTGTTTATCCGTGTCGATCGAGGGTATGACGAGGCGGATCGTGCTGGGCTTGGGGGCAAGGTGCTCGATGAGTTCTGGAACGAGCGGACGGCGCATCGGTTTGTGGTGGTGGTGGGGCGTGATGTGGATATCCATGATCATCACGAGGTGCTGTTCCACTGGGTCGCGAACTGCGACTTTGCGCGTGATGCGCAGTGGGATCAGTCGCATGGGTGTGATCGTGTTGGGTTTGATGCGACACCCAAGACCAGCGGCGATGCGCGGAACAACCAGCCCGTGCGTGCTTGGCCTCCCATTTTGACGATGCCTGATCGGATCAAAGAGCGTTGTGATGAGCTGAGTTGATGTATTGGGTGTTAGCCGCCGTAGCCACCGGTTTGTTCGTCGAGCCAGGAATCGATTTCCAATACGACATCTTCGATGAATGGCTTGGCTGCTCGTGATCCGCTTCCGGGCTTGATGTTGTTGAGAATGATCGAGAAAGCGGCTCTGCGACCATTTGGATGGTTGAGGACTCCGGAGAGGGAGTAGACGCCGTTGAGGTAGCCGCTCTTAGCGTGGAGGGATGCGGTGAGATCCGTGTCTACAAAGCGGCGACGGAGCGTGCCGACACCTGGTGTGGCGAGAGAGCTCTCAAAGGTGTCCCACGAGTCTTGCTTTGCGAGGACGCTCATCCAGTCTGTGAAGGTCTTGGGGGTAACACGGTTTTCCCTGCTCATGCCTGAGCCGTCAGCGATGACTGTGTTCTGTGCGGCGGTCGCGTTGACATGCTGGCTCAAGAGCAGGCGGATGACGGAGGCGCCGTTTTCCCATGAGCCGGGGTCTCCTGTGATTTCGTGACCGATGCGTTTGATGAGTGCTTCTGCGTAGAGGTTGTAGGAATCGGTGTTCGTGCGCTTGATGATGTCCGCGATAGGGGTCGTGACGACGGCGATTGGGGTCGAGTCCCACTCGTCTTCCGGCTCGATGAGGCGGACCGAGTCGTTGATGTAGCGGTCGGTGGGGATGACGCTGTCGCGTTTGGTCAGCGCGGGTGCAAAGACGCCTCCTGCAAAGAGGGATGGTTCGTGGACACTGACGGGGATTTCGGTTTTGCCTCGGACATTGCCGTAGAGCGTGAACTTGTTTGCGGGGGTTGGTCTTGCGACCCATGCGCTGTCGCGTCCCTTGGAGATTGTTTTCGCTTTGACCTGAATATCGATCCATGGGAGGTCGGGCTGCATCTCGACAATCGGGGTGCCACCAAGTGATCCCGGGATGGGGTAGATGTTGATGACATTGGTTTGGAAGTTGAGTCCGCCGACTTCTGCGCAGTACCAGCGGTTGAGTTGATCGATCGGCCAGTCTGGATGCGCCCAGATGCGGTCGAAGACGCGATCGTCAACGACGACCTCATCCACGGCATCGATCTCGCGGTCTTTCATTGCTTTGGCAACAGCGTCGAAGAGCGCATCGTGGGTGAGGATTTGTTGTTCGTCTTCGAATACCCCTGGGTCTCCGAGTGAGGGGTCTCCTGATCCTCGGATGATGAGGGTGCGTTGATTGTTTTGTTTAAAGATGTCGATGGTGGTGCGGAACTCGAAGGAATCTCCGAGCACCATCAGCGCCGCTCCGGAGCTGAGGATCTTCATATTCGAAGCGGGGATCATGAGTTCGTTGCTGTTGTATTCTCCAAGCTCGCGGTTGGAGTCGAGATCGATGATGTGGATCGCGACTTTGCCGTTCCCGAGACTTGCGTTCCCAACGAGTTTGTCGAGCGAGAGATCGAGTGGGCCTGCGATCACGTGGGATGAGAGCATCCACAGAAGGGTGAACAGGGCGATCGATCGAAGTTGGATGGTCATTCGTGGGCTCATGGGTCCGTATCTCCTGTATCCTACTTTCGGGTGAACTGGCGTGGAAACTCCAGTACCTAGGGGGATCGGTGGGATCCGAGGTAGTCTATCGGTATTGGGCGTCCAATGATTCGAGGGTCCTGGGACGATACTGGGATCCTGAAAGGAATGCAGACCATGAGCGACACGCCTCCGACAGCCGTTGAGAACACCGAAGATGCAGTGGTGGCGCATCGTGGGGTATTGATTGTGGACGACAACGAGCAGAATCTCGAGTTGCTCCATGCGTACCTTGATGATCTTGGTGGTCCGATCCGTGTGGTAGATGATGGGATCAAGGCGATTGAATCGGTGAAGAGCGATCCGCCTGACATTATTTTGCTCGACATCATGATGCCTCGCATGAGCGGGTATCAGGTTTGCCAGCAGCTTAAGAGTTCGCCGGACACGAAAGATATTCCGATCATTATGGTGACTGCGCTGAGCGAGGTCGGGGATGTTGAGCGTGCGATTGATGTCGGCGCGGATGACTTCCTTACGAAGCCGGTGAACAAGCTTGAGTTGTTGACACGGGTTCGTTCGTTGCTCAGGGTGCGTCAGCTCAAGCGGAACCTTGATGAAGCGGTCGCGGAGGTTCGGGCGCTTCGAGAT
>JARGNC010000073.1 GCA_029212425.1 Phycisphaerales bacterium
GCCAGGCAACCAGAACCGCATCCGGATCATCCTGATGCATTCCCACATCGCCGCGAGCGTAAACAGAATCGAAAGCCCCAGCATCCCGATTCCGAACGCCGCGAACCCGAACAGCCAGCTGTTCTCGCTCTTCTCACTCTCCAGAGTCCCCACGCCAAACATGGGGTTCTCCATACCCGTTGTATACAGCTTCCACCACGCGTAATCACGCGTGTTCTCCGTACTCGCAAGACGCTCGACACCAAAGTCGATCCCAAGCGTATTCACGATCAGCTTCATCCCCACATAGATCACCACCGCCGCGACCGGGACCATCAAGATCCCCTTGCCCGCCTTGGTGTAGAGCACAGCACACAATCCGATGATCGCCATCCCCAACCCCGTCCGGGAACCGGTCCAGACCAAACACAACAAATCCACACTGAGCAAGCCCAGATAGATCAGTTTGTATTTCTTCGACACATCGTTGAACAACAACCACAGCACGATCACACAGAAAAACGCGAGCATCGCACCAGAGTGTTGCGGATTATTCAAAACACCCACGAACCGGAACTGATTCCCGAGCGTCAGATACTTCGGATTCACAACAAGCTGAACCGAACACATCGCCATCCATGCGATATTCATCAGCACAACCGAACGAAGAAACAGCAGCAAATCCGTGGGCTCTTTGATCGAAAGAGCCGTCACAAACATCATCGGGATCAAGGTACACGCCGCGAAGATGACAGAGTTCGTCCCCTCCAGAGCACCCTCGTGCATAAACCGCATCAGCGCCGCATAGAACCCCATGGTCACCAGCAACAACGCTGAGATCGAGATCGCTTTCCCACGCAGCCGACCAATCTGGAACAATGTCATCAATAGAGTGACAATCCCCATGATAAAGAACAGCGTCGACCGTTTCTGCTGAACAGGCAACCAGACCGTCGGGATCACCCGATCGTTCCAGTCCAAAGGCATCGAGAGCGAAGCAAACAGCAACATCCCCATATACGGGAACAACACCCCCCACTTCTTATTGATCCCAAGCAGAAAGACACCAGCTCCGAAGAACAAGAGCACAGCACCAAGACCAAGAAAAGCAGGGGAGATGTCCATATAGATCCCAGAACAGTATCAATCACAGAAACAGAAACAATCCATCTCCTCGAAGTGTATTATCGGCTCAAGCCCCCGTCCGGTTCAGACGATTCAACCAAGTCGCACCAGATTCCACCATTCACACGCAAACACACGCCCGAATACCCAGATCAGGTCACAAATGAGCAAAGAACTCAGCAGAGGATTCGCAAGAATCCTCACCAACTACTCCCGGCTCATGATCACCCTCGTCCTCGGGATCGTCGTCGTGCCCCTCGCCATCAACTGGCTCGGAGACGAAGCGTTCGGAATCATCTCACTCCTGGGCGCCAATATCGGACTCGCAGCAATCTTCCGACAAATCGTCCAAATGTCACTCGTGAGAGAACTCGGATACGCATACCACACCGACGACGAATCCTTCCGAAAGAGCTACGCAGCAATCTGCCTCATCTCACTCGTCTGCGCACTGCTCACCATCGTCACCTTCGGGATCGTCTACGCACTCGTACCAGCATTCAAAATCCCACCAGAACTCGTCAACCCAGCACGATGGTTCGTCTTCGGACAAGGCATCTCCACAACCATGCTCGTGCTCCTCTCCCCGATGCTCAACATGTATCTGGTCAAAGAACGATTCGTCGGATACAGCGCATGGCTCGTCGGCGTCCGATCCAGCAATCTCATCTCCGTCATCATCCTCGGATATGTCTTCGCAATCGACAATGTCGCACTCGGACTCACCATCCACGGCCTCACCTGGGCCGCCATCGCAGTCACCTGCATGATCATCGCATCATGGATCATCATCTTCAAAGACCGAAGACTCATGTTCACCATCAAGGGCGCCGACAAAGAAGCACGCAAACAAGTCTTCTCAACCTTCGGTTGGAACTCCGGCGTCCAAGTCGCCATGAACCTCCACGAACAACTCCCACCCCTCCTCCTCAACCTCTTCTTCGGATCACTCGCCAACGCATCATGGGGAATCGGATTCCGCTTCGTCGCATACATCCGAATGGTCACCACAGGAGTCCAGTTCGGATCAGACGCCGTCAGCGCCCGCCTCTCCTCAGGAACCGACACAGAACAATCAAGACTCCAACTCCAACGCCTCATCAGCGTCCAAACCAAACTCACCGCGATGGTCGCACTCCCCGCCGCCGTCGGCATCTTCGTCTACGCACGCCCGATCTTCGAACTCTGGGTCGGAAACCAAATCAAAGACTACCAAGGAGTCATGCCCCACGCCGTGATGTTCGCACGCATCCTCTCGCTCGCAATCCTCGCTCGCGCCATCTCCGACACCTGGCTCATCGTCCTCTACGGCGCCGGATTCGTCCACCGCTATGCGAAACTCGTCATCATCGGAGGGATCGTCGCACCCGTCGGATCGCTCATCCTCCTCTTCACGCTCCCCAAAGACATCGGGATCTACGCACCCCCGATGATGTTCACCCTCGTGTTTGTCACCTTCCACCTCATCGGGATCCCCATCGTCACAGGACGCTGCCTGCATGTCTCAACCCTGAGTCTCTTCGCCGGACTCTGGAGACCATTCATCGCTGTCACCCTCGCCATCGCGCCAGCACTGGGTTGGCTCGTCTACAAAGACCAGTTCGTCGCGATGGGATTCATGCAACCAATCACCAAGCAAACCGCCCAACTCCTCGACCCAACCGCGATCGTGACCTCAATCGTCTTCATGGGGATCGCCTACGCATTCACTTCCGCAACGATCATCCTCGATTCAAACGATCGCAAAAGAATCAGCAACGGACTCGCCCCGATCGCATCAAAGGTATTCAAACGCAAAGACGAGAACACCTGAAGCAATCGAAAGCATCAGGAATGATCAGTTGAGAATCAACCGCGCCACCACCCCAAGGTGGTCACTCCCCCCCACCTCAAACATCTCCCACGATTCAACCCCAACCCCTTCAGACCTCCATACATCATCAAGCTGCAAGCGAACAAGCGGGCTCTTATCCGCCGGAAAGCTCCCACTCTGGATTGGCCAAATTGGTTTACTCGCACGCAGCCCCGCGCCACGCATCAACCGCGCTCGCACCTGCGCCCCAGCCGCGTTGAGGTCCGCGCCGACAACCACATCCAATCCAGTCAGGTCCATCGCGCGAGCGATCTGCTCCTGGTGCGATTCAACCGCGCTGTTCCCTGCTTCCCACCGATCAGCCGACCTCGGAGAGAACGGATGCACCAGCCCCACCACAAACCGCTTGTCAGGATGATCCACAATACACATCAACTGGTGCTCCCCCATCTCGTCACCCTCATCAGGCGCAACCAGCTCCAGCGGATACCGCGAAACAATCAATCCAGGGGACACCTCCCCATCCCTCCAGCGACGCTTCACCCAATACCGCATCGCCTTGTCATCCAGATACCCATACTTGCTCACCATCCGATTCATCTCAGGCGAAATCTCCTGGATCACCACAACATCCAAGCCCAGCCGCATCAACACATCCAGATCATCACGCCACCCTTCATTGAGCGGATAGATATTCAGCGATCCCACCGTCACCACCACATCCCCGATCCCCCCGCGTTCCACAACCATCGGCCTCCCCGCAAGCATCGGCCAAGCCCCCACCAGCACACCCAGCACACACACCAACCCCGCACCCCACCGCTTCAATCCAAACAACACCAACCCCACCAACACACTCACAACAACACCAATCCACAAGAACCCCGCCGCAAGATCCAGCACATACACCCCGCCGCTCACCACCCAGCTCGCGCACCCTGCGAAGCACACCAAAGAAACAACCCAAGCAACGAGCGTAAACCACCGCTTGCGAGGTCGCACAGCTCCCGAAGACTCAGTAAGTTGTCCGTCAGCATCTGCCATGCACCCACTATCGTCCATCCATCCCCCCATATACAAAGAAAGCGGACGGCCCATCAGGACCGCCCGCTTCAATCAGTAACTTTCAGCATCGACCCTTACGGACGATCCTTGCCTTCTTGTCCGAAGATGATGGTCATCCCACCACCGCCGGACATGTCCTCAGCGTTGTAGATGTAGTCCGCATCAAGCGCCTTCTCGATCCGCACCGAAGCTTCCTGAAGGTGTGCCTTGGTGTACGCATCGAGCGAGCCGCCCATCGCGCCATCAATGCTCTCCTTGAGCTCACGCAGGTGCATCGAAGCGATCGTCTTGACCGCCATGGACGCGGAGTTGAACCCGCCGTTGTCCATCGACATATCAATCAAACGATCAAGATGCTCACGCTGCAGGTTCCGACGCAGCGATGAAATCATCGGCTTGCGCACCGTGTACTTGCCGCCCGAAGCGCCATCAAGCTCAGACCAGACCGAATCAGTCACAGTCTCCATGACCTCAGCCACAGTCAACGCGTCCTCATCAGCAGGCACAAACATTTCATAGTCGTACACACGCTTGATTGTCTGCGGATTCATCAGCATCGTCAGCGCCGATGCCTGCATTCCCATCACGCGATCATGAATCTCAAACGCCGAGTCCGAGTTGATCGAGCTCGAGTTGTCCCACCACTTGTCCACAGTCGCGTGGGCAAGCAGCTCAGGAGTAATCCCGTACGCATCGTCGTTGAACGCGTTCTCAATCACGAACCCAAGCGCTGCGCGTTGACGCTCAGCAGGCACAACCTCGATCGGAGCTTCGCTCCCCGGATCGCCCTTCTTCGAACGCGAAACATACGCCGATCCGACCCAGTTCCCCATCATCGAGAGCGCCTGCATCTGAGTGCTCAGCGTGATCGAGTACCCACGGCGAGCGCGGGACCAAGAGTCACCTTCCTGAACAAAGTCATTGATCAGACCCGAACGAATCTTGCGGACAAGATCCATCTGGTTGTTCGCGTAATCAAGCGGGTTCTCAGAAAGGTCGTAGCGACGAGTGCGAGGGTCAGGACCAAACGCATCCTCATCAGTGCCGTACGCGAGCTTTGGATCCGCAGATCGGCTCAAAATCTCCTTGAGATCGCCGCTGCCGTAGCCGTACTCGATCGCCCATTGGTCATACTCACCGATACCGATGACCGAGTAGTCACCCTGAACATCGCCGTGGTTACCGATGTTGATGTTGATCCCGTTGTAGTCCATCACCGAAGTCGACCAAGGCTTCTTGCCCTTGATCTCATCCGAGTTGATTTCCTCAAGCGAGTACGCGCTCGAACCCTTGAAGTTGTGACGAAGACCGATCGTGTGACCAACCTCGTGCGCAACGAGTTCCGCGAGCATCGGACCAACGAACCACTCGGGAACGCCGTCGATCATGTCGCCCTCGTCCTTCTTCTCAGCCGAGTCGTCGCTCGCGACTTCCTCGCCCGCGTCATCCTCTTCAACCTCGTCGTCCGCTTTCTTCTCAAGCATCGCAAGGTGTTCCGCAGGAATCATGTCACGCAGCGCCGGATTCTCTTCGAGCTGCTTGCGGATCATCTCGAGCATCTCTTCGCTGATCTCAGGATCAGCGCTGCTCATCTCCGCAGCGTTGTTGAGCAAACCAACCATCGAAAGGTTCATCCGCATCATCGCAAGATCAAGCGCCTTGCCAGTCGCGGCCCGGCACATCCCAGAAACCTGCGAAGCACGCCCGTCCAAGCCGTCAAACTCGTCGTCACCAATCATCATCGCTGATTCATCAATCGGACCATGATCGTGACCGATGTGCGAGCCGTACATGCTCATCGAGTCGCGCATCGAACGCTCCTCAAGAATCCGCTCGCGCACCGAAGGGGTCGCAAGACGCAAGCGTGGATCCCAGCGTGGGTTCTGTTCGAGCCAGCTCATCGTCTCAGGACTCAAGCCCTCAGTCGCCAAGTTGCTCAGCAGATCGTCCCAGCGGTAAGTAAACACGCGGATCCAGCCGTCAGTCAGCACAACATCCGCATCCAGAATCTCACCCGTCATCGGATTGACGCGTGATGGACCGATCGCGGTTGCGATGTCGTTGGAGATCCAGCGGATGAAGTTGTACCGCACATCCTCAGGATCTTTCTCCATGTTCGCGCCAGTGGTCTTGTCCTGGTACTGCACCTGGATCGCGCCGTCGATGCCGATCTCACGGAACGCTTCGTTCCAGTACTCGATCCCCTGCTTCACATACCGACGATAACGGATCGGAACGGTGTGATCGACATAGTACACAATCGGTTCCTTAGGCGGACTCAGCTTCAGCTTCGGATCCGCCTTCTCGATATGCCAACGGTTGATCAAACGCTGCGATGTATCAGCCCAATCAAACTTGCCAAGGTCGGTGTAGTTGGTCACAAAGAACCCAACACGCTCGTCCGCAGCGCGAGGCTTAAACCCACGCGAACCCTCGATCCGTGAGATCGAGTAGTGGAAGTTCTTCATCGTCCCACCCGCAACCGGACCCTTCACCTCGATCTCAATGTTCTGTGGGAACGCCTTGATCGATTCAACAACAGTCAAACTCTTGTTGAGCCCGCTCGCTGAGCGACCAAAGAAGCTGCCCGCACGACCGACAAGCAAGTCGTCCATGTCAATCACAGGCTGACCACCAGGCCCCATCGTCACGATCGGCACATCAAGAATCACACGATCCGTCCAGATCATCTCAACCGAGTCACGCGACTCTTGATCACCAGACGAACGCACCGAAATCTGAGGCTGCACAAGCATCAGCCGCTTCCCAACCTTCTTCCACTGCGTGTACATGTCGCCCGCCTGCAGACCCGCAAAGATCTCGCCGCCCGCGACCGTCATCGCAAAGAAGTGGTGCTGCTTCTCATACCCACGAGGAAGCTCCGCGAGCATCTCGTTGGTCTTCTTATTGAGGTAAAGCGTGTACAGAGAGTTGCCGTCCGCAGTGGACACAACCTTCTCGAAGCCCTTGGAAACATCTTTCCAATCCTTGTATTCCTTCTCAGCAGCCCCACCGCCGCCGCCCATGCGCCCAGCCATCGCCGCCATCGCTGCGAAATCGATCGACTCCTCAGGGGTCGCCGAGTTGGTGCCTGTTGGTTCGTTCGCCATCGCCATCGATGAACCCGCGATCAGGGCACCAACCCCGATCACCGATCCAACAAGCCCGCTCAATGTCCGTAGATTCGCACGCATCTAAATACTCCATCTGTTTATCGAAAGGGCGACCATCGCCGCCGAGTGTGAAAAGAAATCCTGCCATTCCGTCAACCGAGTTGTTCAAGACAACGCCGAGACAACCAAAGACCGATCTTGCCGCAACCATCCAACGGACAGCACAACTCCAATCGGCCTAAGCCACCACAACATCGAACGGTATCGGTCGCATCACGCGCCATACCAAACAACACACAACGCTGGTGCGCACGAACTGCGCCAGAACCATGCATCCCTCTATACAGCCCAAAATCACGCAGGTTTCACCGATTGCAATCAATTCCCACCCAACCAATCAAGCACCAACCACTCAACCAGCAGCAAGCACCGCACCAGCCGTCAGCAGCACAAAAGCCACCCCAGACCACCGCACAACGGGATCCTTCATCGCGAGCTCCGTCGGATCGTCGTAGCGACCATCCATAATCAGCGAAATCGTCCGTAGAAGACCCAACATCGCAGGCATCACCGTCACCCACAACAGATTAAACGAGAACTCCCCACCAACCCCACTCGCGAGCACCACCGACAGATCATGCTCCCTGCTTTGTACATAACCCGTGTATGTCAAAAGAGTTGCAACGCCCACAACAACCACAAGCATCCGCAGAATCTGATCCGAGTACCGCTCCTGCACCGCCCGAATACTCCCCACATCCCCTTCAGCTGCGTTCGCCGCCATCACCCGTCGTTCCCCAAGCCGTTTCCCAAACGCGAGGAACATACTCAAAAACAGCGTCGCATTGAGCAGCCAAGTCGAAGGGGTCACCGCAACCGCCGCACACCCACCCAGCACGCGGATCACAAACCCACTCGACAAACTCAACACATCAAGAATCACCATGTGTTTGAAGATCGCCGTATACACCATCACATTGACCACATACGCCCCCACCAGCCCCACAACCCACCATTTCACCTCCCCAGGCACCAGCAATCCCAGCAAAAGCCCGATAACCAGCAGCGCGATCCCGTACACCTTTGCTTGCCCGATCGACACCCGTCCACTCGCGATCGGACGCTTGCACTTCCGAGGATGCAGCCGATCTTGCTCAACATCCCCCAGGTCATTGAAGACATAACAGCCCGAAGCAGCGAGACAGAACGCAAAGAACACAACCAGCATGGTCACAAACAGTTGCGCATCAATCGAGTCCCCAGAGAGCGTCCCATCCCCAATCGCAAACGCAGGACCCGCAAGCACAAACACACCCTTCACCCACTGGTGAGGCCGAGCAAGCTTGATCAACCCACCGACAAGACTCCCTGAGGAATCCCCATCTGAGACTGAATCTGGATGTCTAGTGTCATCTGTTGTCATAGACAGAGAAGCTATCGACCGATCAATGCATACACCTAAAGCCCGTCCCCGAACACGCCAACCAATATACGAACCCCCCAAGACCCGGTTCATCCAAAAGGACCAACGCGTGAACCAGTCACCCGACCAACCCAACCCGATGACCGATCGCCCTGCAAGCCCGCGTGCGCTCAGGATCACCATCGTGATCCTCCTCTTAACCGCAGTGCTCCTCTGGATCTTCCCGCTTCTCAACCCCCACTACCTCATCCGCAGCGCATCTGCAGAACAGCTCTACCACACCCCCGCCATCGATCGATTCGCATCCCAGCTCCCCACCCCCGACTATTCCGACTACTCCTCCGCAACCACACCGGGATACCACACCGTCCTCGCGATCCCAACCAAACTCGGCGCATCCAACCCCGCACTCCGCATCATCGCATCTATTTATTCATTCTTCATCGTCGCGCTCCTCGCGATCCCGCTCGCAAGAACGCACCGCGCGCTCGCGATCCCGATGATCCTCCCCCTCCTTGCAAGCAACTACTTCATCTTCTCCGGCGCATGGCTCCTCCCAGACAACTCAGGTTGGCTCGGAGTCCTCATCATCTTCCTCCTCGCGCTCAAACAAAACCCAACCCTCAAGTCCCACATCCTCGCCGGACTCACCCTCCTCATCCTGATCTACTTCCGCCAGGTCCATATCTGGGCCGCCGCCCCGATCTGGCTCGCCGCCTGGATCGGATCAACCGAGCAAACCCCCCATGCTCCAACTGTCCGCTCCTTCTTCCCCAATCTCCCGAACCGATTCTCCCGATCCGTCATCGCGCTCCACCGCACCCTCCCCGCGTTCCTCCTCCTCGCCTACTTCGTCAAACTCTGGGGAGGACTCGTCACCCCAACCTTCAAAGACGAACACCACGGCCCAAACCCCGCGACCCCCGCATTCATCCTCCTCCAGATCGCCGTCCTCTCCATCTTCTTCCTCCCCATCCTCCTCCCACAACTCAAACAACTCCTCAAAGACGCCAAACCAACACTCCTCATCTCCACAACCCTCGGCACCATCCTCGCAATCGTCCCCCATTCCGCATACAACGAAGACGCCGGAAGATACAGCGGCTGGTGGAACGCCGTCAAAAAATTCCCCGACTTCATGGACCGCTCCCCCGTCTACATCGCCGGCGCCATCGTCGGATCCATCATGCTCGTCACCTGGGGATCACTCCTCAACCTCCGAGACCGCTGGATCTTCGCAGGCACACTCCTCGCATTCACCCTCGCACAAACCGCAAACCTCGAAAGCTGGCAGCGATACCACGAGCCCATGCTCCTTTTCATGCTCATGCTCATCTTCGCACGGTCCAATAAAATCCAGCTCACCCCCAAGCGAGCCGCACTCGGATCAGTCGCCGCATCCATCATGCTCGCCGTGATCACCGCATCGCTGCTCAAAAATCAGGTCTCGCGCGACATCACCGATCCCAGAGTGCTCCGTCTGGATCAACGATTGGACAATCCCACCCCAGAAGTCCCCCAAAACCAGCGAACCACCCCCGATTCATCCCGTACAACCCCCTGAGCCGACTCTCACGATTCGACTCAATAACCACGCCTTCCTTGCCGATACACCCCATTCCATTACCCAGTCCTGAGACCGGGTCATAGTATCATGACCCATTCATCAGCAGACCCAACCAAGCACACGCCAAGCAGGAACCACGCACAATGAGCGACCCAAAACGAGCACTCATCACAGGAATCACCGGACAAGACGGCTCATACCTCGCCGAGTTCCTCCTCTCAAAGGGCTACGAAGTCCACGGCATGATCCGCCGCGCCTCCTCCTTCAACACCGAACGACTCGATGAAATCTACCAAGACCCGCACATCGACGGCGCGAAACTCAAACTCCACTACGGCGACCTCTGCGACGCAAACAACATCAACAAGATCATGGACAATGTCAAACCACACGAGGTCTACAACCTCGGCGCACAGTCCCATGTCCGTGTTTCCTTTGACATGCCGATCTACACCGCAGACACCGTAGGCATGGGCGCCCTCCGCCTCCTCGAAGCCATCCGCGACTTCATGGACAAGTCCGGACAAGAAGTCCGCTACTACCAAGCATCCTCCTCAGAAATGTACGGCAAAGTCCTCGAAGTCCCACAATCCGAAAAGACCCCCTTCTGGCCACGCTCCCCATACTCCTGCGCCAAAGTCATGGCGCACTGGGCAACCGTCAACTTCCGCGAGTCCTACGGCATGCACGCATCCTGCGGCATCCTCTTCAACCACGAATCACCACGCCGTGGTGAAACCTTCGTCACACGCAAAATCACAAGAGCAGTCGGACGCATCAAGCTCGGCATGCAAGACAAGGTCTACCTCGGAAACCTCGACGCGAAGCGCGACTGGGGATTCGCAGGTGACTATGTCAAGATGATGTGGATGATGCTCCAGATGCCAGAAGCCGACGACTATGTTGTCGCAACAGGTCGCACCATCTCCGTTCGCGAGTTTGCCGAAATGGCATTCAACTCAGTAGGTCTCAACTTCGACGACCATGTCGAGTTCGATCCACGCTACCTCCGCCCCGCAGAAGTCGACCTTCTCCTCGGCGATCCAACCAAAGCCAAAGAAAAGCTCGGCTGGGAACCCGAAACAACCGTCGAAGAACTCGCCGCCATGATGGTCGAGCACGACATGGAACTCGCCTCCCGCGAGAAGACCCTCAAAGACGCGGGACACAAACTCCCAGAGTTCACAGGCCACGACCAGTAAACAACCCAACACAATCAAACACAACGCCCCGCACAATGCGGGGTTTTTTATCGTCGCAGTTCTTACCCCGCCCGCTCCACATCCACCACCTGAATCCGATGCGCCCCCCCAATCGCGTCCCCATCGAGCCCCTCACCAAACAACCCATACCCCGTCGCCTTCCATCCATTCCCCACAAGCGACAAATCAATATGCCACCCCGCGATCCCCACCGCAGCCTTTCT
>JARGNC010000074.1 GCA_029212425.1 Phycisphaerales bacterium
TTGGTCCGGCGCGGGCGCGGGCGTTGTTTGAAGAATGCGTCGCGGCGGATGTTGCAAGCAAATCGACGGGGATCGATACAGGGATCATGCTTGAGCGGCTGATGCTGTCGTTTGTGAACGCTTCGCGGTGATTTGGCGATTTGATGCTGGGTTCTGCGAGGTTTTTTGAAAACCGTTGGTGGGGAATCTGGTATAGTTTGGTGGATTGGGCGCACGGCCCACAAGAGCAGGAGGCTCGGCATGACGCGGAAGACTGGAAGTCAACGGATCAATGGTGTGCGGTTGAAAGCTGTTCATATGGTGCTCTGTGCGGGCTGTTCGGCGGGGATGCTTGCTGCGAGCGGGTGCGGCAAGGGGGACCGGTGGTGGCAGAAGAAGAAAGAGCCGATGGTTGAAGCGGAGAGCGGCGCGGGTGAGGTGGACACCTCGCTGTCGGCGCTTTCGAAGAGTGATGAGCCGATCGAGCAGGTGGGCGGCATGGGGGTGGATGGTCCCGCTGAGTTCGGATCGACGCGCGATCAGGTGCTCGAATCGGCGCGGATGATGGAACAGTATTTTTCGGGGATGGAAGCGGGGCAGGATCTTCCTGAGTCGGTGGTGATTGATGAACCTGCGAATGGGCCTGCGGATGGGGTTGTTCGGATTGATCCGGTTGATTCATCGGGGTTTGATACAGGGATGGATGGGTCTGCTGGTGATCCACAGGTTGATCATTCATCACAAGGCATTGCGGGGGATTCAGGTTCGTTCTCGCTCTCGGCTGCGGTTGCGGAACGCAACGGGATGGAAGAAGCGGAAGCGGTCGATGCGTTGGCTACTGACGAAGCGGCTGGTGTTGTTGTTGATGAATCCGAGGTGACCGATCCGGACAAGCGGAAAGAGATCTTGGTTTCGGAGTTGGTTGATGAACTGACACGCATCGCGCGGACGAGCGACAATCCTGGGGACGCGGCGGCGGCGATCGCGGGGATCAACTCGGTCCCGATCGAGACGCTCGAAGGACTACGCGACGAGGGGGTGCTTTCGGATTCGGAGCTGACGACACTTCGCGCGGCACGCGAGGTGCTTGATTCGATCTCGAGTTCGGGGGAGATCGCTTCGTTTGATGATGTGTCCGAGGCGCTTGAGCGTGTGAAGGAGGATCTGGATCGTGCTTCTGGGATTCGGGTGACTCGTGCGTTGTTGTGCACGAGGGTGGACGGTTTCGGGAACTATGAGCCGTTCGGGAGCAACGAGTTTGTGGCGGGGCAGGCGCAGGAAGTGATTGTGTATGTGGAGGTGGATCGGTTCGGTCATCGTGAGTTGACAGGGAACGATGGGCTTCCGAGGTATGAGGTGGAGATGAGTCAGCGGCTGGAGTTGTACCATGTCGCGGATGATTTGAATACCTGGAATCGTGCTGCGGAGGTGGATCGGAGCGTGAGTCGGAACAAGGTGCGGGACTATTACCTGATCAACAAGATCACGCTGCCGAAGAACTTGGGGGTTGGGAGGTACCACTTGAAGGTGGTGATGCGTGATTTGGTGGATGAGCGTGTGAGCGAGAAGATCATCCCGATCCGGATGGTGGTTCGTTGAGTGAGCGGTTGTTGACTGGGTGGGCGTAAAAAAACTGGCAACACAAGGACGAACCTCTCTCCACAAAAGTGTCCCAGTGATGCCAGTTTGTCCGGCCAGCGTATCGAGTATTGGGGTGCGTTGCAATAGGAATAGGGGGTACTACCCCCAAGAAGGCGCAAATTTCATCGGATCTGCACTCAGTTCTGGGTTGTGTTCAGATCGAGGGTGACGAGTGTGAATCGGAACTCGTGGACGGTTCCGGTTGCTATCGCGTTGTCTATCAAGACTTTATTGGACTCGTCTGCGTTCTGGTCTGTTCGAAGGAGCGCGAGGAGGGGTTGGTCTGTGGATTTGGCGAGCTGGGCGAGTTTCTGGGGGTCGAGCTTGGGGACCCAGTGGATGGTGAGTTGGTGGGGGGTGCTTTGGAGGGATTGGTTGAGGTACAGGAGTGTTTCGGGTCGAGCTTCGATCATCGCGTCGGCGACGAGGGTGTAGTGGTTTGGGGGGAGTGCGCCAGCGAGCTGCTGTGCGAGGAGTTGGGCGGGTGGTTTGCCTGAGGTGTTTGGGTGGTTGGGTTCATAGATGGTGGTGAGGTAGAGGGAGGCGATGAGGAGGATGGTCGCGAGGATTGTTGGGGAGCCGAGGGTGAGGGCGCGGAGGATTTTTTTGCGATTCGGGAGGAGGTTGATGGTGAGGAGCCAACCTACGAGGGGGGCGGCGGCGGTGAGGATGGGCTGGGCGTAGCGGTCGTTGGAGACGCCTGTGATGTTCATGATGAGGAGGGCGAGGGGGATGGAGAGGGCGATGAGTTTGGCGGTGTGGAGCTGGGCAGCTTTGTTGTTTGAATCCGCTTCAGAGTGCGCGTCTTTGCCCCATGGGAAGAGGAGGGCGAGGGTGAGGGGGAGTGCGGTGAGGAGTGAGACTGGGATGAAGCCGAGGAGTTTGGGGATTCGTCCTGGTTCGAACATGAAGGCGCTGGGGGTTTGGGTGATCGCGGTGGGTCCCGCGGCGGAGAGTGTGTTGGACCAATGGATCAGGAAAAGTGCGGTGGCGATCGCGATGGGGAGGAGGATGGTGGGTTTGATGAGGGGTTTGTAGGAACGCGTGAGGATGGACTGGGCGGTGATGAGGGCGAGGAAGATTGGGAAGCCGGCGGGGCCTTTGGTCAGGAGCATGAGGAGGGCGGTGGCGCCGAGCGCGATGGACCAGGCGGGTTTGGCGGGTTTGTGCTTGGTGGATTGGAGGAGGAGGTGGAGGGTGATCCACGCGCCGAGGGCGCTGAAGAGGTTGTGGATGGATTCGATTTCCGCGGCTCGCGCGGGGGACCAATACAGAGGGGTGAGCGCGAGGGCGATGGCGGCTGGGAATCCGGCGCGCTTCCCGAACCATGCTCGCGCGAAGAAGAAGGAAGCGAAGACCATGAGGGCGAAGGCGAGTGCGGAGGCGATGCGGGTGGGGAGTTCTGGTGGGAGGTCGGGATTGATGGAGAGGGCGGCGGCGAAGATCCAGGGGACGAGCTGGGGCTTGCGGACATAGGGCTGGGAGAACATGTGTGGGACGAGGTGGTTGTTGGTGTCGAGCATCTCGAGTGCGGGGATGACTCGGTGTCCTTCGGAGCTTGAGAGGCCTTGGGTTGCGATGTTGGGGAGGGTAATGATGGCGCAGAGGGTGAGGAGGAGGAAGAGTTGGATGGGGAGCTTTCGCATTGGTGTAGGGTAGGTGGAGTGCGCATAGGATGGGGGTATGGGTAAGAACGGAACACATGAAGGCGCTCGGGGCGGCGGTGGGAATGGCGGCGGCGGTTCTGGTGGGAAGGGGTTTGGGAATGTGGGGAGTGGGTATCCGCTTGCGGTGCGGGAGTTGATTGAGCGTTTGAGCGGGCTGCCTGGGATCGGTATCCGGTCGGCGGAGCGGTTGGCGTTTCATATTTTGAAGGCGGAGTCTGGCGATGCGCTGGCGCTGGCGTCGGCGATTCGTGCGGTGAAGGAATCGGTGCGGCATTGCAAGGTGTGTTTCAACTTGTCGGATGGGGATGTGTGCGGGGTGTGCTCGAATCCGAAGCGTGATCGTTCGATGGTGTGTGTGGTGGAGCAGCCGAAGGATTTGATTGCGCTTGAGCAGACGGGGATGTATCGGGGGTTGTTCCATGTGTTGATGGGACGGTTGTCGCCGCTTGATGGGGTGGGTCCTGAGGATTTAACGATCGCGCATTTGGTGGGTCGGGTGCGTCGGTCGCAGGAAGCGGATGATGGGGACGGGCGCGTGCGGATCGAGGAGATTGTGCTCGGGCTCAATCCGACGCTTGAGGGGGATGGGACGGCGTTGTATTTAGCGCAGGAGCTGAGCGGGTTTGGGGTGAAGGTGACGCGGCTGGCGCGTGGGGTGCCTACGGGGAGTTCGCTTGAGTTTGCGAATAAGGCGGTGCTTGGGGATGCGATTGAGGGTCGGCAGGTGATGTGATTGGGTGTGGGTAATGAAAGCGAAGACACGGCTTGCCGAAGACGGTCAAGCCGTGGCACCCTTACTCGGTTGGTGGATTGTGGTATTGATGTGGCTTTGGTTGGTCCTGCGTTTGTGTGGGGCTTTTTTCTTGGTGGGTTTGTTGGCGGGGGATGTGTTAGAATGGGATAGTTGGGTGTGGCATGTGGTTTGCATGCTTGGCCTTTGCTTGTGAGATCAGTTATGCGTTTTGATACATCACAACAGATGAAGCTTGGGCAGCAGATGAAGCTGTCGCCGCGGATGATCCAGTCGATGGAGATTCTGCAGATGCCTTTGGCGGAGCTTCACGAGCGGCTTGAGCAGGAGCTTGAGTCGAATCCGACGATGGAGATTGTTGAGGTTGGCGCGGATGGGGATGGTGATGTTCGTGGGGAAGCTGGCGGGGATTCGGGTGGGGACTCGGACGGTTCGGTGAGTGAAGGGGCGCTTGAGATTGTGCCTGAGAGTGCGGCGGACTTTGCGAGGTTGGACGAGTACACGGATTCGAATCCGGAGGCGGCGGACAACATGTTCTCGGGATCGAAGGATCGGTCGCGGGAGTATGACGATGTTGGGCCGAGGACTCGGTCGAGCGGGGGGGATCGGGACGCGAAGATGGAGGCGATGGCGCAGGCGCCGGCGCGGGGGGCGTCGATGAGCGAGCAGCTGATGGATCAGTGGTCGCTGACGGATGTGGAGGATGAGGTCCGTGTGCTTGGGGAGGTGCTGATCTCTGCGCTGGATGATGATGGGTATCTGCGGAGTTCGTTTGAGGAGGTTGCGGACACGGCTCCGGAATCGGTGAAGGCGATGATTGCGGATCGTGGGCTTGGCGAAGCGGACTGGGAGATGGCGCTGCAGGCGATGCAGTTGATGCTTGAGCCGATCGGGATCGGGGCGCGGGATGCGCGGGAGTGTTTGCTGATTCAGATCGATGCGCGGCTCGATCGGGTGGACAGCGAGGACGACGGGGAAGAAGCGGAGCTGAGCGGAGAAGGTTTGCTTGTGGCGCGGCAGTTGGTGGGTGAGTTCTTCGAGGACATGATGAAGAACCGGCTCCCCAAGATCGCGGGGAAGGCGGGGCTGACGCTTGATGAGATCAATCTTGGGCTTGGGGTTTTGAAGAAGTTGTCGCTGTCTCCTGGGCGCGGGATGTCGTCGAGTGTGGAGTCGGGGATTTATCCCGATGCGGTGGTGGAGTACGACGAGGACGCGGACAGGTACTTTGCGTATCTGACGGATGGGCGGCTTCCCGATGTGCAGATCAATGTTGAGTATGCGCGGATGGCGATGGACAACGGGGTGGAGAAGAAGGATCGGGAGTTTTTGAAGACGAACTTGTCGAACGCGCAGTGGTTGATTGATGCGATCGGTCAGCGTCGGCACACTTTGTTGCGGGTGGTCAATGCGGTGGTCGATGAGCAGCGGGACTACTTTGATTTTGGTCCTGAGGCGTTGAAGCCTTTGCCGATGCAGCCGATCGCGGATCGGCTGGGGATTCATGTCGCGACGGTGTCTCGCGCGGTGAGCGAGAAGTACATCATGACTCCACGCGGGGTCGTGGCGCTGCGGTCGTTCTTCAGTGGTGGGTTGTCAACTGAGAGCGGCGAGGATGTGAGTGCCAATGCGGTGCGGGCGGCGATCGAGGAGTTGATTGGTGGGGAGAACAAGGCGAAGCCTTTGAGTGATGAGGCGATGGTCAAGGCGCTCAAGGAGCGGGGGATCGAGATTGCTCGGAGGACGGTCGCGAAGTATCGGGATCAGCTGGGGATTCCGACGGCGCGGATGCGGAAGCAGTTCAGTGGGTAGGAAATGGCTGCTTTGGGTGGGGCCGGTTGGGAGTGCTAACCTGTCGCTATGTCTTTGCTTGAAGCGATCAATCTGAAGAAGTCGTATGGTGGGCGTGCGGTGGTCAATGGGGTGTCGCTTGAGGTGGAGCACTCGGAGATTGTGGGGCTTCTGGGGCGCAACGGGGCGGGGAAGACAACGACCTTCCGGATGACGATCGGGATGATCGATCGGGACGAGGGTCGGATTATCTTTAACAGCACCGAGGTGACGGGGCTTCCGATGTATCGGCATGCTCGGCTTGGGATGGGGTACCTGTCGCAGGAGCCATCGGTGTTTGGAAGGTTGACTTGTTACCAGAACCTGATGGCGATTCTGGAGACGCTTGATCTTTCGCGGAGGCAGCGGAAGGCAAAGGCGGCGGAGCTGCTTGAGCAGTTTGGTCTTAAGCACAAAGCGAACGATGCGGCGCGGACTTGTTCGGGTGGCGAACGGCGGAAGCTTGAGATTGCAAGGTCGCTGGTGACGAATCCGAAGTTGATTCTGCTTGATGAGCCGTTCAGTGGGGTTGATCCGATTGCGGTGGAGGATTTGCAGGAGGAGATCCGGTCGCTGACGCAGCGGGGGATTTCGATTCTGATTACGGACCACAATGTGCAGCAGACTTTGCGGGTGTGTGATCGGGCGTACATTCTGGATTCGGGGCGGGTGCTTGCGGAGGGGACGCCTAAAGAACTGATCAACTCGGAGTTGGTGCGCCGTGCGTATCTGGGTTCGATGTTCCGGGGGGATGAGTTTGATGAGAACGATCTTGAGCGGGGAGATATGGCGGGGGTTTCGAAGTGAAGATGAAACTGGCGATGCTTGTTGGGGCTGTTGGGTTGCTCGCGATTGGTGGGTGTGTTGAGCGGCGGGTGAAGGTGACAAGCGAGCCGAGCGGGGCGCGGGTGTGGCTCAATGATGAGGTGATCGGGGTGACGCCTTGTGAGGCGGGGTTTAAGTTTTATGGGAAGTATGATGTGCGTTTGGCGCTTGATGGGTACAAGGCGGTGCACGAGGGGCGGGTGATGAGGGCGCCGATTTATGAGTATCCGATTGTGGATCTTGCGGCGACGGCGGTGCCTGTGAATTTTGAGTCGGTCAACGAGTGGCACTTTGTGCTTGAGGCGATTGATGAAGTGGATCGGGATCGTGAGGGGTTGATCGGGCGGGCGCTTGAGATGCGGGAGTAGGGGCGGATCAGGTCGGCTTGTGGTCTTGGTTGGGGAGTGGGGTTAGCAGCTTTGTGGTGAGAGGATGCGTGCTGGGTTTCCGGCGGCGGTGGTGTGGTCTGGGATGTGTTTGATGACGACGGATCCTGCGCCGATGATGGAGTGGGTGCCGATGGTGGTGTTTGGGAGGACGGTTGATCCGATGCCGACGAGTGTGTTGGTGCCGACGGTGGTGGCGCCGCCGAGGGTGGTTCCGGGGGCGATGTGTGCGTTGGTTCCGATGACGCAGTCGTGTTCGATGATGGCGCCGGTGTTGATGATGGCGTGGGCGCGGACTTTGGCGCCGGCGTGGATGATGGCGCCGGGGGCGACATAGACGCCTTCTTCGAGTTCGGCGTCGGGGGAGATGATGGCGGTGTGGTGGATGATGGGTGGGGAGGCGGCTTCGTTGTATTGGTCGAGGATGGATTGTCGGGTTGCGAGGTCGCCGATGGCGAGGAGCCAGCTTGAGGGTTGGTTGGTGATGAAGTCTTGGATGGAGCCGAGGTAGGTTGGTGGGTTTGGGGGTGGGGGTCTGTGGAGGAGTTTGGCGTTGGGGTTGTCGTCGTAGAGTCCTGCGATGGGGAGGTCGAGTTGGTGCGCGGTTTGGGCGACGACGGCGGCGTGTCCGCCTGCTCCGATGAGGATGAGTGTTGGGGTGGTCGGCATGGGTTGTGTATCGGTTCTTTTTGTTGAAAAAAGAGAGAAGGCCGATCCAGGAGTGTGGATCGGCCTTTTCGAATGCGACGCCGGGCTGTAGCGCAACCCGACGCCGGGTGGGTAGGAAAGTCGTGCTTTCGTTGCTCGTGTGGTCGTCGGTTGGACGGCCTTGTTCTGATTTCACTCCCACCAGATTTGAGCATCTACCCTGATATGTCGGTCCTGCAAGAGAGAGTCGGACCATGCTTTCATCGGTTGATGCGGCGTGTGCGGTTGAGCACTGGCGGTGGTCGATGAAAGTGGAGCCCTTTGGGGGCTTTCCTTGGTTGAATGTACTGATTTTGTGGGTGTTGGCCACCGAATCGTGCGGTTTATGGGGGCTTTTTATAGAAACTTGATTGAATTGGGCTTCAATCTGGTCGGTTGGCATCGTGATCCGTACAGGAATAGGGTGAATTATGAAGATTGCAGCGGTAAGTTATCTGAATACAGCTCCATTGATTGAGGGGTTATCGGCGTGGGAGGGGTGCGAGCTGGTACGTGCGGTCCCTGCGGGGATCGGGGGGATGGTTGCGTCTGGGGAAACGGACCTGGGGTTGGCATCGGTGGTGGATTACGCGCGGTACAGGGACTGTGATGGGGGTGGGATGGTGATGGTCCCAGCGGGGATGATCGGGTGTGACGGTCCGACGCTGACGGTGCGGTTGTTTTCTTCGGTGCCTATCGAGGAGATCACGGCGGTGCATGCGGATACGGATTCGCATACATCGGTGGTGTTGTGTGGGTTGGTGCTGCGTTCGATGGGGGTGGAGGCGGAGATTGTGGACTTTGATGTGCGCGAGCGGGTGGCGAGCGGGGAGGGTGAGAGCTCGATTGATCCGGAATCGGATGGTTGGCCTGAGGCGGTGTTGATGATTGGGGACAAGGTGGTGACGGGGTGTCCGACGGCGGTGCGGTATCCGCATCAGGTGGATCTTGGGGAGGCGTGGTTTGGGATGACGGGGTTGCCGTTTGTGTATGCGACTTGGATGTGCCGAGCGGATCGAGTTGGTGATGGGGAGTTGGTTGCGGCGGGTGAGCTGCTTGAGCGGACGATGCTGCGGAATCGTTTGCGGATGGACTGGATTGTGATGAATCACGCGAAGCGGCTGGGGTGGCCGACCGATTTGGCGCAGCGGTATCTTGGGGAGTTGCTTCGGTTTGAGGTGGATGATCGAGCGCGGGAAGCGGTCGGCGTGTTTTTGTCGATGGCGGCGGACGCTGGGTTGGTTGAGCGCGCAGAGCCGAGGTGGTTGGAGCTTGGGAATCGTGTTGGGGTTGAAGCGGGCGAGGGAGTGGGTTCGTAGTGCCTGCGGTGAGCGCGATTCATACGGAGGTGATCGAGGCGATGGCTTCGGAGCTCCGGTTTGCGGGCAAGGGGACCTTGGTCCGTCATCTTGAGCGGATCGAGGGGCTGGTGCCGGGGATTGAGATTGACGGTGTGTATCCTGCGGAGTTCTTGGTGTTCCGCGTGACGGGGTATCGTCCTGAGGAGCTTGGGAAGGGTGGGCTGGATGTGCTGGTTCCCGGCGAGGCGGTGCTTGGGGATCTGTCCGCGCTTGCGGAGCGGCTCAGCGAAGCGGCGGGGCTAGTGGTCGAGGATGTTGGGGTTGAGGGGGAGGATCATTGGACGATTGATGGTTTGGCGGAACGGTGGGGGGTGAGCAGGAAATCGATCGAGCGGTATCGTCGGAAGGGCTTGATTGCTCGGAGGGTGGATCTGGGGAGCGGTCATCGCGGGGTGGTGTTCATGCACTCGGCGGTTGGGTGGTTTGAAGAACGGTTCGCGGGCAAACTCGGATCGGCGGCGGGGTTCTCGCGGATGAGCGATGCGATGCGAGAGAAGATTGTGCGCGATGCGAAGCGGTATGTTCGTCGGCTGGGGTGGAATCGGTCGAGGGTGTGCGAGCGGATCGGTCAGCGGATCGGGCGGTCGAGCGAGAGTGTAAGACGGGTGCTCGTCAAGCACGATGAGGAATGCAAGGCGGGGGATGGGAACGCGGTGTTTGCGATGAAACGCAGCGCGGATTGGGAGGAGCAGGTCGGGATGCTCCGCGAGGTGCTCAAGGGGAAACGGAGCGGGACGATTGGGGCGCGGGTTGGTCGATCTGCGATGTCGGTGAGCAGGAGCGTGAATCGTGCGCGGCGGGGGCTGATTTATACTGCAGGGTTTGGGGTTACGGAGATTGATCTCGAAGAAGAGTTTGATGAGGCGGTGCTTGAAGAGGATGTGGTTCGGAGCGGGTTGACGACGCGGGGGGCGACGGATCTTGCGGGGCTGATTGCGCAGCTTCGGGATCAGCATGCGGCGGTGGTGTATGAACAGACGGCGCGGGCTCGCGCAGTTGGTGTCTTGACTTCACGGTGTCATCGGTTGGCAACGACGCTGCATCCTTCGACGCCGTCGGGTCGGGTGCTTGATGAGATCGAGACGGCGATGCGTTGGATGGTGCTTTTGCGGATTGAGCTTGTGGCGACGCAGTTGTCGTTGATGCTTACAACGATTGAGCAGCGGATCGGGGGACCGATTGATACTTTGGCGCCGAGCAGGGCGGCGGAGATTTTGAGTGAGGCGATTGGGGTGGTGTACTCTGTCGTGGAGCGGTTTGATGGGCACGGAGATCGTCGATTGGCGGCGCCGGTGGGGCTTGCGATGGCGCGGTGGTGTTCGCGGCTTGGGGATGTTGCGGTGCCTGTGGTTGAGGGGCGTGCGGGGAGGCGTGTGGTTGAGGGGTTTGTTGTGGAGGATTGGGCGCAGGGGATTTGGGATCGTGCTTGGGGTGGGAGTGGTGGGTGGTTGATGCCTGCGGTGCTTCGGGGTGGGTTGAATGGTTTGGGTGTGGACGCGAAGGATCGGGAGATTTTGGAGCGGCGGTTTGGGCTTGGTGGGGAGCGGCCTTGGGGTTTGGAGGAGATGAGTGAATGGCTTGGGACGCCTGGGATGCATGCGGGGCGGATGGTTTTGGGGGCTGTTGGGCGAGCGCACGGCTAAGTTTGTCATTCAGCTCGGGAATTCAGCATGGATTTTGGTTAGGCCTTGGCGATGCGGGTTCGGACATTGTCGAGGACGTTCATGAAGTTGATGTAGCCGTCGTATGGGGAGTCGTAGGGGGAGAAGTATTTGTGGACGTCGCCGTCGGCCCAGTATTTGGTGCACATGTAGTAGAAGTGGTCGCTTGTGGTGAGTTTGCGCCAGTCGTTGATGATGTGTTCCATCTCGACTTCGCGTTTGGAATCGCCGGTGGCTTTGACTTCGATGAGGCGTTCTTTGATTGCGCCTTCGACTTTGTAGGTTTCTTCGAGGGCGTTGTGCTGCATGTCGTTGCCGCGCCATGCGGAGAGGTCGCGTTCGGTGTCGGCCCATGAGATGAACTCGGGGACGTCGTAGACTCCGACGGGGTCGAATCTTTTGAGTGCTTCACTTGGTGTGATGAAGTGGTTTTCGGTGGTGCCGTCTTGTTTGTGGGCGACATCGAAGATGGCTTCGGGGAGTTTGGCCATGAAGTTGAAGATGCCGGTGTCTTCCCATTGGTGTTCGCCGAAGGTTTCGTAGTCCATGAAGAGGTTGCAGAGGTA
>JARGNC010000075.1 GCA_029212425.1 Phycisphaerales bacterium
TCGAGAAATATGCTAGAGGGTTTGCGAATGTCAAAGCTTCAGGTTCCCTGGCGATTTGCATCGTACAAGACCATTGGAAAAGATTGCTATTCGACAGACTGGCTCTCTATGACAGAGGATCAGTTTGTGTCCATTTTGGGTCGTGTATTGTACGTGCGTGAATATATAGTAAAAAGGTATAAAAAATACCAAAATCACATAAGAAATTTTAAAAACTTTGAAGCAGAGTCTCCTGAAGGATTTGTTTATAAGGCGACTCGCCAAGCTGAAGGCGGAGTGCGTGTGGAATGGTCGGGGCCGTACTGGATTTTTTAGGTTTCCGGGATTGGCGCCTTGTCAAGGGTGTCTAGGTATAGCGTTGAAAATCATGTGATATGATGATCCTATGAACATCATCCAAAAAATCCGAGACACAGAGACGAAGCTCCGCGCGATCACCGATCCCATGAAGCAGCTCGACTCCTGGCAGCTCCTCGAGCGCCTGCTCGGACGCATGCCTGTGGATCAAGCGGAGCTTGCTCGCGTGATCAAAGAACGCGACGCGGTTGGGCTTGATGACATGATCCGCCGTCTCGAAGACCCCGAGGCGTTCAAGACCAAAGAAGAACCGCTCCCGGAGTTCACGCAATCGGAGATGAATGAAGCGCTGCGCGCGTTCCGGCCTCGGATCAAATACAAGAAGCTCGACGACGAGAGCCGTATTTCGCAGCGGAACCTGACTGGAGGCAAGCAGGCGCAGATCGACTCGATGCAGCCTCCCGGCGCGTCGGAGTTTGACCCGCTCATCTGGAAGGTCATGGTCAACAAAGGCATGCTCATCTACGACGGGCAAGGGTTCTACCACGAACCCCCTGCAAAGGGCAATCTGAAACTTGAGTAGTCTCATTCCGGGGCGTTTCCCCCAGTCGCTCTAGCCCCTCTATACTCTCTAGGACCCCGCAGCGTTTGGTACCTCGCGGGATCCGAAGGGGACGCTTCCGATGTCGATCAATACAGGCTTAATCGATACGACCGAGTTCGACAATGATGGCGCGGTCGTGCGTGTGACGGCTCACAAAATCCACGAACACGAATCGACCCGGCTCATCGAAGAGTTCAAAGCGTTCCTCACCTCCAGCGGCAAAAGCCGAATCGTCATGGACTACACCGAGGTGGAGTTTGTTTCCAGTGCCGGCCTTGGCGCGATGATCACCACCTCCCGCGTCGCTGTCGAAGGCGGGGGCAAAGTGGTTCTCACAGGGATCAACGAGAATGTGCTCCAGGTGATGAAGCTGACCAAGCTCGACCGTCTCCTCAAAATCGAAAAGACCCTCGCCAAAGCGCAGAAGGTCGTCCTCAAGTAATCCAGCACGGCGCTGTGTCCGAGATCTACGCGTGTTCCACTGACGAGTCCCGGATTGAATCTGTTGGTCTGGTTGTATTGATTGGTACTGAGCTTGATCAAAACTCGGATGTCTTTCAGATGGCGATCTCGCGCGATGTACTGCATTGTCTAGGTAAGCCGTGACTTTACGGCTGGGACACACAGACCAGCACTTCCGGGGAGTACCACTATGCACACTGCCAAAGCAATCATCACGATCGCATCCATTGCATCGTTTGCAAGCGCGGATATCGTCCGCACCGGAGAGTTTGAATCCACCATGTTCGAGGGATTCCAAGGCTTGAACATGGGGACCTTTGAGTCGAGTCCTGTCACGATCTTCGATGGATTGGCGGTTGTTCAAAACACCAGCGGCTCATGGTTGCACACCACCGAAGCATGGAGCTTCACGAATCGCACAGCAGCATACGAAGGCAAAGACTTGCTCGGAAACGCGAGCGGCGGGGTTGAATACTCCTTCAACACCAGCATCAACGCCTTCGGCGGGTTCTTCGCAACCATCGCGAATGTCGCGGATGGTCAAGTTCGATTCTTCAACAACGATACACTCGTCGGCACTGATGCCCTGTCCGCACCGGTCGGCGGCGTATGGACATGGAACGGCTGGCAAAGCGACACCGCTTTCAATCGTGTGATCGTCGATTCCAACTACGGATTCAGCGGCGGGTTCATCCTGCACGACGCCGTCCGTGCGACCGCAACCATCCCCGCGCCGGGCGCCTTCGCACTCATCGGCATGGGTGGGGTGGTCATCACTCGTCGCCGTCGGTAATCAATCGAGCGAATAGGTTGCATCCGAAAACGAAAGCGGGCCGCCAACGCGATGTTGACGGCCCGCTTGTTTCATGCTGTGTGTTCGCTTAGTCGCGTGACTGGAGCTTGGAGAGCAAGCGGAGCAGTTCGATGTAGAGCCAGACGATGGTGACCATCAGTCCCCACGCGCCGACCCATTCCATGTATTTCGGTGCGCCCGCTTTGACATTCGCTTCGATGTACTGGAAATCCAGCAGCAAGAACAGCGACGCGAGCGCAACGCAGAACCCGGTGAATCCGATGCCCATTGCGCCGGTATCCGCGAATCCGTTCCAGATCCCGACGCCAAACATCTGCAGCAGGTAGAGCAATCCGACATAGATCGCAAGACCGATCCCTGCGGTGATGATGATCTTCTGGACCAATGCGCCAACGCGGAGAATCCCGGTCGCGTATCCGACGAGCATCCCCGCCGTGACCCCAAAGGTCGCGAGGACCGCTTGGAGGATGAGGGTCTGCATCGAGTTGCTTACGGTTGGATCCGCGCTTTGTCCAAGGAACTGCATCGGGATGATGTAGCTCGCGGCACCGACAAACACGCCTTCAAGCACGGCATGGATCGGACCAAGGAACCGAGCGGTTTTGGGCTTGGAGTAGATGATAAAGGACGCGATCAATCCGAAGATGAGCGATCCGATGATCAAGGGATAGATGAACTTGGTGATCGCGCCGCCGTTGACCATCTGCTGCCATGTGTAGACGCCGACACCTGCGACGATCGAAAGCAGGATCGCGGTCGCGGTGACGGTGCCACCGATGGTCATGGTGCTCGATTCGCTCTTCGCGATTTGGTCCATGCCGAACTTCGAGTCCGGCTGGTCGAACGCGCCGAAGGCTGGGTTGCGAGATTTAAGTGCGGTCATATGGGTTTCTCCGTTGGGAGGTGGTTTCTGAATCTGATCTACCTTATTAGGGATCGGCTATTGGTCATTTTAGACTGTATGAATGATCCATGGTACGACCTTCAATACGATCCGAAATCAAGCTTTGTTCGCTCTGGGAGCGTCAGAATCGGGATTGCACGCGAGTACAAGCACCCGGAGCGTTTCCGCGATCGACCATGCTTGAGCCGGACATCCATCAGGTTTGAACTTCCCCTGTGCATCAGGTTCCGCATCGTAAATCTCGTGGATCTGTCCGACGCTGTCGCTGGTCATCATGGATGCGAGTTCGCTGAGCCGTTGGATGGTGGTGGTGCGGGACACATCGTCGAACCCGCGCGTCCGCATCAGCGCCTCGCACGCGGGACCAAGCATCCAAGGCCAGACCGTCCCGTTGTGGTACGCCGCGTCGCGGTCCATCAACGTTCCGGTGTAGTGGGAGCGGTACTGCGGATCGCTCGGCGCCAGTGTCCGCAGACCAACCGGGGTGATGAGCGAATCCCAGATCGCACGAACCGAATCGTCCCGGATCGCGATCGGGAGTTGCACCGCTGGGAGCGAGATCGCGAAGACTTGGTTGGGCCGCAGTTCTGTCGATTGCTCCCAGTGCAACGTACGCGTGTGGTTCATTGGGATCAAGCAATCGACAAGACCCCGCGATGGTCCGGAAGCCATGAGTGCTTGGAGCGAGGATTGTGCGAGGTCCGCTTGGTCAAGGAGCGGCGCGGCGCGGTTTGGATCAATCAATCCCGCATACGAACGCAGCGCGTTGATCCAGAGTGCTTGGATCTCGATGGGTTTGCCATGGCGCGGCGTGAAAGTGACGCCATTCCGCTGCGCGTCCATCCAAGTCAGCTGCGTGTCCTCGCTCCCCGCGACGACGAGCCCATCGGCGGGATCAACACGGATGTTGTGGATCGTGCCAGCCGAGTACGCGCGGATGATGTCGGCGCACGCATCGTCAAGCTCTGATGGGAGCGGCTCCCCCGGCGCATTGCACCACTGGGCGCACGCGTGGATGAACCAGAGCGACGCATCCACCGTGTTGAAGTGTGCCGGTCCTGCATGGTCGTCGAACCGATTGGGGATTAATCCATGCTCGCGAGCAGCCGCGAAGGTGTTGAGGGTGTTGAATGCTTCGTCATGCCGACCGGTAACGAGCAGCAGCCCCGGAAGTGCGATCATCGTGTCGCGTCCCCAGTCGCTGAACCAGGGGTATCCCGCGATGATCGAGGTTGATTCGTGACCATTGATCTCCCGATCCACCACATACGCATCCGCCGCGGCTGCGAGCCGAGCGATGGTCTCGCTCGTTTGCGGATCGGTCGGATTCCCCGCTGCATTGAGCGCGTGATCGATGGATGCAGCGATCCTGGACGCTTTGCGTGCGCTGAGCGTGTTCCAATCCACAGTCCCGATCGGGCCGTCACTCAGCTCGATCTGGATGGTTTGGGTGATCCCCTTTCGGATCTCCGCTCTCCATTGTCCCGGCGAGTACAGGTCTTCCAAATCAGGTTGTCCGCGCAGCGTTTCATGATCCAGACGAATCCCGGCATACATCGTTTCACGCTCGTGCCAATCAATATGCAATCCACGCAGATTCACAGCAAGTGATTCCCGTTCGACGCGCACGCCTTGGATCGCGGGTTCTTCGAGAGCCGAGCATGTAAAGTTATCAACCTTCGCGCTCCCCGGATGGTTGAGTTCATGGAAGTCCCGCAGCGCGAGCAGCGGGGTGAGTTCAATGGACGCATCCACCGGCGACTGGATCTCGTAACTCAACACACACGCGTTGACCCGATCTCCAGCTGAGAGGGTCTTTCGGATCGAGATCGCGCCCAGCTGAGTCGGGATGTGGTAGGTCCATGAACAGTGGGCATCCGACCGCTCGAACCCAACGAGCCCCGGCATGGTTGCTGGAGGGGAGGCATCGTCCGAGAACCGGAACCGGGTCAGCCGGACCGCGAGCTGCGGTGTGCAGCAGTGTTCTTGGCTGATCCGGACACACTCGTCCATCGCGGAAACCAGATTTGCGCGCTGGACCGGTGGGGATTGGCTCGCGATGAGCAAGCCGTGGTATCTCCTCCGAGGGGTCGCGTCGATGGATCCCATCGCGAAGGACCCGTTGCCCATCGTCTGTACCCACTCGGCATCCGCTTCGAATCCGGCTCCCGACTCGGGATCGCTCGGCTCCCACGAAAGCGGTGCCAGCGGAGCGCGAGATTCAGATTGATCTGGTTTTGTCATACTCTTCACACCAAAAGCGTAGACAAGCGACCACCACCCTGCGATACTCTCTCATGGAGCACCCTCAAAAACAACCATCCGGCGCCAACCCCAAGGCCAATCCCAAAGTCAGCCCCAAGATTGTCATGGAAGGCATCACCTTCGATGATGTCCTCCTCATCCCCCAAGCATCGAGCGTGATGCCGGGAGATGCGATCACCTCCACGCGATTGACCAAATCCATCCAGATCAACACCCCCCTTGTGTCCGCGCCGATGGACACCGTCACCGAATCCGCGCTCGCGATCGCGCTGGCGCAAGAAGGCGGCATCGGGATCATCCACAAAAACCTCTCCATCGAAGACCAAGCACGCGAGGTCGCGACCGTCAAACGCTCTGCAAACGGCGTGATCACCGATCCCATCACGCTCGGACCGACCGATACCGTTGCGAAAGCGATCGAGCTGATGCACGCGCACAATGTCTCCGGATTCCCGATCACAGAAGACGGCTCCGATGACCTCCGCTCCAAAGGCAAACTGCTCGGGATTCTCACCCGCCGGGACCTCAAGTTCGCGCTCAACCACGAAATCGCGATCAGCGAGGTGATGACCAAAGAAAACCTCGTCACCGCACCATCTGGAACCACCCTCCAGCAAGCGGAGCAGATTCTCAACCAGCATAAAGTCGAGAAGCTGCTCTTGGTCGATGATGGAAACCGATTGTCTGGACTGATCACGATGCGGGACATCGAACGGCTCAGCCAGTTCCCCAACGCATGCGTCGATGATCGCGGACGACTCCGCGTCGGTGCCGCGGTTGGTCCAAACCAGTTCGATCGCGTCGAAGCGCTGCTCGCAGCAGAAGTCGATGTGCTTGTTGTGGACACAGCGCACGGCCACTCCGCGCCGGTCATCGACACCGTCCGCGAGATCAAGAAACGCTACACCATCGATGTCATCGCGGGGAACATCGCGACTTCTGAAGCCGCGATCGCACTTGCCCAAGCCGGCGCGGATGCGGTGAAGGTCGGGATCGGTCCCGGATCGATCTGCACGACCCGCGTCGTGACAGGGGTCGGGATGCCTCAGATCACCGCGGTCATGAACGCGGTCGAGGGACTCGCGTCAATCGGATCAGACATCCCGGTCATCGCCGACGGCGGGATCCGTCTGAGCGGGGACATCGCGAAAGCAATCGCCGCAGGTGCAGATTCGGTCATGCTCGGATCGCTGTTCGGTGGTCTGGATGAATCCCCAGGCGAGCTCGTCATCTCCGGCGGGCGTCGCTTCAAGTCCTACAGAGGAATGGGGTCAGAGGGCGCGATGGGCGCCGGATCCGCAGACCGCTATCGTCAATCCGACAAGATCGGACTGGGTGGCAAGCAGAAACAGAAGTTTGTTCCCGAAGGTGTCGAGGGTCTGGTGCCGTACCGTGGATCACTCGCGGAGTTCTCGTACCAACTGGTCGGGGGTCTGAAATCCGCGATGGGATACTGCGGATGCGCTACGGTCGAAGAGTTCCGCACACACGCGAAGTTCGTGCGTGTCTCGGGCGCGACGGTTGTTGAGAACCATCCCCACGACATCCGGATCACAAAAGAATCCCCAAACTACACACACGCACAGTCTCGGCTCTAGTGCGTGAAAGTCAGTCTTGTTCTTGATTCGCTCGCAAGATGCGTTCTGCATCTGCAGGCGTCATGGAACCTTCCGCGACGTACGCCGCGAGTTCGCGTTTGGTTTTTTCTTGCTCTTTGGTCTTCGCAACCCCGGTGAGTGTGCCGAACAGAATGCCGACGATCGCGATGGTGCCGCCCACTCCAAAGACAATCGCAATGACCAGATTGTCCCCCAAAGCGTTGATGATCGCTGATGCGTCATCCTGAGCAAGTGTCTGGCAGAGAGTCATTGAAGCGAGTGTGGGTGACATAGCGAGTCCTTTGTGCGTATCTGGTTTCAGTTGTGCGAAGGAGCGGATGCTGACCGATCAATCGCTCGAAGATTTTTTTCCCGCAGCGATGAGTCGTTCGCCTTGTTCAGGGGTCATCGATCCCTCAGCGACATATGCCGCGACTTCTCGCTTGGTCTGTTCGCGTTCTTTGCTCTTCGACATCGCGTGGAGGATTCCTAGCATCGCGAGGAATCCCAAGATCCCGATGAAGATGATCATGGCAAGATTGGTGTCCATTGCTTTCTCCGGTAATCAGCTCTTGCTGAGCATTGGTTTGAATCAGTGTTCACATGGTGAGTTTCAGTTACAGCCGCGTCGTTTCCCAGCCGCCAGGAGTCGTTCGCCTTGCTCAGGGGTCATGGAGCCCTCGGCGATGTACGCAGCGATTTCGCGACGAGTCCGCTCGCCCGCGATGCCGGTCGCCATCCGAGCGAACGCTTTCACGACAACAATCAACACGATCGCTGATGCGATCAGCGTCGGAAGATAGATGTCCTCGTTGTTGATGAATGTATGAATCAAGTTTTCCATTGTGCTTCTCCAGTCGAGTCGATCGCCCAAGCATGTCCCGCGCAAGCAGATCTCGCATGACAGTATTGGGAATCCCAACGGCTGTCTTTCAATATCATATCGACGAATGCGGAATCCTCGAAGAAACATTTTCTGTATCAAACGAGATACCAGTTCAGGAGCGAATTCAACCCCCTCAGAGATCCCCACGCATGGTTCGTTCAACCAGTGCGAGCCAGACTGAGTAAAACCCAAACGCTTCTGGTGTGCGTTTCTTTGCACTCAGCATCCCGCTCCCCGATTTCATGCGGATCCGAGCCGGCGGCGTAAAGCTCTCAAACCCTCGATCGATCCGGGTTCCATCAAGATATGGCTCGAGCAGTTCAATCGGATCTGGAGGTGCAAGCAGGGATGGGCGTTCATCCGAATCTTCCAGCGATCGGATCAGCGTGCGTTGTCCTTTGAGTCGCAGCAAGCGAGGTTTGTCATCCATCATCAGATGGATATCCATCATCTCCCTTGTTCGAGTCCGTTCTGTCGTGGTCTTCCGGACTCCGGAGGTCAGCTGCGAAGCCATGTTGGATGCCGCGGATCCGAACCGGTAATGACCGAGCGATCGACGCTCAACATCAACATTGGTTTCGATATATCGAGCGGTGCCAAAGACCACAAGTCGGATGTCATCAGTGGTGAAGGTCCATGCCGGCTCGTCATTATCGTCCGTCGCGAAGGAGGTGGGGTGGGTATCCGGGAATCGGACCACGCGTTTGACAGGTTCGGGTTCAGGGAACTGCAACATCGCATCTTCGTCAATCGCGACCGCGAGCACCCCGAGATTGTGGAGTGCTCGGAGGATCTCATCACTGATGATTGAGTCGATCATGCCGACCACAGTTGGTGGATCGGCTTTCGCTTCGAGAGCCGCTTTCTCGTATTCGATCCCAGCTGCCGTTGCCAGCGCTTCCGCTCGATCCTCATGCGTGAATCCGCTCGGCCAGCCGAGGATCGAGAGGTACGCATTGTGATCCTCATTGGAACTCATCAGTTCATAATACACAAAGGTCAATCCAATCGGAATAGGATCGTCCATGCACACCGATTCCAAAACGCCCATCGCGCAACAGAAATGCTTGAACCCGGACTGTGGATCGACATACCCAGTTCACGAGGTCCATCTCGCGTGTTCAAGCTGCGGCGAGATGCTCGACATTGTCTACGACTGGGACCAATCGTGGCCAAGATCCCAGCGAAACTGGTCGATTTTCGGCAAGCGTGGGTCCACCTTTGGATCACGCGTCGCAGCAGGTGTGGAGCACGCAACCGAATCCATGCTCGATTTCTCCGGAGTCTGGCGCTTCCGTGAGTTGCTCCCGTTCTGGAAGCATGCGAACAACGGCCAATCCGACATCGTGACGGTCGGAGAGGGACGGACCAACCTCCAACAAGCGGACCAACTGGCAAAGCACATCGGATTCAACCACGACCAAGGGGGCCGATTGTACCTGCAGTATGAGGGATTCAACCCGTCCGGATCGTTTAAGGACAACGGGATGACCGCCGCGTATACGCACGCGCGGATGGTGGGCGCGTCGAAGGTTGCGTGTGCTTCGACCGGGAACACCAGCGCGTCGCTCGCGATGTACGCGTCGCTCACCGGCATGAAAGCGTATGTCTTCATCGGCGAGGGCAAAATCGCGTATGGCAAGCTCTCACAAGCACTTGACTACGGCGCGACAACGCTGCAGGTCGCTGGGGATTTCGATGCGTGCTTGGCGCGGGTGCGCGAGATCGCTGAAACCCGTCCAGAAGTGGGGGTCTACCTGATGAACTCGGTCAACCCGTTTCGCTTGGAGGGTCAGAAGACCATCATGCTCCGGATTCTCGAAGGCATGAACTGGGAAATCCCGGACTGGATCATCGTCCCAGGCGGGAACCTCGGGAACTGTTCGGCGTTTGCCAAAGCGTTTTCTGAACTGAAAGAGCTCGGGATGATCGATCGGATCCCAAGATTGGCGATCATCAACGCAAAGGGGGCGCGGACACTGGATCGGATCGTCAATGAGCAGGGGGTCACATGGAGCGGTGGTCGCTACGACAAATCCGCAGTTCAAGCGGAATATGAGCGGATGGATCGGGAGAATGAGCGAGCGGACACCGTCGCGAGCGCGATCGAGATCAATCGACCTGTAAACCTTCCCAAAGCACTCCGTGCGCTCGACATCATGGATGGAGTCGTCCGGAGCTACGACGACGAGACCATCGTCGAGCACAAAGGGATGGTGGGTCGGTTCGGGTTCGGATGCGAACCCGCGAGCGGAGCATCGGTCGCAGGGGCTCGGTATCTATTGGAAGAGGGGGTCATCAAGCCGACGGATCGCGTCGCGTGTGTCCTGACAGGGCATCAACTCAAGGATCCGGATGTGACCGTGGGGTACCACACAGGGCTCCCGACCAAGCAGGCTCAGCAATGGCTCGGCGAGCAAACGCCTGGAGCGGTCGGCAGATCGGCAAATCGTCCGATCCGCGTAGCTGATAATCTGGAAGCGATCATCAACGCGATGGGCGTTGATGACCGTTGAGACCAACCGATTGGGAATCTGCGCGGAGCAGTGGTAGAGAAGGAACCCCTTTTCAAGTCGGCTCGTGAGCCGAGGATCTACCCACCCGGCGTCGATTTGGGATTCCCAGGCAGCGCTGCGGAATCCGCGTTGGATTAAAAACGGACGCGGGCTCTCGCCTTCCCGCGTCCGAAGGTGGGCAGCCACGCTGGCTGCTCCCCTCCCGAAACCCCGGAGAGGCGGTGTGCCCCGCCGGGGAGGGTTTCCAAACAGGTTGGGGACATTGACGATCCTGCCTGGAAACCAAACGACTCATTCACTGCCAAGTAAGGAGTTGTTCGTTGTGCTGTTTGGTGACTCTTTCGAGCCATAAATCTGTTCTGGTATTCTCAGGTTTTTGTTCGGTTGCTACTTGATTCAAGGTCCATTGTTCGGAGCCAGTTTCTTTCCTTGGGGAAATGATTGACTCGAACACACTATTCGCAACCGGATTCAATCTGGATGCATTCGCTGGTAGACGATTTGAATTCAAAGAGTCATTTGGGGCGAATAAACCATAGCGACATCAAGAAAAAACTCAATAAATCGCATTTTTCAAACAAGAACGGGTGGTTCATATTTCCCAGAGAATTCTGATTGAAAAAGATCAAAATTGAGTGTGAATCTATGGAACAGTTCCTTTTGCGACTGATTATTCGACCCGAACAAGATTATGAATTTGCTGAGGTGATATCTGAGCGTTCGATGGTTTCCGCTGGATGATTTTCTGAAATGTGAGACAGATTGTTCTTGCGATCTCTGTTCGATTGATGATAGATTGTGTGTGGTAGCCGTTGTAATGGATGTCGTGGTCCGTACGGTATGTTTCGTGAGGGTAAAAATATGTGTATTTCGATGATTCCCAGATTGGGATTGTTGTTCGTTTGTTCGGGTGCATTGGCAGCTGAGCCGTT
>JARGNC010000076.1 GCA_029212425.1 Phycisphaerales bacterium
ACCCCAAGAAAACAGAGCGAGGCGAGCCCCTCGGAGGAGCGTCCGCCCAAGAGTTATACAACGCCGCAACTATATTGTGGGCAGGACATTGCAGCGTCCACAAACTCTTCGCACCAGAGCACTGCGCCCAGATACGCGACGAAAACAAGTCACTCGAAGCAGGCGTCGAACCCATGCAGATCCTCGTCCACCCAGAGTGCTGCAAAGAAGTCGTCGACCTCGCCGACCTCGCCGGATCAACCGAGTTCATCATCAACACCATCAAAGACGCCGCACCCGGCACCCGCTGGGCCATCGGCACCGAAGTCCATCTCGTCAACCGACTCGCCAACGAGCACCGCGAGCGCGGCGTCGAAGTCACCATGCTCTCCGACTGCCAGTGCCTCTGCACCACCATGTACCGCATCAACCAGCCCCACATGCTCTGGATCCTCGACGGACTCTGCGCCCTCACCCCCGAAGGCACCCCCAACAAAGACAACAAGCAAATCGTCAACAATGTCGTCGCCGTGCATCCCGAAGCTCAAAAACTCGCCGTCCTCGCCCTCGACCGCATGCTCGCTCATACAGGCACCGGCGCCGTCAAAGCAAACTAAAAAACACGCACAATCCCATCCGTAAGCACACACCAACAACCATCTCCGTGCGCCTTTTTCGATCCGCACACCAACTCCGAAACAATTCCCGCACGATTCGAGCGATCGCTCCCCAATCGCCGATTGTTCCATGTGGAACAATCGCAATCCCATCATGATTCAGAACATCTGTTCAACCACCAGACCGATTCCCACATCGACTGGGCATCAGAAATCTCCCGCTGGGGATTTTTCATCTGCGGCATCATCCTCATCGCCGCCGCCGCGATTCTCCCCCTCCGCGCCGACCTCGATTGGACCCGCCACCAACGCGACCTCGCGCTCGTCGTCGAGCAGGACAACGCCGCGCGGAATGAATCCTACCAAGGCATGATCGCCGCGATCGATCATGGAAATCCGGACACGCTCCAACTCCTCGCGCACTCCAATCTCGGCATGATCCCTGCAGATCGCGACGCGCTGGTCGTGCCTGGAGTCCGGACCGATCCGATGATCTTTGAACTTCTGGAACCAACCCCCAAACCTCGACCAGAGTTTGCTCCGCGTTACTCTCGGCTCGAGCGCCTCGTCATGATCCCCAAGACCCGCCTCTGGGTCCTCGCGGGTGGTATTCTGCTCGTGCTGATCGGGTTGCTCCCTGCCGCGAAACCCAAGTAAGCCGGGATGCGCGCGGTGGGTGCGGGTTGTGGATCGCGCTACGCGACTACAGTCCTTGGATGCCCAACCAGTTCAACTATCCAGTGATTGTCGGTCCAACCGCCGGCGGGAAAACCGCGCTGGGGGTCGCGCTGTGCAAGGAATACGCACGGCGGGGACTGCCGATGGGTGAGGTGGTCACGGCGGATGCGTACCAGATTTATAGAGGCATGAATATCGGCACCGCGAAACCAACCATCGAAGAGATGGACGGCGTGGCGCATCACCTGCTCGATATCGTCGATCCAGGCGAGCGGTTCACGGTCGCGGATTGGCTGGAACGCGCCGAGCCGATGGTGGATCGGATGACAAGCGAGGGCATCCATCCGGTGGTCGTCGGCGGGACGAACTTGTATATACAAACCTTCCTCGACGGTATGTTCACGGCTCCCGAACCAAGCAACGAGATCATGGAGCGCGTCGAGCAGATGGAACAGTCCGAACGCCGCGCCGAGCTGCTGAAGGTTGATCCCGAGGCGCACGAGCGGATCGATTCCAATGACCTGCGCCGAACGCGGCGAGCGCTTGCGGTGTTTTTGCAAACCGGCACTCCCATCACCGAACTGCAGCGACAGTGGGACCAGGAGGACCACGCGCGACAGGGCGCGGTGCTGGTTGGGTTGCACTGGGACAGCGAGATGATCAATCCGCGCATCAATCAGCGCGTCAAGATCATGATCGAGATGGGATTGGTTGACGAGGTCCGCGCGTTGTGGGAATCGGGGAAACTGACGGATCAGTCCGCGCAAGCGATCGGGTACAAGCAGCTCATCGAGCACTTCGAGCGGCGATGTTCGCTCGATGAGGCGATCGAGCGAATCAAGATCGATACTCGGCGGTTTGCGAAAAACCAGCGGACATGGCTCAAGCGATTCCGCGGACGGCGGAGCGGATCGATTTGGATCGATGCGCCGGATCGGGATGCGGATACCATGGCAAGAGAGATCGTGGATCGGCTCATGAATGCTGCGGTCAACTAAGGAATGGACGAAGGGACGAGTACTCGATGGACTCTTGGCATCTGCTGCTTGATATTCTGATCCTGTTGGGCGGGGCGCTCGTGCTTGGGGTGGTGTGCGAACGCTTGCGGCAGTCGCCGATCCTTGGATACCTCGCGGCGGGGACCTTGCTTGGTCCCAATGCGCTGCAGGTGGTCTCGACGGCGGATGAGGTGACGGTGCTCGCGGAACTTGGGGTGGCGATGCTTCTGTTTACGATTGGGCTTGAGTTCTCTTGGCCGAGACTCAAAAAACTCGGTGCTGCGGCTTTTGGCGGCGGGACGGGACAGGTGCTCGTCACGATGGGGCTCGCGGCGGGGTGCGCGATGATCTTCAGCATGCCTTTCCGGACATCGATCGCGATCGGCGCGATCGTGGCGCTGAGCAGCACGGCGGTGGTGCTGCGTTTGCTGATCTCTCGCGCGGAGATCGAGAGCGCTCATGGTCGGCACGCGCTGGGGATCCTGCTGATGCAGGATGTCGCGGTGGTGCCTTTGGTTTTGCTCGTCACGCTGATCGGTGGCGACGGCTCGATGAAGGACATGAGCAAGGACATTGTCCTCGCGATCGTGGGCGCGCTTGTTCTGGTTGTGGTGCTGTATGTGCTGCTCAACAAGGTCGCGCCAAAGGTCATGGGGCTCGGAGAGATGCAGCGGAATCGCGATCTCCCGATCCTGCTCGCGATCGTGATCGGATTGGGATCGGCTCTTGGGTCGCACAAGCTCGGACTCTCGCCGGCGCTTGGTGCGTTTGTCGCGGGGATGATCCTCGCGGAGTCTCCCTTTGCGACGCAGATCCGCGCGGACATCGGTTCGATCCGGACATTGCTGGTTACGCTGTTCTTTAGCTCGATCGGGATGCTGGGTGATCCGGGTTGGTTCTTCAGTCATCTGCCGATGGTGCTCGGGTTCGTGGCGGCGATTGTGGTAGGCAAGAGTGTGGTCGTCTGGATTGTGCTCAAGTGCTTCGGACTCACGCATCGGCACGCGCTTGCGGCGGGGATCTGTTTAGCACAAGTCGGTGAGTTCTCATTCGTGCTCGCGGCGGTGGCGCGCGGGACGGTGATCAGCGAAGAGTTGTTTACACTGATTATTTCATCGACGATTGTGACGCTGTTCTTGACGCCTTATCTCGTTGCGTTTGCGCCGAGGGTTTCGGGGATGGTGGTCGGGACGCTCGAACGGATCGGCGTGCTCAAGGCGAGCGCTGTTGAGGCAACGCGTGAGCACTCGGTCGCGGGGGATCGGCTTGTGGTGATCGGGTTTGGTCCTGCGGGCGAAGCGGTTGCTCAGGCATTGGAAGGTCACGAGGAACGCGTGACTGTGCTGGACCTGAATCCCGCGAGTATCCGGCGGGCGCAGCAGCTTGGATACTCGGCGCACATCGGTAACGCGGCGCAGGCGGAGGTGCTCGAGCACGCTGGGGTTGAGCATGCGAGCGCGGTGGTTGTGACGGTCCCTGATCCGGCGGCGGCGCGAGAGATTGTCGGTCTGGTGCGGATGCTCGCGCCTGGGGTTCATGTCATCGCGCGGGCGCGGTACCACCGTTACTTTGAAGATCTGCAGCGGGGTGGTGCTGATGATGTGGTCAATGAAGAATGGATCGTTGGCGCGATTCTTGCATCGCGCGTTCGCGCTCGGTTGCGGCGCGAAGAGCAGGTTGAAGACGAGGCGTCATCGGCTCAATCGGAATCGGTTGAATGAGTTGGGTGGGTTAGTCGTCGAGGGAGATGGACTTGGGTCCTTCTTTTCCTGCGGTGCGTTCCATGTAGCCGTCGCCTCGTTTTTCGTATTTGGTGAATCCGAGTCGATCGAGGTTCTCGTTGGAGAGTTGTGACTTGCCTTTGATGTCGGACCATTTGCCTGCGATGTTTGGCGGCTGGATGACGCGTTCGACGGGTCGTCCCTCGTGCTTGGTCAGCGCATCTTCGGACATTTGCTGGACGATTTCGAAGGTGGGCTCTCCGGTGGGCTCGCCTTCTTCGTTGAGGTATTGGTAGACATAGATCGGCATGATGATTCCTATCGGCTGTTTTGTTGCTGGTCTTATCCGAAGATTTGTCCTGAGTCGGTGTCTTGCATTTTCCATCCGGTCGCTTTGCAGATTCTTTGGAGGACGGGCCAGGCGAAGTCTGTGTTGTAGACGACGACCATTGCTTGCATGAGCGAGTCGTGTCCTTGTGCGTATTCGACGGTGTATCCTGGGCCGTGGAGGACCATGGTTCCCATGCGTGTGAGGACGGCGCCGTCTGGGAGCGTGTTGAAGCGGGCGAGTTCTTTGCAGACTTCTTTGGGCGATCCGAGGGGGAAGTTTCCGGCCATGGGGTCGTCGGTGTTCTTCGGTTTGGTGAAGACGAGGATTCGTTTTTTGGATTTGGCCATGCTGTGCGGATTCTAGGAGGATTCAGCGTGTGGGGCTTTATTCTTCCTCGGCTTCCAGGGCGTCGAGTGCGTCGTCGCGTGCGTCGAGGAGTTCGACGGCTTTATCGAGCAGGAGGGAGAGGGGGACGGGTTTTTGGAGGTATGCGTCGACGCCGAGGGATTCGCCGTAGGCTTGGTGGCGTTGTCCTTCGTTGGCGGTGACCATGATGACGATTGGTGAGTTTTCGACTCCTTTGATGCGTTCGAGGACGAGGAATCCGGAGCGTTTGGGGAGCATCATGTCGAGGATGACGATGTCAGGTGGGTCCTCGTTGCAGATACGGACGGCTTCGTCTCCATCGGAGGCGGTGAGGGTCATCGCGTCTTCGGATTGGAACGCGGCGTCGAACGCTTCGAGGATGTCGCGTTCGTCGTCAACGATGAGCACTCGGACATCGGCGAGGCGTCCCTCGTCGATGCTGTCGTCTTGTTCGAATTGGTCTTGTGGTTCTTCCATGAGTGCTCCTGTGCTGTGCGTGCTTGGGTGCGCTTGGGTTGGTTCCTCGTATGAGTTTACTTGAAGTGGGTGATGTTGTGTTCTTGCATGTAGGCGCGGTCTTGGTCTGATCGGTCAATGATTTTGGCGAGTTCCTCGTCGGTCATCCAGGGGAGGGACTGGAGTTTGGATTTGAGACTGTCGGGGAATGGCTTGTTCAATCGTTCGTGTCTTGGTCTGCTCTTCCAGATTCGGTGCATCCAGAGGTACTGTTCCGGGGAGTTGCGGATCATCTGCTCAATTGATCTGCGGTAGCGGGCAGTGATATAGAAAAGCGGGTCGGGCTGGGATTCCCAGTCCTCGCTTGAGAACTGATCAACGACCTCGATTCGGTATCGCATGGTCTGGGTGGTTCCCGGCTCGGTGGGGAGTCTGCGTGCTTGTCCGATGAGGATGTTCGCGTTGAACTGGAGGGCGGTGAGTCCGATGGACTTGTAGCTTGACGCGAGGCGTCCGAAATAAGGGACTTGGAGTCCGCGATCTCCCGCGTTCTGATCGGCGACAAACGCGACGGCTTCTTTCTTTGCCATGAGTTCGGGCATGGCGCGCATCGCGCCGAACTTGTCGAGCAGGTCAAGTCCGCGCCGCGATCGGGTCTGGCGCACCCAATCGTCGGCGAGTCGGAGATCGAGGGGGCGGTAGATCGCGTGCATGTTGAAGCCGAGGAGCGCCATGGTGTATCCGACGATTTCCCAGTTGCCGCAGTGTCCGGTGAGGAGGAGGGTTGGTCTGTCGTTGAGGAGGTGGGGCATCGCTTCTTGGAGGTTCCCGATTTCGACATAGTCGGTCCATGCGTCTTCGGAGAGGAGGCGCGGGGTGACGGCGAGCTCGGTTGCGAGCATGACGAGGTGCTCGTAGGACTGCATGACGAGGTCGTATCGTTGTGCTTCGTCCATCTCGGGGAAGGCGACCTCGAGGCGTTTGACGGCGAGGTTGACTCGTTTCTTGTTGAAGCGTGCTCCGCCGAAGGATCTTCCGAGGGTCTTTGCGGTTCGGAGGACTGTGGGGAGAGGGAAGATGTGCGCGGGCATGAGCGCCGTGCGGAGCGCGGCGTATGCGGCGGGCTGGGTGATGTATCTTTGTACGGGGGTGAGGGCACCCCTTGGATCACGGGCCATGGTTTCCCAACTCTGTCGTTTGGATCCGGACAGTTGGCTGATCGTGTTGCGAGCAGCGCGTGGATCGGCGGATCAGTTGGGGAAGTCGCCGATGAGTGTCTGGAGACGGTTTGCGTTCAGGAGCGGGATTGATGCGTCCTCTGCACGGATGAGGAGGTCGTCGTAGCGCTGGATTTCGCGTTGGAGACGGACATATTCCTGCATGGTCGCGATCGGTGCGCCGGGTCCTGGGGGTGGTGGGAGGATTGGTTTTTCGCCGAGGACGACGAAGTCGATGTCTCCGACGACATCGTCTTCGAGTTTGCCGCCCCACTGTTCGATGAGTGCTTCGAGTTCGTCGGTTTCGAAGCGAGTTGCGACTCCGTTGCCGTCGATGTCGAAGAGTCCGTCAACGACGAACTTGTATGTTTTCTTTGGGTCGTAGACCGCGTTGGCGATGACATTGCCTCGGATGATTGGGTTGCCTTGCGAGGAGGCGATGATGCGTGCGCGGGAGAAGTCGTCTTCGACTTCGATGATCTCGATGACGGCTTTGCCTGCTGGGTATTGGTTGGTTGCTGGGTTGACGCGGATTTCGGTCGCGTTGTCGTAGACGGCGAAGGTCATGCCGAGGACTGCTTTTTGCTTGCGTCCGATGGAGAGGAGGACTTCGTCGTCCGAGGTGATGACTTGATCGATTCGTCCATCAACGAGTTCTGCTTCATTGAGTGGTTGGAGGCGGTCGGACTTGCCTTGGCCGCGGAGTCTTGCGAGCTGGTCGCGGAGGAGGCTGTTGTCGCGGGAGACGGCGTCGAGCTGTGACTGCATGCGGTTGACGGTGTCTGCGGATTCAGCGATGACTTCTTCGATGCGTGAGGTGTTGCGGGTGTCTACGAGACCGAGGGTGTCTTCGGTGTAGATGACGCGGCCTTCGTATTCGTCCATGTTGCCTTGCATTCTTGCGGCGGACTCGTTGAACTCGGCTTCGATGGCGGCGACGCGGTTTGCTTCGAACTCAGCGGCGTCTTGTGCGGCGCGGCGCTGGGCGTCTGCTTCTTCGAGGCGGACGGTGAGCGAGTCGATTTCAGCGTTCTTCTTTGCGATGAGGTCGAGGAGTGATCCTTCGGCGCTGTCTGGGAGTTCAGTGAGTTGCTGACGGAGTTGTGGCATCGCGGTGGCTGAGTCGCCTGAGATGGTGCCTACGAGTTCTGAGCGGTTTCCTGCGAGGTACTCGACGACGGTTTTGTTTCCGTCGGAGCGTGCTTCTTCGAGGATGGCGCGGATGACGGCGTGCTCGCGTTGTTCTGGGGAGACGAACTGCTTGTAGCTTTCGTTTGCGCTGGCGAGGTCACCTTGGGCGCGTTGGGCTTGGCCGTAGAAGACCATGGTGGTGACGAAGAATCCGAGTGCGAATGCGCCAAGGACTGTGATGGTGACGGCGACGCCGACGCTTGCTCCGGTGCGAGCTGCCATAGTGACTCTCCTGTTGGGCTTGGTTGCCTTGAGGGTGAGTGGGTGAACGAGATGCTGTCCCGCAACGATCGCGGGGTTGATCTATCCGCACGCGAGTCCGAAGGGTTCGGGCGCGCTGGGCCGTATAGTAGATAGGAATTGGGTGGCTGTGGGATTCTGGGGGCAGAAAGGGGTGGAGCGCGGGGTTTGATGATCTTTGGAGGGGGTGTTTTTTTCGTATTCTGTTCTTCGGCTGTGGCGGATTGGGTTTGGTTCAATCAATGCAGACGGGACAGTGCTGGGAACACAGAAGCAGGGTGGCTTGCAGGACGAATCCGGATCAAATTGGGGATTGATTTTTTGTAATATATTACAATGAAGAGTTTTGATCTTTTGGATTGGATGCGCGTTTGACCAATGGCTTTATCCACAAGTCTTTCACATTGATGCGTGAACTCGGATGAAGAATGGGCCTGTTGATCGTTGCGGAGTAGGTAATATCACCCCAATCGATTGTATATTGGGATCTGTTTGCAAGTCGAAATCCGATCATGCTTCATAATGTAATTGATTCATATAGCACTTTTTATTCCTGAAACCCATATTCCAGATCGGACACCACTTGAATACTGCCCCTGCTCGACCGGTTCGCCCGGATGATTTTTGGTTGCTCTCGCAAGTTCCTGGTATTGCTTGTGTTGCTCGTGATTCAAAGCTTCAAATGTTTTGGAGTACCGAGGAGTTTTTTCGTGTGCCTGGGGTTGTTGACAGTGTTGAGGACATGATGGGGACTCGGCTTTCGGATGTGCTTCCGGCGTGTGCGGCGAGGGAACGGGAGTTGATTCATCAGCAGGTGATGTCAACTGGGGTTCCGCATATTCACTATCAACTGAGTTCGGATTCTCGCGTGTTGTGCTCTGTGTTCCCGCTTGATGCGGAGGCGTTTGGGCATCAGGGGATTTTGGCGGTGGTGAAGGACGCGAGACTTGAGCCGAGGACTGTTCCGAAGAAGCGGTTTCCGGTGCTCAAGACTCCGGTTTTTCAGCAGCTTGATGTGCTTTCCACGCGTGAGCTCGAGGTGTTCTACTTTGTAGGGCTTGGACTGTCGACGCGGGAGATTGCTGCTCAGATGAATCGAGCGGAAAAAACGGTGGAGCATCATGTGAACTCGATTCACACGAAGCTGGATACGCATACGCGCTCGCAGCTGGTTCGCTTTGCATCCGAGCGGGGGATCCAGGCGTTTTCGCCGGCTGAATGGTTGTTTATTGTTGAGGGGGCGCAAGAGGTTCGCCGAGAGATGAACCGACCATCGCTTGAGATTGCATGAGCGTTGCCCCAATGGTGGCAATACACCCTATGCCCTAATGTTAAGTTGGGTCATGATTTCGATAATACTGGGTGTTTTCCCTTGCACTTGAAATGTAATATGCATTACAGTTGGGTGTGGCACATCGCTGCGCTGAGGGCTGGACATGAACACCCCATCACGAAAGATTCGTCCGGATGACCTTTGGGTCTTCGCTCAGATTCCTGGGATCTTGGCGGTGGCGCGGGATGCGGATCTTCGGGTTGTGTGGTGTACTCCGGCGTATGGGAAAATCGCGGGGAACGATTCGACTGTTGAGCAGATGATCGGGACGCGGATTGAGGATGTGGTTCCGGAGGCGGCGGCACGGGATCGGATTGAGTCGCATCGGGAGGTGATGCGGACGGGGGAGGTGCAGAGTCACTTCCGACTGATGAGCGATACGCGCGTCGTGAGTACTGTGTTTGCGCTTGATCAGGAGGCGTTTGGGCATCGGGGGGTGCTGGTGATTGTTCAGGATGCTTCGGCGCAATCGAAGTTCTTTGATGATGTGCTGATCCCTGTGATGGCGACGACGAACTTGTACAAGCTTGAGCCTTTGACTGGGCGTGAGCTTGAGGTGCTTCGTTTGGTTGCGTGCGGGAACTCGACGCGGGAGATCGCGGATTTGTTGTGCCGAGCTGAGAAGACTGTGGAGCACCATATCAACGCGATTCATGGGAAGATCGGGACGGGGAGCCGAGCTCAGTTGGTGCGATTTGCGTCTGAGCGTGGATTGCAGTTGTTTACTGAGTCTGAATGGGCACAGATTGTTGATGGTGTTCAGCGTGTTCGGCGGGAAACGGCGCGAGGGGTGTTTGCGCAGCCTTCTTGAGCGGGAAGGTTCTGATCGGTTGCGAATTCTGAATGGATGTCTTACGATGTCCGAATGGACTTTTTGCAACACGCGATTGGGTATGGGTTTGAACAGGGGCTTGTTTTAGGGAAGATCGATTGGTCTGTTCCCTATGACGAGAAGATTTCGGTGATGCTGCGCCTTGGGCTTGCGGCGTTGATGGGGGCGCTGCTTGGCTGGGAACGCGGGCGGTCTGAGAAGCCGGCGGATATTCGAACGATGATCCTCATCGGCGCGGGGGCGGCGATGTTCACCTTGCTCGGCGAGCGGATGATCGATGCGGGCGGGGACGAAGCGATTATTCGTGCGGACCCAACTCGTGTGCTTTCGTACATCATCTCGGGAGTTGGCTTCCTGGGCGCGGGAGCGATTCTGCACTCGAAGCGATCGGTGAAGGGGCTGACGACGGCGGCATCGATCTGGACGGTCGCGGCGATTGGCGCGGCGTGCGGGGTGGGCGAGTTTATGATCGCGTTCTTCTTGTTCGCGATTGCGTTTATAACGCTTTGGATGCCTTGGGTTGTGGCGCTTGCGGATGGTACTTTGGAAGAGTACGAGATCACGCCTTTGGATGCGAACAAGGTTGAGGGTGAGGAGACGAAGAAGGTTGGGGACAAGGACTGAGGTGGTTTACACGCCTCGGTCTGCGGAACCCAATGAGTCGAGTTCGTCTTTGTAGCGGTCTTTGAGTGGTTCGACGACTTCCTTGAGGAATCTCTCGGTTTGTTCGACGCTGCGTCCGATGAAGTTCATGGGGTTGAGGATCTGATCTTCGGTGAGCATGTGGTGAATCGGCGCGAAGTCGGGGTCGGCTTTGAGTCGGTCGATGAGGTCGTTGTCGAGTCCCTCTTGTTTGACGCGGTGGCCGGCGGCTTGTGAGTGGACTCGGATTTTTTCGTGGAGGTCTTGGCGGTCGCCTCCGGCTTTGACGGCTTCCATGAGGATGTTTTCGGTCGCCATGAATGGGAGTTCGAGCATGAGGTTTTTGCGGACCATGGCTTCGTTGACGACGAGTCCGGACGCGACGGTGTGCATGAGGTCGAGGGCGCCGTCCAAAGCGAGGAATGCTTCGGGGAGTGAGAGGCGGCGGTTGGAGGAGTCGTCGAGGGTGCGTTCGAGCCATTGGGTGGCGGCGGTGTCGTAGGCGTTTCCGACGAGGTTCATGACGAAGCGGGTGAGGCCGCAGATGCGTTCGCACTTCATGGGGTTGCGTTTGTAGGGCATCGCGGAGGAGCCGATTTGGTTTTTGCCGAAGGGTTCGTCGATTTCTTTTCTGTT
>JARGNC010000077.1 GCA_029212425.1 Phycisphaerales bacterium
GCAAATCTCGATTCCTGTGCTCTATTAGGAGTGGTAGGAAAATCGGGCTCTATGGCCCATTTGGGATCGAAAGGTCCCGAGAGATGTTTGAAATGCCTTCGGTAGCGCCGAAGGCATTTCACTTTTTACACCAGTCAACGCTCAATCGCGGCTTCATAGACGCTTTCCAGCCCCTCGATCATCCGATCCGTGCTGAACATCTCGATGCACATCGCTTGTCCGCGTTTGCCGATTTCGATGCGTTGTTCCGGATGATCATGCATCCACGCGATCGCATCCCGGATCCCCGCTGGATCACCAACCCCGACGAGTAGACCGGTCCCATGTTCCGGATCGGATCGAGCATCCAGACACACCTCTGGAGTCCCATCCGTATCACTCGCAACCACCGGCACGCCGCACAACAGCGCCTGGGGAACCGTCCGAGGAAGACCCTCGCGATAACTCGGATGCAGCAGCACATCCATCGCGCGCATCATCGATGCAACCCGAAGCTGAGGCACCAACCCAGTATGGACGATCTGCGATTCCAACCCCATCGATCGCACACGATCCATGAGCCGATCCGTCCACCAACCATCCCCCACCCACAACAGTTTCCAGTGTGGGTTTGCTTTGAGATCATCACCCAGTCCATCGAGGATGTCGTCGTGCCCCTTGTGCTGCGCCAATCGTGCGACGGTGCCGATGACAAAGTCATCGTCTGTAAACCCGAGCTCCTTCCGCATCGACGCGCGGTCTTCGTCTTCGCGAGCTTCGAGGTACTGCTCGACATTCATCCCAGATCGCACTGTGATGTATTGTTCAGATCTGCCGATCTTTCGATCGAGAAACTGCTGCGTCATCGCATCCGCGACGGACACAATGGTGTGGCACCGCTTCGCTGCGAACCGTTCCGCGAGTGTGTAGATCCAGTTCTTCAATCCGATTTTCATTCGGCTCACCACCGAACCCTCGATCGGCATGAACGGCGGTCCGTGGATTGTGTGGATCACCGCGATCGGCTTGTTCGCTTTCTTCATGAACACCCACGCGGACCATCGTCCGAGGATACCCGCTTTCGACGAGTGCGTGTGGACCACGTCAGGTTCGACGGCGATCATCAAACGCTTCAAATCATGATGAAAACAGAAGTGGTCCTTCTTCGGATTGATCTCACGCACCATGTTGGGGAGTTCATGCATCCGGACCTGTGTTGCCAGTTCACCCTCGAGACCATCGCGTACGCGTTGGTTGAAACGCTCGATGGTTTCTCTGTGCGAACCCTCCGGACCAAAGATCGGTCCGAACGCGAGATGGACGGTGTGTCCGAGCCGAGACTGACCGATGCACGAGAGCACGGTGTTCTCTTGCGATCCACCAAGAATCAGTCGCGTTGAGATGTGAAGAATGGTTTTGCTCATCGGTTCATCGTACGCCATCGCTCGCGTTCATCCGATGCACGATGGTCTTAACGCCGTAATAGAGATCGGATTCCCCCGCTTCATGGAATCCCGCTTTGATCAGCACGCGCCGGGATGGCAAGTTCTCCGCATAACACACCGCGACGAGCGCATCGAGATCAAGCGTGTCGAATCCATACGCCGCCGCGGCGCGAGCGATTTCAGTCGCATACCCCTTCCCCCAGTGCGCCCTTCCGAGCCGATACCCAAGCTCGATTTCTGAGCCGTTGAACTCGATCGGGACCAGCCCACCCTGGCCGATCACTTGGTCGCTGTCTTTCTCGACAACAGTCCAGAAGGTCATCCCGCGATCACGCTGCATCCCGATCGCGCGTTCGATCCGCTCGACGATCTGCTCGCGTGACCATGCCCCACCCGCGCCGATGTACCGCATGGTTTCCGGATCGCTCCACAATCGGCACAGCGCATCGCAATCGCCCATATCAGGCGCGACGAGCATCAGTCGTTCTGTTGTCAACACGGTCTTTCGCACAGCTGAATCTCCAGTCGTTCTCAATGTAGATTGTCCGATAACCATGCGTATTCGTCACAACCTTGCAGATATCACGCACCTTACGCGAAGTTCCTTGCCTCAAAAGGTTTAGGGGGGTAATTTTACCTTGTTCGACCGGATGAGGCGTATTTCCGGAGCATTCTTGTGAGAGAGGATGCACAGAACACAAGAGAGAAACCCCAAAGAAGAGAGAGAACAACATGAAAGTTACCCTGACCGCTCTGACCGCGGCCGTATTGGCCTCGGCAGCCGCTGCCGACACACTCGATTTCTCCGATCTGTCCCACGGCGAAGTCGTCGCAGAACAGTACGCAGGACTCGGTGTCCACATCTCCGCAAACAACCCCAACCGTCCGGTCGATCTCGCAATGGCGTTTGACACCAACCTCAACGGGACCGCGGATCCAGATCTTCAAAACCCATTCTCGATGGGCAACACCGATCTGAACACCGATCTCGGGAATGTACTCATCATCTCAACCGATGGCACCCCAAACGATGAAGGCAACCGCCCTGCTGGTACCCTCACCTTTGACTTCGACATGACCGTTCAATCGATCGGTTTCCATGTCGTCGATCTCGAGAGCGCAACCATCGAAGGCACCTCGATCGATTTCTACCTCGGTGGAAGCTTGGTCAACTCGGTGGACTTCTCAGACTTCCTCGCAGGCGGAAGCATGGACAACGGCGTGATCTTCGGAAACAACTCCATCAACCTCATCGAAGAGTTCACCGTTGCAGGTGGATTCGATCAAGCCGTCTTCAATGTCGGTGGTTCGATGGGCTTCGACAACATCAACTACACCGTCCCAGCACCAGGTGCACTCGCACTCTTCGGTCTTGGTGGTGCACTCGTGAGCCGTCGTCGCCGCTAATCCAGAGTCTGGATTTCAAAAAAAACAAGACCCGCATCGAGCAATCGGTGCGGGTCTCTTTGTATTTTGATTGAGCGAATCAGCTGCTGGTTTCGCCGATGATCATCGCAGCACCGACCGTGTTGTTGGTTGTTTCATCCACAATGATAAAGCTCCCTGTCACGCGGCACTGACGATACGGATCAAAGAACAAAGGCTTGGTCGAACGGATCGAGATCCGGCCGATCTCGTTGAGCTTCAGATCCTGCGCATCCTCGACACGGTGCAGTGTCTCGATATCCAATCTGTATCGCAGATCTTTGATCACGCAGCGCGCCTCATTTGAGGTATGACGGATCGTGTACTTCTTCCCAACAACCATCGGCTGATCCGTCATCCAGACCACCATCGCGTCAATATCCTGACCCGATGTTGGTTTGTTGTTGGGACGGCACAGCATGTCGCCGCGGGAAACATCAATATCGTCCTCGAGCTGGATCGAAACACTCTGAGGAGGGCTCGCATATGAAACAGACTCACCACCGATGTCGATCGACTTGATCTTGCTGGTCATCCCGCTCGGGAGCGCAACCACATCATCGCCCGGCTGGAACACACCCGAAGCGACCTGCCCTCCGTACCCACGATAGTCGTGGTGCTCGTCACCCTGCGGACGGATCACCCATTGCACAGGGAAGCGAGGATCGATCATGTCGCGATCACCAGCGATGTGGACATTCTCAAGATGGTGCAGCAGCGATGGTCCCTGATACCAATCCATCTTGTCCGATCGGTTGACGACATTGTCGCCTGTCAGCGCGGACATCGGGATGAAGGTGATATCGGTGATCTCAAAGCGAGCAGCGAACTCCTCGAAGTCGTTGCGGATTTTGTTGTAGGTTTCTTCTGACCAGTCCGCGAGGTCCATCTTGTTGATGCACACCACAAGGTGCGGGATGCGCAGCAGCGAGGTGATGAACGAGTGCCGGCGCGTTTGTTCGATCACGCCGTGACGCGCGTCGATCAGAATAAGCGCGAGGTTCGCGGTCGAAGCACCGGTCACCATGTTGCGTGTGTACTGCACGTGTCCAGGACAGTCCGCGATGATGAACTTGCGTTTGGGTGTCGCGAAGTAGCGGTAAGCGACATCAATGGTGATGCCCTGCTCACGCTCGGCGCGAAGACCATCGGTGAGCAGCGCGAGGTCCATGCGTTGATCTCCGCGCGAGAGCGAAGCGCTTTCCGCAGCTTCAAGCTGATCTTCAAAGATCGACTTGGAGTCATAGAGCAACCGTCCGATCAGCGTTGACTTACCATCATCAACAGAGCCGCAGGTCAGAAACCGGAGCAGGTCCATATCGAGGTACGCATCGGTCGAGAACTCCATGCCCTGATTGGCGTTGGTGCTCGTCGAGAGGTCAGAATCACTGGTATTGGTGGCCATGTCCTAGAAATACCCTTCTTTTTTACGATCTTCCATCGCCGCTTCGTTGGTCTTGTCATCCATCCGTGCGCCGCGTTCGGACGCACGAGCCGCGGCAACTTCCGCGACAATCTCTTCAAGATTTGATGCAGGTGAATCCGTCGCAGCGGTACAGCTCATATCCCCGACCGTGCGGAAACGCACGACCCGGCTGGTGACTTCTTCGCCCTCGCGAGGACCGAACGGCGCGTCGCCGACCGGGACATACTGACCCATCCGTGTCACCACATCCCGCTTGTGCGAGAAGTACAAGTCCGGGATCTCGATGTTTTCAAGCATGATGTACTGCCAGACATCCATCTCAGTCCAGTTGGAGATCGGGAACACGCGGATGTTCTCGCCCATCCGGTGACGCCCGTTGTACATGTTCCAGAGTTCCGGTCGCTGATTCTTCGGATCCCACTGACCGAAGTCATCGCGGAACGAGAAGATGCGCTCCTTCGCGCGTGCTTTTTCTTCGTCACGACGAGCACCGCCGAACAACGCATCGAAGCGGTAAGTCTCGATCGCATCGAGCAGCGTCGGGATCTGTGCGCGGTTTCTCGAAGGGAACGGTCCCGGATCTTCGTTCGCGATCCCTTTGTCAATCAGGTCTTGAACCTTGTGAACGATCAAGCGCTCACCGAGCTTCTCTACGAGCTGATCGCGGAAATCGAGTGCTTCCGGGAAGTTGTGACCCGTATCAATGTGCAACAACGGGAACGGGAACTTCGCGGGACGGAACGCCTTCTTCGCGAGGTGAACCATCACGATCGAATCTTTCCCACCCGAGAACATGAGCGCGGGACGCTCAAACTGAGCGGCAACCTCACGCATGATGTGGATCGCCTCGGCTTCGAGCGCCTTGAGGTGCGTCAGTTTATAGTGTGCGCTGGGATCAACAGTCTGGGTCATACCCAAGGTCTCCGGCTCAAAAAGCCCAGCAACAGATGCTGGGCAGAGTAAATGTTCGACAAGCAAGCCAAAATGGCCGCCTGTGCATGCTATCGGCGATCGAATCACAGCCCTCTAGCAAGAAACCACGATCTGCGCCGACAAACGGTCGAAGTATAGACATAGCAATAGATTCCGAACGACAATTATCAGGACGAAACAACGCATTGACCATATCCTCATCTCTGCATCGTCCATTCAACAACCACACGACAGGGAGCACCCGCCGTGCCTGATACAAACAACAAACCAAAGTCCGAAAACATCGTCTGGCACGACGGACAGATCACCCCAGACGACCGCGCCAAAGTCCTCGGACACCAAGGTTGCACCCTCTGGCTCACCGGCCTCTCAGGTTCAGGCAAGTCCACAGTCGCCGTCGCTCTAGAACACGCACTCATCGAGCAAGGTCACCTCGCGTACCGACTCGATGGCGATAATGTCCGCCACGGGCTCAACGCGAACCTCGGATTCTCCGCTCAGGACCGCCAAGAGAACATCCGAAGGATCGGCGAGGTCGCAAAGCTCTTTGCAGACGCAGGGGTCATCACCATCTCCAGCTTCATCTCTCCATACCAGTCCGACCGGGACCAGGTCCGCAAGATCCACGAGGACGCGGGGCTCAAGTTCCTCGAAGTCTTCATCAACACCCCCATCGAGGTCTGCGAGTCGCGCGATCCAAAGGGGCTGTATAAGAAAGCCCGCGCCGGAGAAATCAAGGGGTTTACCGGGATCGACGATCCGTACGAGACCCCCAGCAATCCCGAGATCGACCTCAAAACCGATGAACTCTCACCACAGCAAGCCGCCGATCAGCTCATCAAAGCGTTGGTCACCCATAGAATCCTCAACCAATCGAACTCTCAATAAGGACCAAGACCCATGATCGACCACGCCCGTTATGCCGCCGCTGCCCGTGAAGCGGTGATCGCCGCTTCAATCGTTTGCCGGGAAGTGCAAGACAATCTCGAGAAGGTCCGCGCGATGACCAAGGACGACAAGTCCCCTGTCACCATCGCGGACCTCGCGTCCCAAGCGGTCGTCGGGATGGTCCTCAAACAAAAACTCGGCGAAGACCTCCACCTCGTCGCTGAAGAAGACTCCGCGTTCCTCCGCGATGAAGACAACAGCATCTTCCTCGACGCAACCGTCGCCGCGGTCCAAGGCGTGTGGGAAGGCGCTACGGAACAAAAAGTCCTCGACGCGATCGACCTGGGCGCCGGAGACACCGATCACCATTCCTTCTGGACACTCGATCCAATCGACGGCACCAAAGGATTCCTCCGCAACCAGCAGTACGCAGTCGCGCTCGGATTCGTCGAGCACGGCACCCCCACCATCGGGGTCATGGGATGCCCGAACCTCCCTGTAGATATGTCCGCACCGCTCGACGAACGCGACAATCACGGATGCCTCTACATGGCAATCCAAGGAGACGGCGTCTACGAGTCCGCTTGCGACGATGTCAACGCACCAACCATCCGCATCACGCGCCTTGATCATGTTGAAGGCGAAGAAATCTCCGTCTGTGCCTCAGTCGAAAAAGCACACACGAACATGAACGACACCGATCGCATCCTCGAATGGATCGAACAACAAGGCCTCGGCCATCCCGGAGAACCAGCGCGTCTGGATTCCCAGTGCAAATACGCCGTCGTCGCTCGTGGACAAGCCGATGCGTACCTCCGTCTTCCATCCAAGAAACCGTATGTTGAGCGCATCTGGGACCACGCCGCGGGATCGTGCATCGCGTCCGAGTCCGGCGCGTTTGTCACAGACATCTTCGGACGCAACCTCGACTTCTCCACAGGACGCGGACTCGAGAACAACAAGGGCATCGTCTGCGCCCCGCCTCGCATCCACGGCGTCCTGATCCGCGCCATCGAAGAACTCGGGATCGGTAAGGACCAAGCGACCTCCGCATGATCGAAGCATGGGAACCAATCCTGACTGGGGTCCTCATCCTCCTGATGGTCGGAACCCTCGCGATGGGACGCTTCGGCGCCGACATCATCATGATGGGGTGTCTCCTCGTCCTTCTTCTGACCGGGATCCTTGAGCCCGAAGAAGCAATCGCAGGATTCGCGAACCAAGCGGTGATCACCGTCGCGATGCTCTACATCGTCGCGACCGCGATGAGAGAAACCGGCGCGATGGCGCGCATCACCTCCATCGTGCTGGGAAGACCCAAAACCGAACGCAGCGCGCAGATGAAACTCTCGATCCCTGTCGCGATCATGAGCGCATTCATCAACAACACCCCAATCGTCGCGATGTTCCTCCCGACCCTTTCAACCGTCGCGCGCCGCTGCTCGTTCTCCCCATCCAAGCTCTACATGCCCCTCTCCTTCGCATCCATCCTCGGAGGTGTCTGCACACTCATCGGGACATCCACTAATGTGGTCATCGCCAAGCTCTTGATCGACAGCGATCTCACCGCCAACGGCTTGCCGGTTTCCGAATCCAACCCCGCGTTGGGATTCGGGATGTTCACACTCGCAAAGGTCGGTCTACCGATCGCGATCATCGGGCTGATCTACATCCTCGTGTTCGGACGCAAACTCCTCCCCGATCGAATCTCACCGATCCAAGACGCGGAAGATCATGAAGAAGGATACCACGCGGCGCTCAGAGTCGAAACCAACTCCCCAATCGTCGGCAAAACCGTCGAAGACGCGGACCTCCGCGATCTCCCAGGACTCTTCCTGGCGCGCATCGAGCGAGAGCACGCAACCCTCGGCGCAGTATCCCCACAAGAAACCATCAACGCGGGAGATGTCCTCGTCTTCGTGGGACAGATCGACTCCGTCGTGGATCTCCAGCAAATCAAAGGACTCGTCCCCTCGACCCTCCCCCATTCCGACGAATCCATCGACGAAACCATCGACCCCCACTACCGACCCAACCTCTGCATCTCCGAAGCGGTCATCTCCAACAACTCCTCGCTCGTTGGACTCACCATCAAAGAGTCCGGCATCCGAACCCGCTACGGCGCGGTCGTCGTCGCCGTCCGCCGACAAGGACAACGACTCACCGGGAAGCTGGGCGAGATCCGCCTCCGTTCCGGTGACACCCTCCTCCTCGAAGCACCTCCCGGATTCGGTGATCGCTTCATGACCTCAGGAGATTTCTACCTCGTCAACGAACGCATCACACCCGCTGCTCTGCGCCACGACCGCGCTTGGATCGCGCTTGCTGTCCTCGCAGTGCTTGTCGTGATCCTGAGTTTCGGATTCCTCGATCCAATGACCGCCGCGATGTTTGCTGCAGGATTGATGGTGCTGACCCGATGCTGCACAGGTCCGCAAGCACGAAGAGGCGTGGATTTCCAGATCCTCGTCGTCATCGGCGCCGCGTTTGGTATCGGGACCGCGATGACCAAGACCGGACTCGCATCGGACATCGCGATCACCATCACCTCAGCAGTCTCCGCGATGGGACCTTGGGGATTGCTCGCCGCGGTCTATGCGTTGACCTCCATCTTCACCGCAACGATGACCAACAACGCCGCCGCGGTGCTGATGTTCCCGATCGCGGTTGCCGTCGCCGCTCAGCAGGAACTCAATCCGATGCCATTCATCGTCGCGATCACCGTCGCTGCGAGCTGTGAGTTCTCAACCCCGATCGGTTATCAGACCAACCTCATGGTCATGGGTCCCGGCGGATACAAATGGACAGACTACACCAAGTTCGGCGGCCCGCTCACCATCCTCTGCGGCGCGGTCTGTGTCGTCCTCGCACCCATCGTCTTCGGCGGGTTCTAACCAACTTCACACCAGACCGATCCCTATTCATCCGATGTTGTACAATGTACGAACTCTCCCCAGAGTCGTTCGTAATATGGTCTCAATCATCCCCATCTGTATTCATTCGATCGGCAGGTTCCAGCAATGAAAATCCTCATCACAGGCGGCAGCGGATTCATCGCCGAGTACTTCCATCGTGACCTTGGCGCACTGGGACACGAACTCGTCACACTCGACCTCATCACCCCAACTCCCGGAACTCCCTCCGCAGACTCCGCATACATCCACGGCGACATCCGCGATCCAAAGGCACTCGACGAAGCGATGCAAGGCGTTGACCTCGTCGTCAACCTCGCAGCTGCGCACCACGACTTCGGGATCGCGCACGACACCTACTACTCCGTCAACGAGCATGGGTCGCAAATGGTCTGCGATGCGATGGACCGCGCAGGAGTCAAAAATGTCATCTTCTACTCCACCGTCGCAACCTACGGCGACGCACAACCACCACACCACGAAGAAGCACCCACACAACCCAACTCTCCCTACGGCGGATCAAAGCTCAAAGGCGAAGCCGTCTTCAACAACTGGGTCAACAAAGGCGATGGTCGCAACGCACTCATCATCCGCCCAACCGTAACCTTCGGCGTACACAACTTCGCGAACATGTATTCGCTCATCCGCCAGATCGATTCAGGAAAGTACGCCCGCTTCGGTCCAGGAACCAACATCAAATCGCTCAGCTATGTCGAGAACATTGTTGATGCGACGCTCTTCCTCTCCGGACTCAAAGAAGACAAACCCAACCGCGAAATCGCAAACTTCGAGATCTTCAACTTCATCGACAAGCCGGACCTCACCAGCACCGAGATCTCGGATCATGTCAGCAAGTGTCTCGGGAAGAAGCCCGCACCTGCGCTTCCGTACTCCGTCGGGATGCTCCTCGGTCTTCCCTTCGATGTTGTGATCAAGCTGACGGGTAAAAACCTCCCGATCTCGACCGCACGCGTCAAAAAAATGTTCAAAACCCAGACCAAGTTCGAAGCCGACAAGCTGCTCTCGACCGGATACACCCCCAAGGTCGAGCTCAAAGAAGGCATCAACCGCATGGTCCAGTGGTACCTGCAATCAGGCAAAAACGAGAACGCGGAATGGCACCAACCCCCCGCCGATCCCATCCTCCGCGACTGATCCCGACAACGCAAACCCAATGGACACACAAAAATGAACAAGAGCACGCGGAATGAGTTCCGCGTGCTCTTTGTATGAAGAGAGTATTCAAATCAATATTCAGCGACGGCGACGCGTGCCGACCATGCCACCCAGACCAAGCAGTGCGAGTGCTGATGGAGTTGGGACAGTGCGTGTGATCGAGAGGTTGTCAATACCGATGGTGTGATCCGCGAACCCGAAGAAGAATCCAGGTTGGAATGTCGTAAACGCGATCTCGTCCACGCCCGAAAGCACATCAGCAAAGCTTACCCCGTCTGGAAGCGTTGGCTCAAAGGTGTTTGGGTCTTCAGCACCGTATCCAGCCCAACCCGATGGGATATCAATCGCGTTTGGGTCAAAGGTGACCGAGTAGGTGGACCACTCCGAGTTCTCTGCTTGTGAAATATTATCAAAGAGGAACCACACGCTGTTGTATGGATACCCGTTGGTTGCGCCATCAAAGTCACGGAGTTCGACGAGCCAAGGTCGCGAAACATCCTGACCAAAGAAGTTGAGGTAATCAACACGAATATCCATCGAGAGGGTGATCTCTCCAGCGGTGGTGTAGTCACCAAGGAACGCGTTGTTGGTCGAGTTCTTGTATGTGATCCCGAAGTTGTTGAACACCGTGTTCATGTACGCGCCATCATTCCCGCCTTCACTGAGAATTTGCGTCGCGCCACCCGGACCGAATGGTCCAGTCCAGCCTTCAGCGCCGTTGCTAAAATCTGTCGTCACTGTATCGCCTGCGATTGCCGCGCCGGCGCACACACAAAACGAAACATACAAGCCATATCTTTGTGATTTCATTTCAAACTCTTTCTACCCGTACTCAGCGGGCCAACGCCGATCAGCTCCACTTCATGCGGCTCATCAGCAGGGTTGTCATGATCAGTCTCCTGGACTGATGGAAACAAAACAGCACAGACCAACCGGCCTGAACGCTCATCATACTGAATCACACGCCTGTTGCAAGGAAGTTTCCTAGAAACTACCAAGAAATATCGTGCAATTCCCTAAAAT
>JARGNC010000078.1:0-10108 GCA_029212425.1 Phycisphaerales bacterium
AGCGAGATGTTGTTGTTGGAAGCGATATTCCGTACAGACGCCTCCGTTCGACCAGTTTTTAAACCAATCAGTCTAGTTGGAGTGTTCTGTGCTGCGAGTTTCTTGACATCTGATACAACTGCTTTGGTGACGGATTTTCCGTGGTTTGATGGTTGCTTCGCCATAAGTAGTTCCTTTCTTTCCGTATAGATTACCATCTCAAATATGGATATGTAAACCTGTCGGGGTAACTCGGTCTATTACGCTCACAACCCCCTCATAACCCGTGCACCGGTTATGAGAGACACCAGAGACTTTGAGCGTGAATCGAACGATTTGGTACTCGATTCATGCGATCCCGGTTATGACCCGCGCGACAGCAGAGACACGCTGATGTTCTAGCGTCAATCCAAAATCCCGCGTTTAGTACGGGGAACAATGAAAAACACCACCGAGTTCTCTCGATGGTGCTAATCGTTTACCGTGTAGTCGGTTGCGTTTGCAACTGACCTTAAAATAGCGGGGGCTGGATTTGAACCAACGACCTCCGGGTTATGAGCCCGACGAGCTACCAGACTGCTCTACCCCGCAATCAGGATCAGAAGTATTGCCAATCAATCGAAAAAGTCAAGCCGAGCTCGAAATCGGTGGTCGAAATCTCGATTTTTGAGTCACAGGTTTGAAACCTCATCGATAAAATTCCATACAACTCGTAACTGAGGCATGTCGTCTCAATCTCATTACTCCAACCCAAGATGGGGCACCATGAAAAAGACTTCTTTACTCGCATTTGCGAGTGGGCTGCCGATGATGATCGCGGCGGGATCATTCGCACAGGACAGTACTCCAAACTCCGGAATGTTTCGATTCCCAGATGTCTCCAAAGACGAGATCGTATTTGTCTATGCAAATGATCTTTGGATCGTCGATAAAAAGGGAGGCCCTGCACGTCCACTCGCAAGCCCTCCAGGCCAGGAAACATTCCCCAAGTTCAATGCAGAAGGGACTGCAGTTGCGTTCATTGGAAACTACGAAGGCGACCGGGACCTCTACACAACATCAACCAACGGCGGGGTGCCTTACCGCGTCACACACCATCCGAGCAATGAGCGGTTGACCGACTGGACAAATACTGGGGATCTGCTCTTCTCATACAATGCAATGGCGGGCAATCCCGCACAACAAAACCTTTTCACTGTTGGTCCTGATGGCGGCATTCCAAGCAAACTCCCAATTCCGTATGGAGCTGTCGGTGCGATTGATAATTCAGGTGACTGGCTCGCGTACACCACTGATTCACGAGATTTCCGCACATGGAAACGATACCGTGGCGGCCTTGCAACAGATATCTGGCTGTTCAATCTCAAAACAAACGAATCAAAAAAAGTGACTGATTGGGAAGGTACAGACACCACCCCGATGTGGAACGGTGACACAGTCTACTACATCTCAGATCAAGGGGATGAAGCACGATTGAATGTGTGGAGTTACGACACAAAGAAAGACAAAAACGAACAGGTCACGCACTTCACCGATAACGATGTGAAGTTTGCTTCGATGGGGCCTGGATCCTCTGGCAAGGGTGAGATTGTCTTCCAGCTTGGATCAAAAATTCACCTTCTTGATCTTCGGAACAACAAATCTAAAGCTGTAGAAATTGAAATCCCTGGTTCGCGTGAAACTCTTCGTCCGAAGCGTGTCAATGCGTTCGGGAATCTTGGTGGCGGCGACATCTCATCCACAGGCAAGCGCGCAGTTGTCGAGGCACGAGGAGACATCTTTACTGTCCCTGAGGAGAACGGGCCAGTCCGCCAGATCACCAATACCTCAGGCGCATCTGATCGCAGTCCAGGCTGGAGTCCGGATGGGCGATGGATCTCATACTTCTCCGATCAAGGTGGTGAGTATGAGGTCTACATCACCCAATCTGATGGGAAAGGTGAAACACGCCAACTAACCCATGGGAACAAGACCTACTGGATGAACTCGAGTTGGTCGCCGGACTCAAAGTCGCTCCTGGTATTTGATAAGGCAGGCGCGATGAGCATTATTGATGTCGAGAGCGGTGATATGACTGCTATTGACAAAGACCCATGGGCAAATCAAGCAAATGTTTCGTGGTCGAATGATTCGAAGTGGATCGCGTATGACCGCAGCTCAGAAGATGCCCCACTCAATTCGATCTGGATCTATAACACAGAGACCGGCGAAAAGCATCAGGTCACTTCCGGATTCTTCGCTGACAGCAATCCGTGCTTCTCTGCGAAGGGTGACTACCTGTACTACACATCGAATCGAAATTTCTCATCGCCTCAGTATGAGGATGTTGGGTCAACATTCATCTACGCCGAAACCGGTCGCATCATTGCCGTGCCCTTGAATGGTGAAATCGAGAACAAGCATCTTCTCAAGTCGGATGAAGAGACTTGGGAAGAGGAAGAAGCTGAAGACACAGCAGATGGTGTGGAATCTGATGATGCAGATGCTGAAGATGATGCTGATTCTGGTGACGAGAACGAATCCCCTGCTTACCTCGATGGATACAACACAGAGCATCCGCTATGGGGCAAGTGGGAAGGCAGTGTTACAGGCATGGCCGCACTTGGTGCACCAATGGACGAAGTCTCCTTCAAACTCCTCTTTATCATCGACGATGACGGCAACATCATGGGCCAATCCGAGTCGATGGGCGAAACCGATGACCTTGGAGATCTCGTCAAGTTCGACGAAGAAACCATGGAGTTCTATTCTGAATCCGAAGAGAGTGGTTTGAAAATGATCCAGAAGGGCCGCCTCGATGGCGACACCATGACTGGAACACTTGAAATCCCTGCTATGGGTTTCTCCGCGAACTGGACAGCCGAGCGTGTCTCGTCTGAAATCAGTGAAGATGAAATCAAAGAGCACGGCCAATCCGATTCGGAAGCCGCGGAAGTTGTCGAAATCGATTTCGAAGACTTTGAGCGTAGAGGATTTGAACTTGATATCCCAGCTGGGAACTTTGGCAATCTTGCGTCAAATGACAAAGGCAACCTCCTGTACCTTCGGGTGTCGGGTGATGCTCCATCCATGAAGCTTTACGACATTTCTGCGGATGATCCATCCGAGAAAACCGTCTTGCCAATCTGTATGGGTTTCTCTGTTTCCGCAGACGGGAAGAAGATCATTGCTGCAACACCGATGGGATTTGGGTTCGCGGATGCATCGGCTGGTCAGTCGGTGAGTCCAATCAACGCGAAACTCATGAAGACTGTCGATCTCAAAGAAGAGTGGCGTCAACTCGTGATCGATGCATGGCGTCGTCATCGTGACTTCTTCTATGTCGAGAACATGCACGGCGTCGATTGGGATGCAGTACTCGCACATTACCTACCAATGGTTGACGATGCCGTCTCACGCGAGGATGTCAGCTACATCATCGGCGAACTCATCGGCGAGCTCAATGTTGGTCACTCCTACTATGGTGGCGGCGATCTCGAAGGTCAGCCTTTCACCAATGTCGGAATGCTGGGTGTTGACTTCTCGGTTGCAACCGATTCCATCGAAGGCAACGAGTACAACGGTTTCCGCATCGATACCATATACGAGGGAGCCGCGTGGGATACCGACGCACGCAACCCGCTCAATGCGTATGGGCTTGATGTCAGCGAAGGCGACATCATCACCCATGTGAACGGAATCGCGGTCGATACCACCCTTGATCCTTGGGCTTCATTCATTGGGATGGCAGGAGAGGAAACCAACCTCACGCTTGTCCGTGCTGATACGAATGACGATGGCGAGGAAGAACTCAATGAACGCACCGTAACCGTCGAACCAATGGGGTCGGAGATGAATCTCCGCTACCGTGACTGGATCGAGCAAAACCGGTTGTATGTTGAGAAAGCTTCGGACGGCAAAATCGGGTACATCTATGTCCCGAACACCGGTGTCCAAGGCCAAAACGAGCTGTTCCGCCAGTTCTACGGCCAAGCAGGCAAAGAAGCCCTTATGATCGACGAACGCTGGAACGGTGGAGGACAGATCCCCAACCGCTTCATCGAGCTGCTCAACCGTCCACGCACCAACTACTGGTACCGCAGGGACGGGAAGGACTGGCCTTGGCCGTACGATTCACACCAAGGACCCAAGGCGATGCTGATCAACGGCAACGCCGGATCCGGCGGTGACATGTTCCCATGGCTCTTCAAGCACCACAAACTCGGAGCCCTCATCGGGACCCGGACCTGGGGTGGATTGGTCGGAATCTCTGGAGTCCCACCACTCATTGATGGCGGTTCCACGACCGTCCCGAACTTCGGGTTCTACGAACTCGATGGCACATGGGGCATCGAAGGACATGGTGTTGATCCTGATATCGAAGTCATCGCGGACCCATCCAAGATGGTTGATGGATCAGATCCACAACTCGATGCCGGGATTGAATATCTGCTCCAAGAAATCAAGACCAATGGCTACCACCCACCGAAGCGTCCAGAACCTCCGGTTCGAACCAAGGTTGGGCTCGACGAAGCCGACAAGTAATACTCAGTAAAAATCTGATACAAACAAAGCCCCGCGAGTGATTCGCGGGGCTTTTTCATGATCAGACTCAGTCACCTATTCACTTGATGGTCTTCAGCAAATCCTTCACCGCTGCTTCAAGTTGCGGATCTTGTCCAGTCGCTTCGTCTGTTGGAGTTTGCTTGACAAACACATCCGGTTCTGCGCCATTGTTGTCCATGTCAGTGCCATCAGGGAGGTACCAACCCCTGAATGGACGCCTGACCGTGGTGCCGTCGATTAACGAGAAGGATCCGGTAGAGATCACCCCACCGAAGGTCGGGGTTCCGATCAATCGGCCACGCTTGGCAGTGCGTATCGAATGAGCAAATATCTCTGCATTCGAGAAAGAGTTCTCATTGATCAGCACCACGATCGGACGAGAGTACGCATAAATCAATCGGCGATCACGCGGGTACGAATCGGATTGAACATCATCCGGATTGGCCCCCCTTGGAATGGTGTACGCGTGAGTCGGTGCTGTGAGGGATGCAAGGAGGATATCGGTAGTCCATCCTCCGCCGTTATCGCGAACATCAATGATGAGCCCCTCCTTCCCATCACCTGCGGCAAACAAATCGCGTTCGAAATCGAAGACCGATGCGCCACCCATTGAACGGATATGCAGATAGCCAAGCTTGCCATCAGACAGCGCATCAACTTCTGCACGGCGATCAATGACTTCCTGTGAATAACGAATAACCGAGTTGCTCCCATAGCTGCTTGGGGTGACCATCCCGTACTTCGTTTGAAGTTCATCAGTTTCAGGATCACGAGATTTGTACTCAACGAGAACTTCAGTATTACTCATCCCTGCCAACGCAGCGTGGAGGTCCTGATTCGTGGGATCATCAAGATGCATATTGCCAATCGCGACAATGATGTCACCCACTTGGATACCATCTTTCATCCGATCAACACTTCCATGTGTGTAGATTCGATCTACTCGGTAACCATTCGATACAGGTGTTGAGTCGATGCCGAGATATCCGTTGGATGCGGACGGCGCACTGAACCCATCTCCACCCCAAATACCAGTGTGCGATCCATCGGCTTCACCGAACATGAGATTCATAACGCGTTGGAACGCTTCATTTGTTCGTGTTTGCATCGCAAGCGAACGATACCGCTGGGTGATCGAATCCCAATCGAGTCCCTTGAGTGTTGGGTGATAGAACCACATACCGAAGCGGAAAGCCGCCTCTTCAAACTTCTGTTTCAGCTCAGCGTCAGTGCTTACCTGGATTGTTGCATCAATGTCATATGCGGAAACCTTTCCGCCTGTAATTCCTGAGCTTTTAGCAATGCCTCCATGGACAAATGACACTGTTTTACTGTCAATTGATACTTTGGTATCCGATACAGAGCCGGACTGGATGGTCTTCTCATCCTTGCCGTGCTGATCAACCGAGACGAACTTGCCACCGACACTGAATGCGATCCGATCACCCGCTGGAGACATAACCAGATTGTCTTCAGATTCAGGCGTTGATGTCAGTCTACGAACTCGCAGATATGCGTCGCTTGTATCAAACTCGAGGGGATCGATTTCAACCGGATCATTCACATCCAACGGCTTGATTTTCTTCACACTTTCAGCCGCCTCTTTGTAATACCCGTCCAGCTCATACTTTCGCATGCCATCCAAACTTCGATCCAGATTGATGCTGTACACATCCCATTCCCAGTTATTTCCACCACGATCAGAGAGGAATGTGAGGACCTTACCATCCGCTGAAAGCTGAGGCGAGTGATCCAAGTCCGGATGGCGTGTAAGATTGATTGGTTCATGAGTTGAACCATCTTCAGTGACGCGTGTATCAAGCAAGAAAACATCAGCGTTGAAGTTTAAATCGGTATCCGAGTACACAACATGTACAGAGTCTGCGGCCCAGATAGCTTCTGGATCTGACCAAGACTCAAGAATAACGCGCGATTTGCCGCTCTCAAGATCCATGATGACCACATCACCACGATCACGGAGATACATCAGTTGCTTTCCATCAGGTGATGGTGTTGGCCGATACGCCAGTCTTTCACCAGTGACAACCGGTTCAACCTCAAAGCGAAGCGCCCCAGCCCATCGTGCGGCATGGTCGACCGATTCTTTCTCAGCTTCACCGTCCTCTGAATCCGATTCTTCCGGCTTGTCATTTTGGTCCGAATTTTCAATTTCCGAAGATTCATTCGAACTCGCATCCGACTCAGCGGATTCATTCGCCGCATCCCCCTTTGCCTTTTCCTCACCCCCTTCATCAGAATCTTCAGGTTCTTTGGGTTTGAGATCCTCGCTGCTTAGGGTTACACGAGCTGCGTAGATCAACCCCATTGAGTCCTCACCATCTGCAGCAAAGTACAAGACTTCACCATCCGGAGACCATGCAATGTCACGCTCACGGATCGGCGTATCAGTGATCCGCCTGCTTGGATAGTCCTCTTCAGTCGATCGCACAAAGAGCTCGTTGCGAGCGACAACCGCGACAGCCTTTCCAGTTGGATGCATAACCGTTTCAGATACTTTGCGAGAGACATCAATCCGCTTCGTTCGGTCTCGATCTGTATCGGTACCCATTGTGAAATCAACAGCTACCGGCTGAGCATTCCGATCGTTCAAATCCAAGGTGTAGAGAGTATTGACGACAACAAATGCCGCGAGAGATCCATCTCGAGAAACTGAAAGATCACGAACACCACCCATGATGGTTGATTCTTGCTCTGTTGGTTTAAATGTTGTCAGCTGTTTACCGGGACTTCTGCCTTTCGAATCTGATTTGTTTGGACCCATTCTGTAAAGGTTGTATTGTCCATCACGCGAGGAAAGATACAGCATCGATCCATCGGGAAGCGGGCAGGGATCCATGTCATTCCCGTCAAACCCAGTCATCTGTGTGAACTCTTGATCTGATGGCGAGAACTTCCAAATGTCTAGATTCCCAGAACCTCGATACGCTACCCGATGCGGGTAGTAGTAGCCTCTGACAAAGTAAATCGAATCGTCGGCACTCCCTAGTGTTGGAGCTCGCCCAAATGCGCCGGTGAGATCAGACACCGCTCCACCATTGATCGGAGCGGAATACATTTTGGGCTGCCTGTAGATTTCTGGATATAGGTACGCTGAAAATAGAACCGATTCTCCATCAGCACTGAATCCTCCGAGCCATTGAGCACGATCGGATGTGGTGACCCGATCAATATTGGACAGATTCAATGAGTTCCCATCGCCTGACACATCCGCAATGAAGATATTGTCCGCACCGCCTCGATTCGACTCGAACGCTAGTCGGGAACCATCCTGATTAAACACCGCTCGCCCCTCAACGGCAGGATGCGCGGTCAACCGTGCTGCAACTCCCCCACCACTGCTGATTGCCCAGAGATCGCCGGCAGCGGAGAAAACGATGCTCGAACCGTCTGGTGACAGGGATGGGTATTGGATCAATCCAGGGTGATTCCCTGTTCCAGCGGCACTCGCTACTCCGGTTGTCATGCCCGCCAATACACACAATGCGTTGATCTTCAGTTTCACACTCGACTCCTCGTTCGTGGCGTTTGGTTTGTTCTAGAAGAAAGGCCCACCCAATGTGCTTGGGTGGGCCTTGAATATACCAGAAGTGAATCAGGAAAGGTTCAGTTTTTCACTCAGACTTGACCGGTTTCAAGGATTCTGGATCTCGCTGTGGCAGAATCGTAAACTGACCATTGAAGAACTCTTCCATCGTTGAGACACGGTTTGGATCCGCTTCAGAATCAGCATTCCCCGCTTTGATCTCATCTACAGGACCAACAACCATAATCACGGCTTGTTCTGGACTCAGGTAGTTGAGAGCCGCCTCTTGCACGTCAGATGCTGATACCGCTCTTACACGATCACGGTAGGTCTGCCAATAGTCTGCTGGACGACCTGTACGCTCATCGCTCATGAACAGTCCCATCATCGCACTCTTTGATTCGAAGTTCCGAGGAAAAGTCTCGATCAGCGAGTTCTGGATGATCTCGATTTCTTCAGTCGTCGCTTCTTCGGTTTGAATCTTTCCGATTTCATCGAACACCAAGCGGGTTGCCAACGCAGTCGTAGGTGTTTTCGTGAAGAAGTAGGACATGAACATGCCGGGATACTCAACTCGATTCGAGAACACTGAACCAGCGGTGTAGGCAAGTCCTTCCTGTGTCCGAACGGTGTTTGTGATTCGGCTGGTAAATCCAGATCCACCAAGAATCTGGTTCATCACTTCTACATCAATCGCGTCCGGATTGTCTCGTTCGATGCCACGATTGGCAATCAAGACCTGTACCTGCGGCTGATCTTTCTCGTAGTAGTACACCCCAGGTTCATAACTTTGATTTGGTTGCGGGATCTCCGGAGACACCTCGCCTGTCTCCCAGCCGCTGAGTTTGTCCTCGAGGAATGAGAGGATTGCTTTCGGATCGACATCGCCAGTCACAGCAATCATCATGTTTCCTGGATGGAAGATCCGTGAATGGAGCGACTCCATATCCTCGATGGTGATCGATTCAATAGACTGGCGAGTCGGTTGCCGTCCCTCGAAGTGGTCTTGCCCCCACATCAAGAACCCGAGTTCGCGGATCGCGATCTGAACACCAGCATCGTTACGCGACTCAAAAGATTCGAGCACTTGATCGCGGCGAATCTCGAAACGCTTCTCGTCAAATCTTGGATTCTGAAGCATGTCGAGGAACAGATCAAACCCATCATCAAGGGTGCTCTTCAAGCAGTTAATCGATGCGCTTGCCGAGGTATCACCAATGTTTGAAGATACATTCGCCGCGAGGAAGTCAAACTCTTCATCGAGTTTGTCAGGCCCCATCGAAGCTGTGCCACCTGACCGCATCATTGCGCCGGTGAGACCTGCTAATCCCGCCTTGTCTGCAGGGACCATGTACTCGCCACCATGGAAGCTCATCCGGATCGTTACCAATGGGAACTCGTGAGACTCCGCGATGAAGACCGGGACACCGTTGGAAAGCTCATGACGATAGTCAGAAGCAACTGGTGGTGTAAAATCCAAATCCTGGAACTGGATCTCAGATGGGTGCGATGGAATATCCGATGCAAACCCGATTGAAGTCGCTGCTACTACAGCGATCAGGGTTGTTGTAACAAAGCGATTCATTCGTCACCACCTTCCGAGGCGTCTGCCTCATCATTTTCAAGAGCTTCCAAACGAATCCGGAGTTCCTGCTGTAAGTAATCCATCAGTTTCTTCATCTGCGGCGGGATCATCTCTTTCTGAGACTCGATCTCCGCAATCCCTTCGCGGAGTTCGTCAGCACTCAAAGCACTCATCGCTGCAAGCTCAGCTTCAATCTGAGGCATCGCCATCGCAGCCATTTCCGGCGGGAGCGACGCTTTCACTTCTTCGAGCGTGATCAGCTTGACCTCGCCGTTGTCCTTACGGGTGTACATCGAAACCGCGCGAGCGGAGTTGCTGAAGTACTCGTTGGCTACTCGTTGGATGTCTTCAGCGGTCACTGCTTGAATCGCTCTTGGCATCTCATTGAGGTACTCATAGCTGCCGTATGCTTGCGGAATAGCAAGCTGGAAGAACAGCGACGAGGTGGCTTGCAA
>JARGNC010000078.1:10118-11113 GCA_029212425.1 Phycisphaerales bacterium
TCCACGGAAAGTGTCTGCCGCGGCTTGATTCTTGATTTTTTGAAGTTCACGCTCGGAAATCAACTCGGTTTTGAGAAGGCCGATCTGCTCGAGCCATGCAAGTTCCAGATCCTCCAGACTCGCATCACCCTTTGGGTTTGCGGTAAATGAGAATGATCCTGCGTAATGCTGCGCGCGGTGTCCGGCGCGTGCCGAAGCAGCGATTTCTTGGTCTTCGACCAATGCTTTGTACAATCGACCTGTGCGACCATTCAGGAGGTCAGAGATGACATCAAGTACTGCTTCGTCTGGATGTCCATATGCAACTGAACGGTAACGGACTTCGACTTGATCTTGACAATCACATTCACCGGTGAAGCGAAGTTCTCCGAGTAGTGGCACCGAGTGTGTCACAACCGGGGATGGACCAGCTCGCTTATTCTCCAAGCGACCGAAGTAAGAATCGATCAGTTGCTTCGCTTCATCGATTTCGAAATCGCCAACAATGACGCCGGTGAGGTTTGCAGGCTGGTAATAAGTTTCAAAGTATTCGCGGATTTCAGCTTCTGTGTACCCCATCAGATCGCTCATCCAACCGATGACCGGGAAGTTGTACGGCGAAGCGATCCAAAACATCGAATCAAACTGCTCATCGAGCTTACCAGTCGCGGTCGCTTCGAGTCGTTGAGGGCGTTCTTCGATCACCACAAACCGTTCCGCATCGAGCTCGCGGAAAGATGGGTTGTTCAATCGATCTGATTCCATCCAAGACCAGAGTTCCAACTTATTCGATGGGATATCAATGTAGAAAATCGTGAAGTCGTTTGAAGTGCCCGCGTTCATGCCAGATCCACCATTCCCTGTGTAGATCTTGTCAAACTCGTTCTTGATGGTGATTTTGCCTTGCTCGTCTTGGAGCGCGGTCATCTGAGCACGAAGCGCACGGAGTTCATCCGTATCGTTTGCGGGATCCCAAGGGTTATCGATCTCTCCTCGGTAGAATCGCTTGTACTGCG
>JARGNC010000079.1 GCA_029212425.1 Phycisphaerales bacterium
AACTTCTTGGATGTGAGCGCGTTCTTGTCATCGTTTGCTGCGATGGATCCGGCTGTGGATTTCGAGTTCGACGGGCAGTACAACTTTCTTGATGTCTCCGCATTCTTGAGTCTGTTCGCCGCTGGTTGTCCGTAATCGGTAGAATCCCCGAATGATGGGGTTTCCTGAGTGAAAATCGGGAACCCGAGGGGGTTTTGGGTCGAATACATGCGAGAAGAGCCCATTCGCGGCTCTGGCTATCGGTCTCTCGACATCTCACCACTGTTTTTGGAGCGTTTCATGCGTGCTGCACTCTCGTTTTCTGTATTTCTCGCCTTGTCCGCAGGTTCGGTTCTTGCTGAACCTGTCAATGATGGGCATCGTGACAATGCGCACACAGTCGAAGCGTTTGGGTGCTGGGGTGATGAGCACGGGAACCTGTCAGGAGGCATGTTCCTTGCACCGACCGATCCGGACGCGATCGAGATCATGGAAGCGCTCAAGCGTGCGAATGGTTCGGTTCCAGATAATCGGATCGACATCGTGTTTGTTGGTGATGGATACACGGCGGGTGAGCAATCGCAGTTCCATGCTGATGTGGATGGGATTGTGAACTCGTTGTACCAGTATGAGCCGTTCACGAGCTACCAGAACTATTTCCGGATCACCAAGGTCGAAGTGATCTCGAATGAGTCCGGCGTGGACAACGATCCGACACAAGGCATCGACAGAGACACAGCGCTGGACATGGGATACTGGTGCGGTGGCACTGAAAGGGCGCTGTGTGTGAATGTCTCCAAGGCATACACCGCAGCGGCTGCGGCACCCCAGATTGACCAGGTGATCGCGGTTGCCAACTCAAGCAAGTATGGCGGGGTTGGGTACCCATCAAACGATCTTGGGACGGTATCAGGACAGAACAGCGCCGCGGCGGATATCGCGATTCATGAGCTCGGACACTCGTTTGGCGATCTAGCTGACGAATATACCTACGGCGGGCCGACGACTTATACCGGTCCGGAGCTGACGCCTTGGGATGTATCGATTCTGGATCGGACTGAGCAACTCGATCAAGAACGCAAATGGTTCCGCTGGATGGACGCAAACATGGCGGGCTTTGACGGTCCGGTCAGCACATACGAGGGTGGGAACTACTCCCAGTTTGGCGTATACCGTCCTTCGAACAACTCGATGATGCGTTCGCTTGGTCGCCCGTTCAACTTGGTGAGCGCGGAGCGTTTGATGCGCCAGATTTACAAGGATGTCAGCCCGATCGATGACGGTACGCCGGACGGCAGTGTGGTTGCTCGCGATGGGAATGTTTGGGTGACCCCGATGCAGCCTTTGGATCACAACCTGCTTGTGTACTGGTACCTCGATGGCGAGTTCCAGATCAACCTGTTTGGTCAGCACAGCGTGGACATTTCCTCGCTTGGTCTGGACAGCGATGAGCACGAGCTTCGTGTTGAGGTGATCGACGAAACACCTTTGGTTCGCAAGCAGCAGATCCGCGATAACTTCTTGACCGCTTCGCGCGTGTACACAATCGAAGCGGATGCGTCGGTTTGTCCTGCAGATCTCAACGCGGACGGGAGCTTGAACTTCTTGGATGTTTCGTTGTACCTGTCGTTGTTCGGTGATCAGAACGCGGCTGCGGATTTCAACGGGGATGGCTCTTGGAACTTCCTGGATGTGAGCGGTTTCCTCGCGGCGTTCTCTGCGGGTTGTCCGTAACGAAAAACAGCGTATATGGTCCTAGAACAGCGAAAACAATTTCCGTTCCCGGACCGAATTTGTGCAATCTTCCGGCTCTGTAAGCGTTCTCTTTTAGAAGGAATTGTTCTGGTTGGACGCTGCGTTCGCGGTGGTCGATGGGTGTGATTCCCGCTCAGGGCCTTGAATTGGGACTTGATCGTCTGGTGATCGGGTGTGTGGTCTGTGGATCGTGCAACGGCGCTAGACTTGTGGACTGGTAAACGACGACCCCCCGGCTTGCTCCGCTGGGATTGTGGGAACAGTTTGAAGCGGAGCTGATGAGAGGATTGATAACGATGAACCCGATGACACGACGCATGTGCACTGTATCGCTCACCACACTCGGACTGCTCGCAGCTTTTGCTGGAGCACAAGTGACTGGAACCAAACCCGCGGCTGATCCTGCGAAGAAACAAGCACAGCCGGTCAAAGAACTGACTGGACACGAGGGTCACAACCATGGTCCAGAGGGGCACAACACCGGAACACTGCGTCCGCTGAATGTGAATCCCAACGGGCAAGCGGCTCCGACTGGTCCGACTGCAAACTCGGTGTTGCTTTTCAAAGAGACCACTGTGAGCACTGGGACTATTTTGGATACTGATCCGGTCGATGTGAACTTTGAGTTCATGAACACCGGTGGTGAGGATCTGGAGATCACCCTGATCAAACCATCATGCGGCTGCACAGTTCCCGACATGTCTCAGAAGGTGTACGCACCTGGCGAGAAGGGCACTATGAAGGTGACCTTTGATCCTTCTGGAAAGAACGGCCCGATCTCTCGCAACATCACGATCTACACGAACTCTTCGGCAAAGCCGGTCCACACGATCATTCTGCACTCGTATGTGAATCCTGTGGTGATTACTGAACCACGGATTCTTGCGTTTGACCTGACCCAGAAGGGTCAAGGCGCGACCAAGGACATCAATGTATATGGTCGCTTTGAGGACTTCAAGATCAGCCGTGCGACAACACAGGACATCGACACCTTCGGCATCGAGATCATCGATGGCGGCAAGGTTGAGAAGAACGGCGAAGACATGTGGCTCCAGATCATCCGCGTCTCGATTCTTGAGAGCGCGAAGCCTGACAGCCATCGGACTGAGATCACTGTCCGGACAAACGAACCACACAAAGAACTGTTCTCGCTCTCCGTCGTTGGACGCGTGATCGGCGATCTCGAACTGACCCCGGTCCGCATGACCATGGGACGCTTGGTTGTTGGTGACGAGTTTGAACGCGAAGTGACACTGCGATCCAAGAGCGGCGATGCGTTTGAGGTCAAGTCTGTTAACTCAGTGAATGTCGTGCTTGATGCTCAGTACACCGCGACTCCGGTTGATCCTGAGAAGCGCAACGAGTGGACCATCACGGTCAAGGGTACAGTGATCCATCCTGCTCAGCGGTTCAATGCTCAGCTCAATGTGCTGACTGATGTTGCGGATGAGGAAACCCTGACTGTGCAGATGTACGGCCAGCTCCAACCGAAGGCGCCGTAATCGTTGTGTGAAATAAAATCAGCGGCTTGCCGCGTGTGACCGGACGCCGAGCGTCCGGTTTCTTCTTGAGGTAGACTGAAACAATGCAAATGACAACCCCTCAGCGTGTGCTCGCAATCGTCGGCGGCGCGTTCCTCCTGGGATCTGGACAAGCGTTGATCTCGAAACCGATCACGCTTGGTCCTGCGAATCTCACAACAGGAACGAGCGGAACGAAGGGCGATCCGAATCGGATCAAGCAATCGACACCGCCGGCGGAGGTTCCAGTTGTGGAACCTGATCCGGTTGACGAAACAACTCCGACCGATGCTCCAGCACTCAACGGAGAACCAACGACCAGCTTTGCTGCTGCGATCGATTCGCTGCTCGATAAAGCGGTGCCTGCTGGGACGCTGACGCTCCGTGAATCACGGACGGTCTGGGAAGCGGGCGCGTATTTCCTCGATGCTCGGCATGAGTACGAGTTTGATGCGGGACATATTCAGTACGCGAGCTATCTCGAAGCTTCCCTCTTTGACACGGATCCGGATCGCGCGTTTGCGGTCGCGGATTCGATTCCGAAGGACGCGACCATCGTGGTCTACTGTGTCGGTGGTGAATGTGATGCGTCCAAAAACACCGCGGCGTTGCTTGAGCAACTGGGGTATACGGATCTGCGGATTATGGGCGCTGGATACGAGGACTGGGTCGCGGCGGGGTTTGAGACCGAGACGACGGACGAGATGGAGGTGTCGCCATGAGTGCTGCATCCAAACAACCGAAATCGAAACCATCAAACGGATTGCTCTGGGTTGAATCCATACTGCTCCAGTTCCCGCTCCGTCTTGCGCTCGGCGGCGCCTTTGCGTTTGCTGGATACACCAAGATGAACGGCGTGCAATCCTTTGCGAACGCGATCAAGGGATTCCAGGTCGTCGATGCGGACAAGCACGGATACCTGATTCAATCCGCGGCGTACACGATGCCTTGGGTTGAGATGGTCGCGGGAGTGCTGCTGATCCTTGGACTCTGGACACGCGCCAGTGCGGTGGTGATCTGGCTGCTGCTCGTTGGGTTCATCGCGGCGCTTATTCATGTGATCATGGATGAGTCGATCAGCGCGGATTGCTCGTGCTTTGGCGATATCAATGTGGTCTGCGATGCTGCTGTGGGGTGGTGTCAGGTGATCCGTGATGTCGTTATGCTGGTCCCAGCGACCTATCTGGTTTGGCGTCAGGGGGGCAAACTGGCGCTGGATCGGGCATTTGGACGGAATTTGAATGATTCTGGACCTGAGTGGACAGTCGACAGAGGCGGGGAAGGGGCCTAAACTCCTCTCCGCGATGTACATCCGTCGCTCTGAGCATCGGCAGCGTTTGCCGTACCTTTGAGCCACAACGACCAAGACGGAACGAGAAGAACTATGAGCCGATTTGACCGTTTCCCAGCGACCCCAACCAAAGCAACCAAAGTTTCCGGCAAGGGCGTCGAATACTGTGACTACAAAGACATTGAGAACCTTCGCCGCATGATGACCCCCAACGGGAAGATCTACGGGCGTAAGCGTCTTGGCACCAACGCGCGTCAGCAGCGGATGGTTGCTCAAGCGATCAAGCGTGCACGCTTTATGGGTATGCTCCCATTCACCAACGCGACGCTCTGATCGCATTGGATCACTCAGCTACTCGAACCGATCGGATATCCGGTCGGTTTTTTCATGCGTAAACTTGGGTATGGCCGCATACAACAGAGAATACGAACCGGTCGCGCTTGCGCTCAATCATGTCGCTGGATCTCGTGACAGAAGGATGCGGGAGGTCGCGGATACGCTCTGGCGTTTCTTCGGCAAAGAGGGCGTGTCTTGGGTCGGGTTTTACACAATAGACGAGAGCAAGGAAACGATGACGCTTGGTCCCTCACGAGACACACCGGCGTGTTCACCAATCGAGCTGCACGGCGCGTGCGGGAAGTCGTGGAGGACGCATCGTCCGATGATCATTGGGGATGTGGTGAATCTCGGCGCTGAGTATGTTGCGTGCGATCCGCGAGATAAATCTGAGTTGGTGATCCCGATGTTTGATGACCAGGGGGATTGCTGGGGGGTCTTGGATCTGGATTCACGCGAGCGTGATGCGTTCAGTGAAGCGGATTTGTATGAGCTCCGCAAGATTCTCGAATCGACGGGGCTGTCTTGGCCTCGTGCTCATCTGGATGCGTTGCATTACTAACTGTGATCAAAATGGACTGAGATCAAAATGGATCGGGTGCTTTGAAGGTCATGCGCTTTCCGGTGATCGGGTGGTGGATGCTGATCATGGATGCGTGGAGGAGCAGGCGTTGTTTGTAGGGGTCGTTGATATCTGAGCCGTAGAGTTCGTCTCCGATGATGGGCGCGTTGAGTCCGGAGGTTTCGCCCTCTTTGGGGTCCCCCACTGTCGTGACTTTGGGGTGGGCGCAGTGGACGCGGAGTTGGTGGGTGCGTCCTGTGTGGGGTTCGAGCTCGACGCGCGTAGCGGGTTGTCCGTTGAACTCTTCTCTGCTGATGACTTTGTAGTGTGTGACGGAGGGCTTGCCGTAGAGGTGATCGACGAGCATGAGGGGCCGGACATCCATGTCTTTGCGGATCGGGGTATTGATGGTGCCTTCGTCGGACTCGAGATGTCCCTCGACGAGCGCGAGGTAGCGTTTGGTGATCTTGCGGTCCTCGAACTGTTTGGAGAGGTTTTTGTGGGTCTTTGCATCCAGCGCGAGGATCATGATCCCTGAGGTGGACTGGTCGAGACGATGGCAGGTCATAGGTCCGGTCGCGAGTGGGAACTGCTCCTCGATTCTGGATCGGACGCAGTCTTTTTTGTCCTCGGCGATTCCAGGGACGGAGAGAATTCCTGAGGGTTTGTCGATGACGACGAAGGTTTCGTCCTCGAAGATGATGGGGATCGGTCCCTCTGGGGGCGCGTAGTTGAAATGGGGTATTGGCCCTGTCTGGACACGGCGAATCATGGACTCGGCAATGTCCGGCGGGTTTCGATAGATGCGCTTTGTGGACCTAGTATCTCCCATGAACACGAGTGTATCCCACCTGACCGATCGTGCCCCTGCTTTGCTTGGTATGGGCGTTGTTGTTTCTTTGATCTGTTCAGCAGCGATTGCGAAGGAGCCGAGTGCTTCTGCGAGCGTGAACCCCAACCCAGAATGGGACGCGAAATGGGCTCACAATGAGCGTGGGTTCCTCAAGAACCACCTGCAACTGACATCCGAAGACCAGTTCATCAAAGCGGGCGAGTCCTACTTCTCGCATGATGGAACACGGATTATTTTCCAAGGGATCCCGGTCCCTGCGAAGGGTGATGAGCCGCTTGAGCATTACTTGATGTATGTGTGCGATGTTGTGCGAGATGACAGCGGCGCGATCACTGGGATTGAGCACATCACCAATGTCTCGAACTGGGGATCATCCAACACCTGCGGCTGGTTCCATCCGGATGATTCATCCCGGATCATGTTTGGTTCGACGCTTGTCGCTCCGGGAGGGAACGATGTCGCGGGATACCAACGCGACTCCTCCAAATACTCTTGGCAGTTCCCACGCGAGATGGACATTGTTGAAATGACGCTGACTCCTGCGGTCGGGACCTGCTGTGCGGAGATGGGGATCAGCGAACCGACCCCGATCTGGGAGCGCGACGGGTATGACGCGGAGGGGTCTTGGTCTCCTGATGGTCGGTTCATTTTGTACACTCGGCTTGAGCCGGGGAGTACGGACGGGGATCTTTGGATTTACGATTCCACTGATGAATCACACACCGAACTGATTGCTGAACCTGGATACGACGGCGGGCCGTTCTTTTCTCCTGATGGGAAGTCGATCTGCTACCGGTCGGACCGTCGGAACGACAAGATGCTGCAGGTCTTTGTATCTGAACTTGCGTTTGATGACAGCGGGAAGGTGACCGGGATCAAACGCGAGATCCAGATCACGGACAACCAGCATGTGAACTGGTGCCCGTTCTACACGCCTGACGGCAAGTACTTGTTCTACGCAACGAGCGAGCAATCGCACGGCAACTACGAGGTGTACTGCGTCGATGCGTCGGGTGATTACCCGCTCGATGAGACACCTCGGATGCGCGTGACCAACGCGCGTGGGTTTGATGGATTGCCTGTGTTTTCTCCGGACGGCAAGACCATGATGTGGACTGGTCAGCGCGGGAAGTTTGTCGATGGGATGGACAAACCAAGCTCGCAACTCTGGATCGCGGATGTGGATCTGCGCCGAGTAGATCGTGCGTACAAGTCGCTGCGTGAAGATTTGATCAATGAGAAAGCGGATGCTGACTTTGAGAACTACACGCCTTGAGTGATTGACTGAGGAGTCCTGAACGCTTCATGGATGCAATTCCACACGATTTCGGGCTTGATTCTGTGCGGACCTATTCGCATGTAGGCGATCCATCTCCCGCTCCGGATCATTCGGTGTTCTGGAACGCATGGTTTGAACGGCTGGGGCAAGAGACTCCGGTATTACAGATGCGGGAATCGTTGGATGAATCCGACCCAAGCGCGACGCACGAGTATGTATCGAGTCATGGGGTTCGGATCGGGTGCCGATTGATGGCGCCTCCTGAGGGGATCGCGGTGCGCGGCTCGCTCGTGACTGTGCATGGATATACAAATCCGGATTCACTCGAACACGAAGAACGGCACTGGTCCACGATCCGCGAACGCGGGATCGCGGTGCTCGCGATCCGCTTGCGTGGGTATCCCGGTTCGCGGAAGGACATCAACAATCGGACGATTGACCTCGACAGCACGGACCGCGACTGGGTGACGCATGGATATACCGGCTATGACCACAAGGACTGGGTGCTTCCCGATGCGCTTGCTGATGTGTGCAACGCGGTTCGCGTGATGCGCAACGCGCTGCTTGGTCGGGATGCGAAAGATTTGGAGCCTTGGATTGAAGGTGAGGCGAGACGGCCTGATGTGTACCTGCATGGTCGCTCGCTGGGTGGTGGATTGGCAACCATCGCGGCGGCGCAGCTCTCTGGTCGGATGCTCGGACGACCGATTGTGGATCGGCTCGGGATCGAAGTGCCTTCGCTTGGCGCGTGGCGCTGGAGACTTGAGCATGCGTCGATGGGATTGAGCAAGCGGTTCAACGAGATGCTCGACCAGAATCCTGATCGTCGAGAGGAGCTTGTGAATCGGCTCCGTTTGATGGACGCGGTGGTGCACGGACGGAAAGTGCGTGTTCCGACGCTTGCGATGCTTGCGAGCAGGGACGAGGTTGCTCCGGCTCCGTCCTCCGCGGCGGTGTTCAACGCGATCGATTCTGATCCTGGTCAGAAGTGGCGGTTCTGCGTGCCGTTTGGGCATCGGGCGGGGGATATTGCCAACACTCGGCGCGTCGCGTTGTTTGGCAAGGCGCTCAATGATTTCTTCGACCCTTCCCGGACCCCGATGGAGTCCATGGCGGGATGGGAAGCGGAGATGCGTTTGGACGCTTGAACAGCGATACTTGCAGGGAAGTTGTGCGGGATTCTGGGGCCGGTCGCCTATCGTAGTGCATGACCGAAACCGAATCGAATATGCTGGCAAGTGTGCGGACGCTGATGGGTGGGTTGATCGACTACGCGGGGTTGTTCCCGCCGAGCAAGCTGCCGATGGGACAAGCGACGGAGAACTACGCGAAGTACCTGCGTGCTGAGCATGCGGACTTTGTGGGTCGGTTCATTTGTCCGGTTCCCAAGCTCGAAGAGTTGTCCAAAGAAGCGGCGATTGTGATGCCTGGGACTTATGCGACGAGCGGGTATCCCGAGCATGCGGATTCGATCGAGCCTTGGCAGATCTCGGGGATCATAATTGGTGATCTGCAAGAGAATCTGGAGATGATCTACCGCTTCAATGAGCATCACGACAACGAGGCGAACGGGCTCGCGCTGGTTGATGCGATCGAGATGCGTGTGTCGAGTGCTGATGAGATTGACGAGGCGCTGGAGATCATCCCAGAGATGATTGATACTGCGTTTGAGGTCCCTCAGGACATCATTATGAACGGCGACCCACGCGGGCTCATCGCGGCGATGTCAGGATCAGGTGTGCTTGCGAAAATCCGCTGCGGCGGGGTCGAACCGAGCATGTTCCCGAGCTGTGAGAACATCGCGAACTTCATGATCGCGTGCAAGAACGCGAGCGTGCTGTTTAAGTGCACCGCTGGTTTGCATCATCCGATCCGCGGCGAGCAGGCGTTGACTTATGAAGAGAATCCGCCTCGCGGGATCATGCACGGGTTTGTGAATGTGTATGTCGCCGCGGCGTATGTGCTCAATACGAAGTCACCTGACTTTGGCACGGTTGTTGGGATTCTCGAAGAGATGGACCCCAAAGCGTTCATCTTCAACGAGCAGGGAGTAATCCATAAGAAGACTCGGATCTCGACCGTTCAGCTCGGACAGATGCGCGAAGGATTTGCGACGAGCTACGGGAGTTGCTCGATTGATGAACCCATCGCTGATCTCAAAACGATTGGTCTCCTTTGAACACAGCACAAACCGAGTCGAGTTCGAAGACAGCGCGGTTCTTCTATGGATGGGTCATGCTGGGGGTCGCGGTGCTGATGGCAATGGCGACGATGCCCTCGCAAACTGTGATCGTGTCGCTGTTCAATGTCTCGTTTCGTGAGAAGCTGGGGCTGAGCGTCGCGCAGTTGAGTCTGGCGTACACCGTCGGGACGATCATCGCGGCATTTCCTTTGTCTTGGGTTGGTAAAGCGGCGGACAAGTTTGGGATTCGGATTGTCGCGTCGATTATCGTGATCCTCTACGCGCTCGCTCTGATCGCGCTCAACTGGGCGACGGGGATCATCACGCTTGGGATGGGATTCTTCTGCATCCGCTTCTTGGGACAAGGCTCGCTCGGGATGCTCAGCGGGCACACCATCGCGATGTGGTTTGAACGCAAGCTCGGGATGGCGCACTCTGTTCTTGCGGTGGGTGGTTTCGCGCTTGGATCTGCGATACTTCCGAAGCCTGTCGCGTGGATGATCGAGGAGTTCGGTCCATCGAAGACGATGATCTTTTTGGGGATCGGGGTGGTTGTGGTTCTGATGCCTTTGATTGTGTTTGTGTTCCGCAACAAACCTGAGGATATTGGTCAGCACCTCGATGGTGACGAATCGGAGCATCTGTTCCACGATGTCGCGCACGGAGGGAAAGCGCCGATCGGGGATCCTGCATTTACCGCTGTACAAGCTCGCGCGACTTTCCCGTTCTGGATCCTCTTGACGCTTTCGTGCACCTCTGGGTGCATCGGGACGGCACTGCTGTTTCATATGCAAGAGATGATCCGCGCGGGCGGCGCTGAGGGAACCGCGGCACAAGCGGCGGGCGCGAACCAGATGTGGGCGATCACCTTCGGGCTTGGGATGCTCTGCACTGGTTGGCTCGCGGACAAGTTCCGTCCTCGCACGCTGCTGCCGTTTGCTCCGGCATTGATGATGGTTGGGAGTCTGGTGTGCTGGTACGGAGCGACTGGGCGGTCTGCTGATGTCATCGCGACGATGAAGATCGGGATGATGATCTACGGCTTGGGTATGGCGGTGTCCGTCGCGGTTGGATCTCCTGCGATTGCACGCTTCTTTGGACGCACACATCACGGCGCGATTCGTGGGTTCATGACCAGTTTTGGTGTCGCGGCGACTGGGCTTGCGCCGTATCTTGCTGGGAAGTGGTACGAGCTTGCTGGTGAGGACTTTGGTCCGGTGCTGATCGCGTTTGCGGCGTGGTGTGTGCCGTTGATTGTGTTGACGGCTATGCTCAATAAACCAACCCCTCCTGCTGTGCGGGATCTGAATCC
>JARGNC010000080.1 GCA_029212425.1 Phycisphaerales bacterium
GACTCCGGCGTTGATGCGGTCGCGGAGTGCGAGACCGACTGAGCCGGGGGAGCCGACATTGCGGACGGTGGTAAATCCGGCTTCGACGGTTTTCTTTGCGTTGGCGACGGCGTCGATTGCGGAGTGGGCTTCGGATTCTTGCATGCGGCGGCTCATGCGTTCGGCGGCGGGTTTGATCTCTCCGGTGAGGTGGGTGTGGCAGTCGATGAGTCCGGGGAGAACGAAATGGTTGGAGAGGTCGATGAGTTCGACGGTGTCGTCATCGGTTTGGACATTGCTGGGATCGGTGAAGCCGTCGGTGATCGAGACGATTGTGTCATCGATGACGAGGATTGATTGGGTTTGCTTTGGGGGCTGTCCCGGGATGGCGATGAGGGTGCCGCAGTGGATGAGGGTTGTTTTGGCGAGTGCGGTTGTATGGGAGAGGAAGCCGAGGGTGAGTGCGAAGGCAGTGAGTATTGCTCGGTTCATGATGGCTTCCTTGGAATAGATTTACTGTTGTATTAGCGTGCGAGTTCGATGGCTCTTGTTTCTCTGAGTACGGTGACTTTGATCTCGCCGGGGAAGGTCATTTCGTTGGAGACGCGTTTGGCGATCTCGTGGGCGGCGAGGTAGGCCTCGTCGTCGGAGACACGATCGGCGTCGATCATGACGCGGATTTCTCGGCCGGCTTGAACAGCGAAGGCTTCGGTGACACCTGGCTGTGACTTCGCGATGTCTTCGAGATCGTGGAGGCGCTGGATGTAGCGTTCCATGGATTCGCGGCGGGCGCCTGGGCGTGCGGCGGAGACGGCGTCGGCGGCCATGATGATTGGGGTGTAGTGCGTGGTTGCGGGGATGTCGGCGTGGTGACCACCGATGGCGTTGAGGACGGCTTCGTCTTTCTCGCCGTACTGGGCGGCGAAGTCCATCCCGATCTTGGGGTGTCCGCCTTCCATTTCGTGGTCCATTGCTTTCCCGATGTCATGGAGGAATCCGGCTCGCCGAGCGAGTCGTCCGTCGAGTCCGAGTTGGTCGGCGATGATCTGGGAGAGATAGGCGACTTCCATTGAGTGTTTAAGGACATTTTGGCCGTAGGAGGTGCGGTAGGTGAGCTTGCCCATAGCTTCGATGACTTTGGGATGAAGTCCTTTGAGTTTGAGTTCCATCGCGGCGTCTTTGCCTGCCTTGATGACTTTCTCGTCGATTTCTGAGCGGACTTTTTCGGTGACTTCTTCGATGCGGGAGGGGTGCATTCGGCCGTCGGCGATGAGGCGTTCGAGGGCTTCGACCGCGACGGCTTGGCGGACCTTGTCGAAACACGAGACGACGATGACTCCGGGGGTGTCGTCGACGATGATGTCGGCTCCGGTGGCTTTCTCGAAGGCGCGGATGTTTCGTCCTTCGCGACCGATGATTCGGCCTTTGAGATCGTCGGAGGGGATCGCGACGGTGCGGACGGTGGCTTCGGAGGAGTGCTCGTTGGCGTATCGCTGGATCGCGTTGATGAGGATCTCGCGGGCTTCGTCCTTCGCTCCGTCCTCGGCTTCTTCGATGATCTCGCGGGTGACTTTGCCCATCTCGCCGCGGGCTTTGTCGGCGACGCGCTCGAGGAGGAGTTCTTTCGCTTGAGATCGGTCGAGCTGGGCGACGCGTTCGAGTTCGTGTTGTTGTTTTTCGATCAGTTCATCGAGCTGGGTGTTACGGGCTTCGAGTTTGGCTTTGCGTTCGTCGAGTTTTTCGGCCCTGTCGGAAAGTGATTGCTCGCGCTGGGAGAGGGTTTCGTCTTTGCGGTCGACGAGGTCTTCTCGCTTGGCAAGACGGCGTTCGGATTCTCTGACATCGGCGCGCGCGACTTCGAGTTCTTTGTCGACCTCTTCCTTGCGTGTGAGCGCTTTGCGTTCCGCGTCGATGATGATCTTCTCAGCGGCGGATTTGGCGTCGTCCTCGGCTCGCTTGGTGAGGTGCGAGGTTTCTGATTTGAGGGCTTGGAGCTTTTTCGATGCGAGCATGGGCGCGAGGTAGAAACCTACCGCAGCACCAACGAATATCGCGATGAGGGCAACAATGAAGAGTGTGATATTGCTTTGGCTGGGGGATTGGGTTGACTGTGCGAGCGTCAGAATTGGATTGGCGTAGTCCACGATCGACTCCGTGCCGAGGTTGATCTGCTGGCTTTCATCGCCTGCTTGGAGCAGATTTGGGTTCGGCGTTCGGGCGCGTCTGGGCGTTGTTTCTTCGGTGCTGGTTATCGATCAAGATCGTGATGTTTGCGTTGGTCGGGGAGCTTGGTTATCGGGTGCTGAAGTGAACTGATATAGAACGAGAATGGATGAGGGAGATTCGTCTTGTCCTACGAGAAAGCAAACTGGATTGAACGGAACCGGTCATGGTTGCCGATGATCTTGATGGATACCTGACTGGGCCGATTATTGGGGCTCAAACGGGCGGTTTTGGGTATGTTTGAGTCGAGTTGGTTGTCCAACTCGACGACTAATGTCTATCTTAGCAAGTTCTTTGGTGCTCGTGGCGACCTTTGCGGGCTCAAAATCGTACAATAGTGATTACCAGACTCCCATTGGAGAAGCGCACATGCATTCGAACGGACAGATCAGCCGGACAAACAGGACTCGCGTGATGGCCATGATTATGGCGGCGGGGCTCTCGGCGACGATGATTGGCGGGATCAGCGGGTGCAAAGAACGCAAGCGGATGGGCGGGATTCAGGCCCGAATTCAGGCCAAAAAACTGGCTCACACGGTCCCCATTGATGGGATCCCCATCACAATCGGGCAGTTCACGGCTGTGGATATCGAGAATCCAAGCGGTGATGTCGAGATCCGGTCGCATTCGCGTCATGAGAAGGCGTATGTAGAGTTTAAAATCCGTAAAGAGCAGTGGTTGCGCTGGCGGATGGCTCACCAAGGCATCGAGTTTAATCCGGTTGGCGACTATTTCACGGCTGAGTACATTGTGCCTGATGGGTCATTGAATCAATATGGCACGCTAGTGGTCCGTCCGACTGATTTATCGATTGAGGGGTTCCGGCCTCCGATTGATGTGTTGATTTCGATCCCGCGCTGTGATGGGGCGAAAGTCTCGACGAGCAATGGCCGCATCATGATTACTGGTGTGACGGGAACGCTTGAGCTTCGGAACGGGGATGAGTTCACCAAGGGTGGCGATATCATTATCCGTACTGGGGAAAATCCTGTTGAAGAAGTGATGGCGTACACAAGCAAGGGCGATGTGCACCTGGTTGCATCACCTGAGAATGCTGGTGTCTTTGATATCTCAGCTCCTCGCGGGGACGCAAGGTTCTCTTCGAAGTTTGGGTATGTAGACCACTCGATGCCTGAGCGTGGACGCTGGACTGGCATTTGGAATGATGGCACCAATGCGATCTCGCTGCACTCAGAGAATGGGAATGCGGAGGTCTATGTGACTGAGCAGCCTCAGTTCTATCGTCCCTGATTCTGTCGAAGTTTGATTCTACAAAAACACCCGCATTCGTGCGGGTGTTTTCTTTGGTTTGCAAGCCACGGTTGATCAGGCGGCTTTGCGTGATCCGAGCTGTGAGCTGCGGATGAAGCGGTCGATTTCATTGATGATGAACGACTTGTGGTCGGTGGACTGGGAGAAGTCGAAGGCGAGGCCGGCATAGGTGTTCTGCTGTGAATCCATATGGGTGTGCGCCATTCTCGCGACCATTCCAAGAGGGGCTGGGACTGCGGGCGTGAGATTGACGGACAACCAGAAAAGGTGACCGGAATCGAGTGCTGCTCGGTTTTCTTTGTCTACGACCAAGCCGACACCTCCCCCACCGATGTTGGCGAGTTTGGCTTCGAAGTGTGGTCCGACTTCGGGGAGCATTTGTGGGTCGATCTCATTTGATCCGAGGGCGCCTTGCTCTCTGAGCTGGCTGACCATGAGTCGATTGGCGATCTCGATGGGGCCTGCGGAGTGTTGGTTGAGGAGGGGCCAGGCGTTGACTGTTGGGAGATCAACTTGTGCGGTGGAGGTTCTGTCGAAGTTTCGTCGCATGCAGCGTTCGACATTCTCAGGCATTTGCACGATGAGTTTTTTGAAGACGCCTCTTGTGGAGTTGTCGGAAATCGACTTGATTGATTTGGTGTGGAACATCCAGCGGTTTTGTCCGACGGAGAGGATTCCAATGAGCGGGGTGCCGTTCTCGATGTGGAAGGAGAGCCCCATCGCTCCTGGGTGTTCGAGCGTGAGCGTGCTGTCATCGAAATCAATCAGACGCACACGCCAGACGAGGTTCTTAGAGTCTGGAGAGGAGTTTGAAGAGTTGACGGTGAACTCAAGACCTCCGCCTCTGGAGCAGATCTTCTCGAGTGATTGACGCCAACGGTCTGTTCTTGAACGGTTTGCGGGCATGGTGATCGCCTTTCTACATGTCGATGTAGGAAAGGGATCGGTGTGATGAATGCGATTGTTGACCAAAACCCGGTCGATTCTCTCGCGACGGGTTATCGGAGCAGGTCGATGGCGGCTTGTAGTGATGCGATGAGGGGCTGGGATTGGGAGATTGTTGATCTGTGGTTGTTGTTCGCAAAGTGGAACTGGTACAGGGTGGCGGTTGCGCTGCGGATACTTTGTGCGAGTTCGGAATGGTCTGAATCAGGGATGGAATCGAGATGTGTGCGGAGGGGGAGGCCTTGAGGGCAGGGGGATCCGATTGCGTTGAGTTTCGTGTGGATGAGGGTGTTGAGTTGCTTCGCGATGTGCTCGGCTCGTTTGCTTGGTCGGCTCGGCGTGTTGAGAAGAAGGAATAGACGCAATCGGGTACGGAGTGATTGGAAAGACTTTGCTCTGGTCATGAATACTAAGACGAGACCTGTCGAGAGGGTGATGACGAATACCGTCCCAGCAAAGATGAGGGCTTGGCGGAGAAGTTGGGTGCGTCCGGTTGCGATTCGTTCTTGGAGTGTGTTTGCGGCTGATTCGAGACCGAGGTTTGGATCGAGATCTCCGAACACGGCGTTTCTGGATTCGGTGTCGTATCCGATGATTGCGGAAACCCACGCGTGCTCGATGGCTTCGTAGAACTTTGAGACGGTTCGGAAGATGGAGGGTTCGGGTTCGTGGATTTCGTGGAAGTCTTCTTGGGGGGTGCCGTCGAATGTTCTCCAGAAGTTTGGGGCGACCATCGCTTCGACCCATGCGTGGGCATTGGACTCGCGGACGATGAAGCTGTCGTTGACATCATTGAACTCGGCGGCGACATATCCGGTGATCACTCTTGACGGGATTCCAACAGATCTGGTCATGAGTGTGAGTGCGGATGCGTAGTACTCGCAGTGTCCTCGTTGTCGCTCGAACAGGAACCACTCGGTGGCGTCTTTGCCTTGCGGGACTGGTTCGGAAAGGAGGGAGTATTCGTATTGGGTGCGGAGATGGGTTTCGAGTGCGCGGACGGCTTGAGCGTCTTGGCTCGGGGGGCGTGATTCGGGGTTTGGGTCGATCCCTGCGTTGGTGAGGATCTGTTGTGCAAGGGAAGCGATTGGTGGTGAGATACCGTCCTGGCTGATTTGAGTTCGTTCATAGTCGCTTGGTATGGAGTAGTGTTGGAGCTCTGGGTTGACTGTGCGGATTCGGTAGGATTGGACTGGGGTCGAAGAGAGCAGGATCATGCGGGTTGCGGGATCAATTCCGACGCGGGATTGGTTCGCGATTGTTTTGAGTTCGAGCGGTTTCCAAGGGGTAAAGAGGTATCCATAGTTTTGATCGTCGCGATCAAAGGTGATCGCGTACTCGTGTGTCCACTGGGCGCGTGTTGCGTCTTGCACAATGGGGACTGACTGGTTCCGGCGGACGATTCGTGTTCGGAAGGTTGTTGGGATGCTCTGGTTGTGGTGGGCGACCCATCGTCCGGATTCGTATTGGGTGAGAACTGATCCTCGGAGATAGATTGCTCTGGAGTTCTGTGATCCGAGAGGTTGATCGTTGCGATCTCGGATGGTCATGCGGAGAACAGGGGTTGGAGAACTGGTGATGCGGCCTGGCCTGCCGAGTTGGACATCTTCTGCGAATCCGGTGGAGATGGATTGTGGTGCGCCCCCCCACTGTCCGAACGCGTTGTTCCCGAGTGATCGTGGCATGATGAGGAAGATCATGGTCGCAACGACGATACAGATGAATCCTGTAATCACTTGGATTGAGCGGAGTTCTGTGCTCGATATTGAGCTAAAAGATGCTTCGGCGGTTTGGTGTGGGGTGAGTGCAAAGAGGCGGAAGAGCATGAGTGCTCTGATGAACACGAAACCCATCACAAAGATCCCGAGTCCGGTGACCATGGAGTTGGATGTGAGCGCTGTGGCGATGAGGAGTGCGAGTGAGAGGACGAGGATTTGGCCGTGATCTCTTGGGGATCTGAGATCGAAGAGTTTGAGGATGAGCAGGAGTAGAGAGAAGAGTGCGAATGAGCTGACGGAGAAGCTCCCCCTGAGCGCGTTGAGGAGACCAAGCACGATGACAATTGAGAGGAGTGCGTTGATTGCGATTCGAGAGATGGAGGATGGGCCTTGCCTCGCATACCAGAATCCTATAGAGCAGCCTACGACCCCGATGACAAAGAAGGATGGCGAGAGATCTGCGATGGAGAACATCGTGACTGAACCGAGCATTGTCAGCAACAGGGAACGGAGATAGATCCGCGAGAGTCTCGTGGATTGCTTGGGGAACTGCTTGGAGGTGATCGCGGTCATTGTGGGGTATCGCTTGCGAAGTCCTCTGCGTAGATGGTTGATAGGGTCTGATCCGTGGCTCGTGCGTACCCGATTGTGAGCGTGTCTTTGTTGCGGCTGGTGGTTCGCTTTGGATTGGATGACGCGTGGGTTCTTGAGAGGATCGCGAGTGCTTTTGAACAGCGGTCGATATGGGCGCGTCCGGACATTGATGGAATGACGACGCCGTCCCATGGGATCGAGAGAGCTATTCGGGTGTTGGGGGGCGCGTCTTTGATTAAGGTATACGCGATCGAGATTGCACGCTCGAAGAGTTCATCTGGTGTGTCTGCTGATGGTTCTGCGAGTTCGATGGTGCGCTGCGCGTTTGCGGTTTCTGGGTATTCGGTGACAAGGATGGAGTCGGATCGCGCGGATTGTTTCCATGCGATTCGTCGGAGTGGATCTCCGGGTTGATATTGGCGGAGCGCGAAGTAATCGAGGCCTGACCCTCTGCGATTGAGCGAGCGGGTTTCAGATGTTGCGGCGGTGCTTTGGTTTGGGGTTGTGATATTTGCAGAATCGATAGGCATTGGGAGAACCAGCGTTTGTCGGTGGATTTGGTAGTCGACTGATTTCACAAAGAGTCCAAATGGGAATCGAGTGCTTACGCGGATTGTGTTCAGGGAGAGTTGGCCTCTGGATTGAGGGGAGAGGTTTGTGTGCGCAGTGGCGGCTGAGTTTGTCTTCAGATGGAAGACAACGCCGGGGGTTGCTTTGCTTTGTGGGTGGTCGAGTTCGGAGATTTCGAGTGCGAAGTTTGGGAGGAGCTTTGAGGGGTTGTAGAGGGTGTAGCTTGCTTTGAGGGTGGAGCCGAGCTCTGTGGTGAGGAGCGGATGTGCAGCGAGTTTGATGTTGATGATCGCGCTGCCTGTGATGATTCCAGAAACGACGAGGGAGGCAATGGAGAATCCGAACAGCCAGAAGAGTAGATTATTTTGACCGTTGATCGCTCCGAGTGCGAGGAAGAGCGTGACGAAAACAAAGAGAAAGCCTGGTGCGGTTAGTTTTGAGGAGCGTTTTGAGTGAGCGATGCCGGGAATGTTGGAGCCGAGTTGTGATTGGTATTTGGCGGGATGTTCGGCGAGTACGCTCTGGGTTTGCATGGAACTGGTACCGGATGGTTGCTTTGACTATTTGGTTGGATCAACCTTGCTGGACTGTGGTGGTTCTCTTGTGACAACGGTGTAGAGCATGAATTGATTCCCGCGCGGGAGGTAGGTTTTTGCTCGTGCGGAGTAGATTTCATCGCCGGTGACTCGGACGGTGACTGTACCCCTTGGGGTGTTCGCTGCGGGGATAGAGATGGTGAAGTTACCATCGGCATCCGTCACGGCGCTGGCAAGCTGAGCGGGTGCGCTTCCAGATCTGCTTTCGTTGTAGACTGTGACTTCAAGTCCTTGGATGCCTTGCTCGTTGTTGATTCGATCATCACCAGCTTGGACAATGATTGGTCTTCCGACGGTACCTGGGATGACTTTACCAACATATCGGGACGAACCGCAGGCGGTGAGTGTTAGGAAAGTTGTGAGAAGGAGTGTTTTGAACAGGATTGAAGTGGCGAGTTTCATGCGACGGCTCCGTGTCTGCATCTCTATGCGTGTGGATGTGGTTTACTGTTCCAGTGTCCCGAGGACTTCTTCTGGTTTTGGCAGGTCTTTGATGCTTGCGAGTCCGAAGGTGTCGAGGAATCGCGGGGTTGTGCCGTAGAGCATTGGTCTTCCGAGGACTTCTGCTCGTCCGGTGATTTTGACGAGTTGACGGTCCATGAGTGCGCGGACGATGTCGCCGCAAGCGACGCCTCGAATGTTTTCAAGTTCGGCGCGCGTGACGGGCTGGCGGTACGCGATGATGGAAAGGGTTTCGAGCTGGGTGCGGGTGAGGCGTGTGCCTGCACGCGCGCGGTGCATCGCGGCGACGACGGTGGCAAACTCTGGGAGGGTCATGATCCGGTATCCAGCGGCGACGCGCTCGATGCGGAATGAGCGGTTGGTCGATTCGTATTCTTGATTGAGCGTATCGATTGCTTCGTCGAGTGATTCTGGAGTAACCGGATCTTTGGTTTGCTCGAGGAGATTCAGCGGATCGATGATCGCTTGGGCTTTGATTGGGCGGTCCGCGGTCATCAGGAGCGCTTCGAGGGCGGCTCGGGCGCTTGGATCCAATGGATTTGTAGGTGCTGAAGGCGCGTCGTTTACGGGATTGGTCACTGTATCTTGCTCGGAATTTGATCCGGATTCTGATCTTGTATCTGGTTGGGTCGTCGTGGTGGTCATGGATGGATGGTATCACAGTTTCGTGCGGATTGTGGGCAGAATTGGGGGTTCTCTGATATGCTGGGGAGATGCAGCATCTGAATGAACCATTGCCTAGTGATCAGTATCGGTACGAGGATCTGAAAGAGTTGACCGAACACGAGTTGCACCGTCGGCGAGAGCGGGTATTTCTTGTGCTTTCGGGGTTGTTTTTGGGCACGCTTGCGATGCTCAATATCCTTGGGATCACACGGTTTATCAAGCTCTTTGAGATCGACTTTGATAGCGCCACGGCGGGCACCACTGTATTTGCGGTGGCGGTCGGGGTTCTGCCTTATCCGATGACTTTCTTGTGCACCGACTTTATCTCAGAGCTCTACGGCAGACGCAGGGCGAATGCGGTTGTTTGGGTGGGATTGGTTCTGAATCTTTGGGTGATCTGCATTTTGTGGATTGGGGGCGCACTCCCAGGATTTGAGAGCGTTGGGGCGGATGGGGCGATTGTTGCGGATGCGGCGGGTCGGCTGCCTGTGTTTTTCGAGGTGCGGACGCTCGCGTTTGGGGCGGTGACGGCTTCGATGGTGGCGTATTTGGTGGCGCAGTTGGTGGATGTCCAGGTGTTCCATTTTTGGAAACGGCTCACGAAAGGGAAGCATTTATGGCTTCGGAACAATGGATCCACTTTGGTGAGTCAGCTGGTGGATACGACTGCGGTGATTCTGATTACTCACTTTTACGCGAAGGCGCTTCCGATTGATCCGGACCAAGAGATTTGGGTTCAACTCTGGGTCTTTATTGGGACTGGGTATGCGTTCAAGCTGGTTGCCGCGTTGATTGACACGGTGCCGTTTATGCTTGGGACTCGTTTCTTGGTCCGATATTTACGTCTTGATCCGAATGGATATTGATTGAATCGCTTATTTGGCGTGTTTGAGCGAATCGGACGGGCGGTGGTGTCGATAGATGTCGCATGGCCAATATTCAAACTCATGCTGGTTCTGGACTGACTGTGGTGCTTGTCGATGATGAGCCTCACATCACACACATGGTTGCTCGCAAGTTGACCCAGAACGGGTTTACGGTACATACCGCGATGGATGGACAGCAAGGGCTGGCGAAGATTCTTGAAGTCATGCCTGACCTTGTTGTGACGGATTTACAGATGCCATACATGAGCGGGATTGAACTTGCGACTCGCTTGTTCAACTCTCAGAAGACAACCAATATCCCGGTGATCATGCTGACGGCTCGTGGGTTCGCGATTGAATCGCAGATTCAGGAACTGGACAATGTGAAATCTCTCCTAAGCAAACCCTTTGGAACCAAGGCGTTGGTCGATCTTATTGGCAAGACGCTTTCTGAGGATAACGGGGAAATGGAGCGCTGCGCATGAGACTCCAGTTGACTGATGAAAACCGTCCTCAGCTTCCGCCTGTATTCGTACAACGGTGTTCCGAACTTGGATTGGTTCAGTGGAGCGTTGATGTCAATGGGATGCCGTTGAATGATCCGGTTTGTCCTGCATCGTTGAAGAACTGCCTTTTGAGTGGTCCGATGCGTGCGATGTTGATTGAATGCGCGGAGCATTGGTCCACGCAAGATACGCTTTCGATGGTCGAGTTTGTGGATGGCATTCGGATTTATCCCTTTGCGATCGAGCATCATGGGAGACGGACGGGGTTTGGGATTATGCTCGCGTTTACGGAGGCGGTGCTCTCTCAATCACTGATTTCTGAATGCGCGGGTGGTGATCCGTTGACGATCTCGGCTATACGGCACACGCTGACGGGGATGATTCGGCCTTGGGGTAGTATGGCTGAAGAGATCGAGCAGCTGCTTCGTTGGATGCACAATGATCAGGACGAGATGCGTGGTTCACTGGGGATGATTGAGAGCTACGCGGATCAGTTGACTGAATCCTATGAAACAGTCACAGCGCTGCACATGCTTGGGCGCGACATGGGGAGCGTGGAAGAACCACGCTCGTATATTCTCCAAACTCTTGAGATGGTCGCGGTCACGATCGGGTATGACTGGGTCGCGTTCATGATCAATACGGAGGAAGG
>JARGNC010000081.1 GCA_029212425.1 Phycisphaerales bacterium
CAGACCAATGTTGCCCTCTTCGATCAGATCGTTGAGCGGCAATCCGCGGTTGTTGTAGTTCTTCGCGATCGAAACGACGAGACGAAGATTCGAACGGATCATCGTTTCACGCGCAACTGGACATTGCTCGTTGATGATTTTCCATCCGAGTTCTTTCTCTTGTTCCGCTGTCAGTAAGGGGTGACGGTTGATATCGTGCAGGTATACCTGCAGCGATGACTTGACGCCAGAATTAGACGAACGCATTTTTGTACTCACTTTCCTACCCATCCTTTCCGCGGCGAGTGCCGCCGGAAACGAGATGAACTCTCACTCATCCCACTGTTCGTCATCGTACACGATCTGTTCCATCGGATAAAAGTGTTTTCCCCTGAACTCGGGCATTTTCTATCAAATTATCTGATCCCAAATACCGTCTGATTGCACCGTCTGGGCCGATTATCGAGTAATTTGTAAATGTGATCGGTCTTTCTAGAATTTTATTGGCATCCCCCGATAATGGGTCCATACTGTCCAATTCGCCCTCAGTGAAGTCAGGATGATTCGTGCAACGAGATATCTCAAAACTCCTCGAAGAATGGCCCTTTGTACCAGGCCAAATCTCCGTTCGGCTCATCGAAGGCAAAGACCACGAACCCCGAATCCAGGTCCGATTGGACCTCGGAATGCTCCAAATGAAGCTCGATGGACGCCCAGACGGCAATCGACCACATGATTGCGATTCCTACCTCGAATACCACGAAGCAAGACTCACCAAAATGCTGGGTCAGGGAGCGGCACCAGAAAGCGAGCTGGAATCCGAGGAACCTGAAGAAATCTCCGCCTTCGACCTCCCTGAGAGTGATGAAATCGAGCATGAACGGTTTCTTGATCCCGAAGAGTGCCGCCAGCTTCGCGAGGAAGCACAGCAATACTACCACCGCTACATCGCTCTGTTGGTGCTCGAAGACTTCGAGAGCGTTGCAAGGGACACCTCGCGGAATCTCCGTGTCTTGGATATGTTCCGTGACTACGCGATCGAAGAGGATGACCAGACCGCGATGGAGGGACATCGTCCCTATGTCATGATGATGCGTGCGCGAGCACTCGCGAGCCATGCCGTGAAGCACGAAGAGAACAAAGCCGCGATCCATGCGATCGATGAAGGCATCGATGCTCTGAAGGTCTATTACGAATCCACCGGTCAGGAAGAGCAGTTCAAGGAAGCGGGCGAGGTGGACATGCTCCGCGAAATGCGTGACAGCTTGATCCCCAAGCTCCCTGTCAGCCAGCGTGCTGAGCTGCGTCAACGCTTGGAAGCCGCGATTGTCTCAGAGAACTTCGAGCTCGCCGCGATTCTCCGCGACGAACTCCGGATGCTCGGACACTAAAGACAGCTCAGATCAAATCCGTTCGGATCAGACCAAATCGCGACGATCCGCGCGTGCACGCTTCACAAGCACACTGAGCAATGTCAGATCCGAAGGCGTGATCCCCTCAAGCCGCGATGCCTGCCCAAAGGTCGTTGGTCGATACTTCCCTAATGCAGCTCGTGCTTCGCTCCGGAGCGATTCCATTAGCTCATACTCGATCCAATCTGGGATCGGTTTGTGTTCCATCTCGCTATGCCGGCGGATCTCGATCACCTGCCGCTTGACATACGGCTCATACCGACGATGCGCGTGAAGCGTTTGGTAGACCGCTGGATCAACTTCTCCAAATGACTCAACCAATGCCGGTCCGATCGCACGCTCCAGATCCTCTACGCGATAGTCCGGCTCAAGCACACGATCAGAAACCTTCTTCTCGCCATCAACAGTTGAATCCATAAGCTCGCGGCCATGCTCGATGATCTTCATCCGACGCTCAAAGTGCTCCTTGCGCTGACGACCAAGCTCGTGATGATCCAGCAATCCAAGCTCGATCGCGAGCGGCGTCATCCGATCCGGCGCGTTATCAGATCTCAGCAACAACCGATACTCCGCTCGACTCGTAAACATCCGGTACGGCTCGCGCGGAGTCTTCGTCACCAAATCATCCATCAACACACCGATGTACGCTTGGGACCGATCGAACGCAAACGGCTCAACCCCTGCCCCATCTTGCTCAAGATTCTCAGCATGGATCGCCGCGTTGATCCCTGCAATCAACCCCTGCGCCGCGGCTTCTTCGTATCCGCTGGTGCCATTGATCTGTCCCGCGAGGAAGAATCCTGGGACCCGGCGCGTCTGACCCGTCACATACATCTGATGCGGACGGACCATGTCGTACTCGACCGCGTATCCATACATCAAGATCTCTGCGTTCTCACACCCCGGCATCGAATGCACAATTGTGTCCTGCACATCCCGAGGCAAACTCGTTGAAATCCCGTTGCAGTACACCCAATCCGTCTCATGCGATTCGGGCTCAAGGTACACGCCATGCTCGTCCCGCTCCGCGAAACGAACTACTTTGTCCTCGATGCTTGGACAGTACCTCGGACCAGCCGATCCGATCTGTCCTGTGAAAATCGGAGCGCGATCGAGATTTGCGCGGATCGAATCGTGTGATCCTGGTCCCGTATTCGTCTGCCGACACGAAACCTGCTCGATCAACGGGAACCGATCGCAGCGCACCCCACCAATCTCCCATCCCCCACGCGAGAGTTCAGAGAATGGCATCGGATCCGCATCACCATCCTGCACAGGGAGCGCGTCCCAATCAATCGTGTGTCGATTGAGTCTTGGAGGGGTCCCGGTCTTCAAACGACCAAGCTCGAACCCCAGCCCTGACAACGCATCCGAAATCGGATTCGCAGCGTCCTCACCCTCCCGACCCCCTGGAGTCGTGTCCTTCCCACGATGCATAATCGCTCGCATGAAGGTGCCGGTCGTCAGGACCACTGAAGGGGAAGCCAGCTCGATCCGTTCACCGCTTGGTGTGCGGATCACCACACCTCGTGCGATTTGTCCATCGCTGGTCGTCTCAGTCAGGATCTCCTCGACGCCCCCCTCGATGACATCAATCTCAGGACGCGCATTCATGAACGCTTGAACCGTCCGCGCATACGCGTGCTTGTCGGATTGGCATCGAGGACCATGCACCGCGGCCCCTTTCGAGGTGTTCAGCAGCTTGAACTGGATCCCTGTCGCGTCCGCGACGAGGCCCATCAGCCCCCCCATTGCATCAATTTCGCGGACGAGCTGCCCCTTTGCGAGCCCCCCGATCGCGGGATTGCAGCTCATGACTCCGATTTTTGAGGTGTCGAGCGAGATCAATGCCACAGAACTGGGGATACCCAGACGATTCGCAGCGGCCCACGCCGCTTCGACGCCGGCGTGCCCGCCTCCAACCACGATGACTTGATAGTTTAATTTCACAAACAAACTGTAGACTTCCTGCCATAGATCTTGGCACCAAGCCGCTTGTTTGGTAGACTATTCTGACAGTTCTATTCATTGCCCATCGTGGCGCTGTCTCGTATTTCAACATGGGACCATTTCATATGATCAAAAAACATCGAATCCTCAAGCCATCAACCCTCGCGCTCGCCGCTGGGATTGCACTTACATGCATCTCCAGTCCAGCAATAGGCGACCAAGTCGTACTCCGTGACGGGACCGTCTACGAAGGCACCGTCATCTCAGAGAGCCGACGCGAGGTCATCATCGAGACCGAAGTCCACGGCATCAGCACGCGGATGACTCTCAACGCTCGCGATGTGCGATCAGTCACCCGAACTCCGCTGACCGCGACCCCAAGTTCGACCATCAATACTCCCACCAACACGCTCAGTATCCCTAAAAACGATGCTGAGGACGATGCAGACAAGCCCATTCTCAAACGAGAGGGGTATCAGCTCCTGATGGAAGTCCCTCTGACAGGGACCTTCGGGGAAGCGATTTATCCCCTCAGCGTCGCGAACTCGCTCGAATGGGCCGTCGAGAACGGCGTCACCGATGTCGTATTCCGGATCAACTCCGGAGGTGGAGCACTCTGGTGCGCCAATGACATGGTCGCGATCATGAAAGATTATCGCTCCAAGGTCAATATGCACATGCTGATCGAATCCGCGATCAGTGCCTCGATTTGGCCGTCATTCAACTGCCACACCATCACGATGGCCCCAGGGTCAGACTTCGGTGGAGCGGTCGGATACACCATGAACGACACCGGCTCAGCAGAAGTCGACCTCAAAATGAACTCAATCATGTCCGCGAAGCTCGAAAGCACCGCGGATGCCAATGGGTACTCCGGATACCTCGTCCGCGCCATGATCCTCTCTAAAGCTGCTGTATACGCCTACAAGGAGCATGGAGAATGGAAGTTCTCGGATTCCACAGAAGGACTCCCACGCAACTACGAGGTCATTGACGGCCCTGACACCGTCCTCACGCTGACCGCAAAGCAAGCGATCAAGTACGGCATCGTGGATGCAATGGAAGAAGGAAACACCCTCGAAGAATGGGCACAGGTCCAAGGAATCGAAAAATGGGACTCCGTCGGTGACATCGGTCATGAGATCGCTGAACGCGACAACAAGAAATGCAAGTCCCTCCAGAAACGCTTGGACGCGACCCTCACATCCTTCAGATCCGACATGCTCGATTACAACGCAGACAACCGCATCTCACAACGCGGCGCTGCGATGCAGAGCATGAAGCGGCATCTTGGTATGTACAAGAGGATCATGATGCAAGCAGAGAGCATGTCGATGCCTTCAATCGTTGATGGATACGAGGACGCGATTGATGTCGTCTACTGGGAACAAGAGATCGAAACGAATCTCGCCCGCCTCCGCCGCTACAAGCGGATGGGACCGTAACGCTCTCACCTGCTGTCAACCGAAACCTAGACCTTTACGAAAGCCCTGCCCGAACAACGGACAGGGCTTTTTCTTTGAACCAATCTTGTCACACGATACGAGATGGAACTCGCACATCCACAAAAGAAGAAAGGCCCCACCGCGAAGGTGGGGCCTTTGAAATGTTTAAGCTTGCTTGAATAGCTTATTGCTCGACACACTCGACATCGATGAGTGCTTGGTTACCACCGGTACCAACATCCTTACCACCGAAGTCGATGCCTTGGAGACCGTTGCGGGTCCAGCGGTAACGCTGGCAGTAGCGGGTCTGGTCACCGAGTCCGCCCTTTGGAAGCGGGAAGGTGTCGATCGGGACATATTTCTGGAGCCATGGAGTGTCAGGCTCGCTTGGGTTCCACCCTGGGTTCGAATCTTGCGACTCTTCTTGACGGACCGAACCATCGAAGAACGCGAGGTTCGCTTTCGCTTCTGGGTATGCGAAGTAGAGACCTGCAGGATCCGAGAAGCGGTCAAACTCTTCGAACATCATGACCTTACCAGATGGGTGAGCAACATGGGTCATCTTGCGACGGCCGAGAAGCACAGCATTGCTACCAGTAAACAGGTGAGGTGTTGAATCGATCGGTGAGTAGGTCAACGCGCCGTTGATACCGTCGGAGTTCCATGCCGCTGGGACCATTTGGTAGGTCGAAGCGAATGGCCAGAGCTGACGGATCGAGTTCTGCGCCCATGAGCCGTCGTCATCGTAACCAGCCTCATCAGGTACGCCGTTGGCGTAAGGCACATCGTTCTCAAGGTAGTTGATGGGGTCTTCTTGCCAGTTGATCAGGTTCTTGTCGAATGGTGACGCAGCGATCGGTTCTGGTTGACGATCAGTCAAGTAATCCAGAAGCACGAGGTGCGAATAACGACGGTGAACAAGACGCGAGTTCGGGCTCAGGATCTTGCCTTTGCCTGAGATGCGACCGGTCGCACGCTGCAGAATGTTCTGAGCTTGGCGGGAAGCCGCTTCTTGGTCACTGGTCGATGAAACATAGTTGCCGTTCGCGAGGTTGATGTACTCTTCGTTTGCACGCCAGGTGTAGCTGAAGATACGGTCGTCGGAGTCACCCGCGTAGTTCGCAGCACCCGTGTTGAGTGAGCGAGCGTTGGCTTGTGCAACAACATTCTGTGCGGAGCGGCGAGCCTGACCCAGAGCGGGCAGGAGGATACCAATCAGCAGAGCGATGATCGCGATGACCACCAGAAGTTCGATAAGTGTAAATGCCTTGCGTTGTCTATTGTCTTGTCTTACCACGACAACCTCCGTCTTGTTGTTCTGAGATTGCTGGACTCGGCGTTCATACCGACAGCCAATCTTGGTGTTTCTTTCACGCAGTTTACGCGCGGTGTGTCATTGTCCTTGCCGATCTATTCGCACCCCGGCCCAAAATGTTCCAGAGTAAAATTGAAATCCATCGAGTACAAGTGGTGACACGGCTTGTTAGAGGGGGTCCCACACGAACTCCCTTTCATGTCCTTGGTACCTTTATACAGATTTCACAGAAATATCGCAACCTTGAGCGGGTGCGATTGGTACAAATTTCCCAACTAAACGCACTTGTTCGGATTTTAGTAGGCGTTTTTATGAATAAATCCGCGTCCCACCGTCATCGCCAGGATTCTCATATCAAACAAGATCGACCAATGCCGAATGTAGAACAAATCATACTGCAGACGCTTGCGGAGACTCGTGTTCCCACGAAGCCCGTTGACCTGTGCCCAGCCCGTCATTCCCGCTTTGACATGCTGACGGATCATGTATCCGCGCCAGTCCTCACGGAACCGATCAATCAACTCAGGACGCTCTGGACGAGGACCAACGAGCGACATCTCACCGATCAGCACATTGAACAACTGCGGGATCTCGTCGAGACTTGTCCGCCGCAACCACATGCCGATCTTGGTGATCCTCGGATCCCCCTCTTGCGTCCAAGCCGCATCCCCTTGCGTGGGATTTCCGGACATGGTGCGGAGTTTGTAGATCCAGAACTTCTCGCCGCCGAGCCCGACGCGTTGCTGGCGGAATATCACAGGTCCTGGTGAACCCAGTTTGATCAGAACAGCCGCGACCAACATCACCGGCGCGAAGAGCACCAATCCGACCAACGATCCGAGGATATCGATGAGCCGCTTGAGGATGCCCCCCACTCCAGACAGTGGACTCTCGCGATAACTCAGGATCGGCATCCCCTCAAGTTCGGACACCGCCATGGACTGAGGAAGGTACTTGAGGCGCACATCAGGAATCAGCCGTACATCGACAGCAAACCGTTCCAACCGCTGAAGCAACTGCGGCAACTGCGGCGACATCGCATTGGGAAGCGCGATGTAGATCGCATCAACCGGATACCGCTCGAGGATCAGTTCAAGCTCTCGCGTCCCCCCCTTGATTTCTTTGTCGATACAACTCACACGATTCGTTTGCTCGTGGTGGCTGATGAAATACGAGACACGGAGACCTGTCCACGCGTTCCGCTCGAGTGTTCGAGCGGTGATCTGTCCGAGCCGACCGATCCCCAAGACCGCGACATGCCGAGTGTTCTTTCCGCGTTTCCGGAGCGCACGCAGCACCAACCGAACAGCGAGCCGTTGCACGCTGAGCAATAGGGGCAAGAACAGCGAAAGCATCAGGATTTGGAATCGGAATGGTTCGGTAAAGAACTCCGCAGGGAGCACAGGCCCCATCGTCTGCATCGTCGGCATCCGATGCCCGCCAGTGAGCCAGGTGAGCACAATCACCGCGACCATCGCAACAACCGACGCTTGCACAACGCGAGCGACTTCACTCAGCAATGTCTGATCACGACGAGGTCGGTACAAACCGAGCGAATACATGGTGAAAATGAAAATCGGAACAACGAGAGCCGTGAGAGAATCTTGGAAATATCCTGTCGCTTCAGTCTCGAAAACGCCAAACCGATTCCGACGAACCAGCCACGCAAGCGCACACGCACCAACCGCGGACGCGCCGTCTGTGCACGCGAAGAGTGTCACAAAGAGTTGGTGGCGTTGCTTGAGCATGACCCTCTCGTTCGCTGCATGCAAACACGGCATGCTCATCACGCAAGCCGCGAATCAACAGGGAGTATTAATCTTCTGTATCCATTGCATCTGTTTCGGACGACGCTGCATCTTCAACGGGTGCAGGCTCAGGACGAGCGAGATGCGCGAGGTTGATATTGAAATACAGGGTTGAGTCCCCAGGGATGCTTGCACGCGGATTTCCGCCTGGCCCGTAGCCAATCTCGGAAGGAATGATCAACTTCCTGCGAGCACCATTCGAGAACCCATCCATCCCCATTCCCCACCCTTCAATCGCACGCGCCCCTGGTGGGTACACAAACACGAATGGCGTGCCGCGTGTATAGCTCGTGTCAAACAGCTTGCCATTCTCCAAGTATCCATAGTAGTGGACATGCATCTCATCGCCTTCTTGAACGATCATGTCCGTAAATGTTGCAGGGTAATCAATCACGATCAAGCCTCGCTCACGCTCAGTCGCAACCGCGTACGGCTCAACCTGCTCAAACGCATACGAAGCATCCTCATCAGCGCCCCACACAATGTTCCCATCCGCGTCGTACCCACGATCCGCGACGGTCAATGTACTCCCATCAAACGCGACCGCACTTGTCATCTCGACCGCTCCCATCACCCCAGTCGGATATGGGTACGGAGTCGATCCGCTGAATCCAGCACCAGACGCTTTGAGCTCAACATCGAGCGTTGCGATGAGCAGATCTTTGTTGATCGCCGGGAAATGCGACGGCGCTGCGGTCATGCCGATCAGCACCCCCCGTGCTTTCTCGTTCATTGCGATTGTGTAGGTCCGCAACCGAACCTTCCCTTTGTAATCGTACAGTTGGAAAATCACCTGACGGAACGGCTCCCATGTCGCGTTCGACAAGGAACTCTCCACATACATGGTATTTTCCATGCCTTCGATCTCGACAGGAGCGATGCTCATCATCATCGAAACATCGACCGCATTCCCGCTCGCGTCTTGCGTGGTTTCGATGGGATCAACGGTCTGCCAAGTCCCGATCAGCTGATCTGCAATCTGTTCAATCGAGCTTGATTTCGTGAACATAGAGCTGTGAGTTGTTTCCATCTCTTCTGCGACGGCCAATCCACCAATTCCGCTCAGCGAGAGGACGACGGCAGCAACGATTCGGTGATCTTTGAGCATGCATACTTTCCTTAATCAAGGGTGAGAAGCCCGATTGGTATCAGGTCATCCGTGATTCCATCCGCGTTCTACGAAGTATAGCCAAGCACGGTTCAATACCCAAATTCTCCTCGGATCCGAAGATTTCTCTGTCTGATTTCCTGTTCTACTGCAGTACGCAATTGAAACCATCGTTGAGCAATCTCGAATAAGTCAATACGGACAGGGACTCGCACACCCCCAAATCATATAAGAATGTATGAAATTCAATGGGATTCGTGATCCTGCACCGATGATTGAAAGTACAATAAAGATTGATACTATTTTTTCGTGAGCGGGACTATTTATGAATGACCGAGAACAACCCAAACGACGGGAGTTGATGCCGGATACGGACCCTGAGCTCCTCAGAGCAGCACTGAATCCGGTAGAAGAGCCCGAACCAGACTTCGAGTTTGACCCAGATGATCCGGGCTCTGCATGGCTATTAGGGGATGACCCTGAAGCTGATGTTCAACGCACCGCAGATCGCAGAAATGCAATCAAAAGACAAATCAAGAGCGAGGGCGCCCAGTTTGTCTACGGATTATTGATTCTCGCGGCATCGCTTGGCTCGATAGCGCTTGCGGCTACGATCAGAACTGCTCCGTTCTACATCGCAGCCGCGGTCATTTGCCCAATCGGATTCTGGATGTTCCGGTCACGCTGGAAACGCTGGCTCGGTTCCGCACCATATTGCTACCAGCTCCTCACATCACTCGGCGAAGATGCAGAAAATATGCGGATCGCCCACGAAGAAAAGCAACGCAAAAAATATGTCAACGCGATCGGGGATCTCTACGAACACAGCCGAGGCGACCAACCCCCACCCAACGCACCACCACCACAGGATTAAAAAAGGGCTCGCAACCGCGAGCCCATTTTGAATTGTTATATCTGGCCGTTTATTATGCGAGTTCTGGGAATCGGTCTGTAACAACCTTCACAAGATCAGCAACATGTGATGCGGACTCATCAAAGAGCTTTTGCTCTTCGTCAGTGAGTTTAAACTCGACGATCTTCTCGACGCCGTCCTTGCCCAGCAGCGCTGGAACGCCCACAAACAGGCCCTTTTGGCCGAACTGACCATCGAGGAACGCCGCGGATGGGATAATCCGCTTCTTATCCTTGATGATCGCTTCCGCCATCTGGATGGTTCCGAGCGCCGGAGCGTAGTACGCACTGGTTCCCATGAGTTTCACGATTTCGCCGCCACCAACCTTCGCACGCTGAACGCATGCGTCAATTTTGTCCTGACTCAGCATGTCTGTGACAGGAATTCCGTGGACTGAAGTGAGTCGTGGGAATGGGACCATGTCGTCGCCGTGCCCACCGAGGAGCATTGCTTGGACATCCTCGACTGAAACACCGAGCTCCCATGCGATGAACGCACGGTAGCGTGCACAGTCAAGTGCGCCTGCTTGACCAACGATTCGGTTGGTTGGGAAGCCGGTCGCTTTCCATGCGGTGTACACCATCGCATCAAGCGGGTTGGAAACAAGGATGACGATCGAGTCCGGAGCGTGCTCCTTGATGTTCTCAGACACAGACTTGACGATCTTCACATTGGTCTCAATCAAATCGTCTCTGCTCATCCCAGGCTTGCGTGGCAGACCCGCGGTCACGATGACCACATCGGAACCAGCAATATCTTCATAATCAAATGTGCCTGTCAGGTTCGAATCGAATCCTTCGATCGGAGCACAGCAACCAAGATCAATCATTTTGCCCTTCGGCATATGCTGATCCGGAGCGTCCGCACGAGGAATATCGAGGAGAACGATGTCACCAAGCTCTTTTTGGGCAGCCCAGTGGGCGCAAGTCGCGCCGACATTGCCCGCGCCGATGATGGAAATCTTTGCTCGTTTTGAAGCCATTTCAGATCCTTTGTTTGGTGATTGCTCGGTGTAAATTCTGCCTACCAAACATCCTAGGTACCCCATTTTTCTCGGACTAGGGTTGCGAGTTCAATTCCCTCGTTGTATTGTTCTAAAGGTAAAAC
>JARGNC010000082.1 GCA_029212425.1 Phycisphaerales bacterium
TGGGATGGATCGACACGCGGACGGACGCAGATTGGCTGGCTCGATGGGTACCACTCGTTTTCGTTTGGTCGGTACTTTGATCCGGATCGGATGGGGTTCCGGGCGCTTCGGGTGATCAATGATGATGTGATCAAGGCGAGCCGAGGGTTTGGGATGCATCCGCACAGCGAGATGGAGATCCTGACCTGGGTGCTTGATGGGAAGATTGTGCATGAGGACAGCACTGGCAAGAGCGGCGAGATTGTTCCGGGTGATTTGCAGTTGATGTCGGCGGGGACTGGGATTCGGCACAGCGAGTTCAACGGGCTTGATGATGCGCCGACGCATTTGCTGCAGATCTGGATTGAGCCGAGTGTTGCTGGGGTTGAGCCGGGGTATCAGCAGGCGTCGTTTGATGTTGCTGGTCGGACGGATCAGTGGCAGTTGCTCGCGTCACCAGAGGCAAGCGATGGATCGCTCAAGATTCATGCTGAGGCAGAGGTTTCGGTTGCGACGCTTCGCGCTGGAAGCGAGCTTGATGCGGTGCTCTCTGCGGATCGGCACGGGTATTTGCATGTTGCACGCGGGAAGGTGGAGGTCGACGGGCGTGAACTCAGCAGCGGAGATGCGGTGTCGTTTTCGGGTGGATCAACGGTGTTGATTCGCGGGCTTGAAGCGAGTGAGTTGATGTTGTTTGATTTGGAGTAGTGGACTCAATCTGACATCTCACGAGATTGTTCTGCGGCGTCGCTATGCTTGTCGAACAACTGGGCCAATCGGGCTTGGATTAGGGAGTATGGACATGTCAGAGCATTTGGCAACGATCGAATGGAAGCGAACCAGCGACGATTTCGCATACGCGACTTACAACAGGGAGCACACTTGGAAGTTTCAAGGTGGCGAATCGGTTCGGGCTTCTGCGGCACCTGCGTATCAGGGAGATCCGTCGTGTGTTGATCCTGAGGAGGCGTTTGTTGCGTCGCTCTCGTCTTGCCATATGCTGACATTCCTCGCGCTGTGCACGAAGGAGAAACTCGTCGTAGATTCGTACATTGATGAGGCGATCGGGTACATGGCGAAGAGTGACGATGGCAGGATGTGGATCACCAAGGTCGTGCTGAGACCAAGCATCACCTTCGGCGGTGACGGAGCACCTGCTCAGCAAATGCTCGATGCATTGCACCACCAGGCGCACGAGCTTTGCTTTATTGCCAACTCCGTGAAGACTGAGGTCTTGGTTGAGGCGCCGGCAGGGGGCTGATCTTGCTTCGTGTTTCGTTTTAGCTTGCGAGTTCGTCGTAGACGGCGTTGATTGCTCGCTCGCGGATGGACTCGAATCCGAGGCCTTTCATGAAGTCCCATTCCATCGACGCGGTGTCCTCCTTTGGGGTTCCCGCGTCGATTTGGTTTTGGACTTCGATGAGGATCTGGGTGAGGTAATCGATTTGGTTTTGGATGATTGTTCGGTCGCCTGGCTCTCCATGACCTGGGACGACGATGGTGTCTTTGTCGCAGAGTTGGTAGAGGGTTCCGAGTGCGACGAGCCAACCCATTGCGGAGACGCCTGCGGTTGGATCAAAGTATGGGTGGAGTCCTGAGAAGACGAGGTCTCCTGTGTGGAAGACATTGTCGTCTTTGAACTCGACGACGAGGTCGTTGTCGGTGTGTCCGGGTCCGAAGTGATGGAGGGTGATGTCGGTGCCTTCGATGTCAGTTGCTTTGGCATCGATTGCGGTTGCAGGGGTGACTTCTTTGTTGGTCCATGCATCCGACGCATCGGCGGCTTGTTGTGCGAGGTCTTTGAGTGCTTTGGAGTCGCTGAATCCCTTGATGCGGTCGACTGCGTTTTTGCCTGACTGTTTGGTGGTGTCGAGTTGGGATTGGATTCTTGGGATCGCGTTTTTGTGCGCGTAGGACTCGTCGGCGTGCGGAATGATGAGTGGGTTTCCAGCGGTGTGGTCGCCGTGATGGTGGGTGTTGATGAGGATGAGCTTTGGAGAACCATTCTTTGAATCGGCGCGGGTGAAGTTTTCAGCGTCGGCTTTGATCGCGCCGGCGAGGTGCGGGTATTTGGTATCGATCATGATGATCGCGTCTTTGGAGGTGCGGAGGAGGACATTGCCTCCGGTGTTGAGGTCAACGAAGGCGTGGAAGCTTGGTTTGAGCTCGGACCAAGTGATGAGCGGATCCGCGCTGGTTGCGGAGCGGAGGATGGATGCGAGGGCTGGGGAGGTGAGGGCGAGGGTGCCGGTGGTTGCGGCAATGATTTTGAGTGAATCACGGCGGGTGATGGATTGGAGGGAGGTGGATTGGTCGTTCTGGATAGGCATTGGGGTCATCTCCTGTGTGCGGGCGTCCGATGAGGATATGATAGGGTCGCTCTGGGAATGGTCTCTGGGCGTCTGAACATGTGAACTCTGGTCGCGATGCGATCATTCCCGGGAATCTGTATCTATGAAAGCAAACGAAATTCGCCCTGGCATTGCTCTGAATCTGAGCGGGAAACTGTATGTTGTTGCCAAAATCGGGCATGTGAAGCCTGGGAAGGGTCCGGCGTACATTCAGGCGAAGATGCGTGCGGTGGACGGATCGGGGATGAAGGAACAACGGTTCTCGGGTTCGGATGTTGTTGATGGGGCGACTCTGGACAAACGCGAGATGGAGTTTTTGTATCCAGACGGCAACGGTGGCGGGACCTTCATGGACATGGAGAACTACGACCAGGTTGACCTGACCCCTGACCTGCTTGGTGATACCTTGCTGTACATGTCGGCGAACAGCACCTGTGATGTGATGTTCCACGAGGGGAGTCCGGTTGCGATCGAGCTCCCATCGTCGGTGACAGTTGAGATTACAGACACCGCTCCTGGGATCAAGGGTGCGACGGCGACGAACCAGCTTAAGGAAGCGGAGTGTGATACGGGCTTGAAGACTCGTGTGCCGCCGTTTATTGCGATTGGCGAGAAGGTGCGTGTTTCGACTGAGGACGGGTCGTACATGTCGCGGGTGAAGGAAGATTGAGTTGGGTGAGCTTGGTCCCAATCTGGTTTTGATTGGGCTGCGCGGTTCGGGGAAGTCCACGCTTGGGGCTCGTGTTGCTGAGCGGCTTGGATGTGATTTCGTTGACTTGGATCATGTGACTGCTCGCGTGCTTGGGTGCGATGGCGCGGGGGAGGCGATCGCTCAGCATGGGATGGATGCGTTTCGCGGTGCGGAGCGGACAGCGCTTGATTCTGAACTTGGTCAGCTTGGGCGCGTGATCGCGCTTGGGGGCGGGACCCCCACTGCGGATGGGTGTGCTGAACTTTTGCGCGAGGGTCAGAGCTCGGATCAGTGCAGGGTTGTGTATTTGCGTGGTGGTGTTGAGACCCTTCGCGAACGATTGGCACTGGGGAAAAATACCGACAGGCCGTCGCTGACTGGTGGGGATGTGGTGGATGAAGTGCAGGAAGTGTTTGAGGCAAGAGATCCGCTGTATCGAGAGATCGCGGGTTCGGTGCTTCACATAGATGGGGTTGAGTTGGAATCTTGTGTGGTTGCGCTGTGTTCGCTTGCGCTGAGTTCTCACTAATGCTGGATATAAGTTCTGTTTTTCTTTGTGACAACTAAATTTCCGTGTACTTTATAGGAAGTTACTCGTGGGTTTCTTTCACAGGCATACGGAGAGTACATATGAAATTGTTTTCCATGATTCGTGCAGCGGTCGGCGTTGCAGGGCTGGGGTTGTTGTCTACTGGCGCAGTGGCTGGCGGATTGACTGGGCCTTCGTGCACGGCACCTTTGCGTGCTTTGTTTGCGCAAGACAATATTTATGAACTGGAAGCTTCGGGATCAACGATCTTTGCGTTGACGAGTCAAGATGGTGTTCTGGCGATTGATGTCAGCGATCCATTGAATCCGGTTGAGCTCGATAGTTATCCGCTACGTCCAGAGTTCATGGAGCTTGATGGGGATCTGTTGTATGGACTGAACAGGCCGACGGGATTGCCTGCGACTGTTGTGATTTTGGATGTGAGCGATCCGAGTGACATCACGCTTGTTGCGGAGCATCCTGTTGTTGGTGATGCTGATCCCATTCCAGCGGCATTCCTTGGAATGGATATGAATAATTCGATCGGGTACTTCACCTATATCGCGAACAGCGTGGATGGGATTGGGATGGGGTTCTCGGTTGTCGATCTATCGGATTCAATGAATCCGGTCTATATTGGACACCGGTTCTTCAATGGGACGGATGATTTCTTCGGGCTCTTTGGTTCGGTGGGGTATGGATCGAATGTGTATATTTATGGTCACCACCCTGTCATTGGGACTGGTGTTCATATCTTTGATCATTCGGATCCGGCGCTGCCTGTGGTTGGCTTTCTGCCAAGCGATTCGTTCCAGATGACCATTCATGACTCGATGCTCTTTATCAATGGGGTCAGCGCTCGGGTGTACGATCTTGTTGATCCGGATGCGCCATCGCTCATTTCTGAGTTCGCAAATGTTGGGAGTTCAACATCGGTGAGTTTCTTTGGGGACGATGCGTTCCTCAACACATCGAACGATGGCATCCGTCGATACGATTTTTCTGATCCGACGAATCCGCAGTTCTTGATCGCGTATGAGACCTTTGATCGTGTTTCGGACAGCATTACCGATGGCTCGGTGATTTATGGTGCGAACTTTGTTTCAGGACTTGAGGTCGCGTTGATCAATGATTGCGAACTGGAATGCTCGGCTGATCTGAACAGCGATGGTACGGTGAACGTTTTGGATATCTCCTCGTTCCTCATCTTGTTTGTGGATCAAGACCTGATTGTTGATCTCAACGATGATGGGAGCTTGAACTTTATGGATGTGACATTGTTCCTCGATGCGTATGGCATCGGGTGCTGAAGCTTCTGGTAAACAAAATATGTTTTTGAACTTTGAAACCCGGTCCGGTTGGATCGGGTTTTTTAGTTGCTTGCATCTGCGGCGCGGACGGCAGCGCAGAGGGCGGCGATTTTGGTGTGGTCTTTGATGCCTGGCTCGGACTCGACTCCGGTTGAGACATCGATCGCGTAGGGGCGGAGGGTCTGGATGACTTCTCCGACATTGCTCGCGTCGAGACCTCCGGCGATGATGATCTTCTTAGGGTAGTCCTTGATGAGGGGGGCGAGTTTGGTCCAGTCGAAGGATTGGCCTTGTCCTCCATCGGAACCATCGAGGAGGAGGGCGTCGATTTCTTCGACCTTCTCCCAGCGGTTGAGCTGGGACTGGATGGTGACCTCTTCGTATTTGAATGCTTTGATCACGCCGGGACCGCATTGTTTGACGAGTTCGAGGGGTTCTTTGCCGTGGAGTTGGAAGGTGTGTGCGGGGCAGATTTGTTCGATGGTGCAGAACTCGTCGATGTCGGTGACTTGGACGACCCCCACTGCGGAGACCATTGGCGGGAGCTCGAACATGATCGCGGCGGCTTCTTGGGGATCGATGTATCTTGGGGTGTCCTCAACGAAGATGAAACCGATGGCGTCGGCGCCGTGGTCTACGGCGGCTTGTGCGTCCTCGTGGTTGGTGATGCCGCAGATTTTGATTCGGGTTCGGGCGTGTGTTGGTGGGGTCATTGGGGTGGGCTTTCGAGTGTTTCGAGCTCGGATTGCGCGAGGGCTTTGATGTCTTCGTCGCTTGTGGTCTCGATGAGATGGCTCAGGATTGAGCGGGCGGCTTCGTGGTTGCTGAGGTCTTTGGCGTTGATGCGTGCGCGGAGGATGCAGATGACATCGCGTTCTTTGTCCATCGGGTACGCTTTGATGAGGGCTTGGTACGCGTCGAGGGCTTCTTTTCGTTGGTTGGTTGCGTAGAGGTGGTTGGCGATTTGGTACTGCGCATCGCGGTGCATCGTTGTTGGGTAGTCTTCGTCGTCACCGAAGTATTGGAGCATCGCGAGGTAGCGTGCGGTCGCGTCTTCTAGATTTCCTTCGGTGAGTCGTTCTGAGATGTTTGCACGGCGCTGGGCGAGTTCGGCGACTTTGGGGTCGTTCTTTTTGTTGGGACTGCGCGGGCCGTTGGGCGCGGCGTTGGACGCGGCGGCGCATTCACGCTTGCGTTTCTTTTGTTTGAGGATTGAGAAGAGGTCGTATGGTTCTCGCGAGAGGACTTTGGTCCAGAGGAGGATAAGGGCGATTGAGATTCCGAAGGCGTATCCGCCGAGGTGTGCGGCGTTGGCGGTGCCGTTGTTTGGTTGGAAGGTTTGGGAGAAGAGGTCGATGACGATCCAGAGACCGATGAGCCACCATGCTGGCGCCATGAGGAACTGGATGAGGATGAGGAACCAGAGGATTTTAATTTTGGAGTTTGGGAAGAGGACGAGGAACGCGCCGGTGACGGCGGCGATCGCACCGGAGGCGCCGATCGCGGGGTAGTCTGAGACTGCGGCGTGGATGAGTCCTGATCCGATGGCGCCGAGGAGGTAGAAGATGGTGAATCCGAGTCGTCCGAATCGGTCTTCGACTGGGGGTCCGAAGACGAAGAGTGCGAGCATGTTTCCGGCGAGGTGCATGAAACTGCCGTGGAGGAAGGCGGAGGTTATGGGTCCCCAGGGGGTGAGGTCGCGTCCCCAGACATGTCCGAAGTCGAGGAGTTGGTTTGCGAGTTTGGGATCTGAAGATTGGAGAACGATCTGGACAACGAAAACCGCGATGTTGATCGCGATGAGGATCGGGACGATCCGGGTCTTTCTGGCGAGGGGGCGGTTTGTACCCAGTGGGATGAGCATCGTGGATGGTACCCATCAATATTGGTGGCGTTGGTTGATGTGGTTGATCGTCGTTGGAGCGGTGTCTGGCCTATAGTTGGGTTCTCGCTTGATGTTGGGCGATCCTTGACGGATGACCGGCGTGAGTGCGAGGATTCTTGAGCCGCATTGAACTCGAAAGGATGCCAGATGAGCACCGCGCAAAGTACTTACTCCAAGGGTCTTGAGGGCGTTATTGCCGCACAGACTGAGATGTCGTTTATCAATGGTTCCGAGGGCATCCTTGAGTATGTCGGGATTGCGATTGGTGACCTTGCATCGCAGAGTTCGTTCGAAGAAACAGTATTCTTGCTCTGGAACAAGCGGTTGCCTACTGCTGAGGAGTTGGGCGCTTTTACCACTGACCTGCGTGCGAACTATGGGCTTTGCGATTCGCTCAAGGCGCGGATCACGGCGTGTCCTGCTGATGCGGAACCGATGCATGTGATCCGCACGATGATCAGCTCGATGGCGATGGATGATTCTTCACCAAACGAGAACTCGGTCGAGGCGGCACGCGAGAAATCGCTGCAGATCCTCGCGACGGCGCCTGCGATTGTTGCGGCGTTTGATCGTCATCGTCGTGGGCTTGAGATCATTGATCCTGATCCATCACTGAACTTTGCGGGCAACTTCTTGTACATGCTCAATGGCGAGAAGCCAACGCCTGCGATGATCCGCGCGTTTGACATCTGCATGATCACGCACGCGGATCATGGGTTGAACAACTCGACCTTTGCTGCACGCGTGGTAATCTCGACCCTTTCAGATGTGTACTCCGCGATTACTGCTGCTGTGGGTTCACTTCGTGGACCGCTTCATGGCGGGGCAAACGAAGGCGTGATGAAGATGCTCAACCAGATCCCTGATGTTGAGGGTGCGGAAGAGCATGTCATGAACATGATCAAGAACAAAGAACGGATCATGGGTTTCGGGCATCGCGTGTACAAGTCGAAAGATCCTCGCGCGAGCGAGTTGATGACGCTTGCGAAGCAGCTTGCTGAGGACACTGGCAATATGGACCTGTACAACAAGTCGCACGCGATCGAGCTTGTGATGGAGCGTGAGTACGCGTCGAAGGGGATCTACCCCAATGTCGATTTCTACTCCGCGACAACTTACCACTGCATCGGACTGAAGCTTGATTTGTTTACCCCGATGTTTGTGCTTGCACGCATCGCGGGCTGGGCGGGGCATGTGATCGAGCAGCTTGGTGACAATCGTTTGTTCCGTCCGACGACTGATTATGTTGGGCCGCACGATGTGGCGTATGTGCCGATCGAAAAACGATAAGTGATTCTGTAGAACTTCGAGAGCCGCGGTGTTTTACGCCGCGGTTTTTTGATTTTTGGGATCGAAGCGTTCGACTGCTGCGAGGTCTTGGTTCTGTCCTGCTATTAGGAGGAAGTCGCCGTCTTCGAGGATGTGTTCTGTCCCTGGTCGCATTGTGTATTGGCCATCGGTGTTTCTTGAAGCGATGTATGCGATGCTTGGATGCATACTGATGAGTGTTGAGATTGAGAGTCCGGCTCGGTTGTTTTCTTTTGAGATTGGGATCTCTCTGAAATGCAGTTTTTTGTCCCCCTCGTGATGCGTGCCGTAGACAACTTCGGCGACTGATGGTCGGAGCATGCTGTCGGCGATGCCTTCCCCTCCGTAGCGGGTTGGGCTGATGACTGAGCTGGCACCGGCGCGAGCGAGTTTGTTGATCGAGTCTTCGTCTTCTGCTCTTGCGGAGATCGGTAGATCTGGGGCGAGGGCGTTTGCAGTGAGGCAGATCATTGCGTTTGTGGAATCTGAAGATGTTGCAGCGGCGAGGCTGGCAGCGCGGTTGATCCCTGCGTAGATGAGCGCGTCGTCGTTGGTTGCGTCGCCTTGGATTGCGATGATTCCGCGATCTCTTGCTTTTTTGATGAGTGCCTCGTCGCTGTCAACTGCGACAACTTGTACGCCTTGGTCGTCGAGTCGTTGGATGATGTGGAATCCGGTTCGACCTAAGCCGCAGACGATGCAGTGTTTGCTGAGTTGGTTTGCTTTGGTAATCATGCGTTTCTCCGTGTCGACGGCTTTGGTCGCGGCGTATTGAACAATTTGACTGAGTGCGTAGGAGACGGAGCCGATGCCTCCGATCATGAGAAACGCGGCGAAGCGTTGTCCGTTTGGGCTGATTTCTGCGTCGTCGTATCCGACGGTGGTGAGTGTGTAGAGTGTGAAGAAGAATGATTCCCAGATGAGCCAATCTTCAATCCAGGTGAATCCGAGCGTGCCTGTAATGAGTACACCAACGCAGAGCATCATTGCTCTCGCGAGCGCGGAGTCCATGTTGATATGGAATCGACTGGTCTTTTTCCGGAGCGTTGGCATTGCGGGTCTATCGGACCTCGCGAGTTGGGGCTTTATCCCTATGGCATCGAAGTGTAAATATTGAGCTGCGCAAGAATCGCGTCGAGGACGAGGCGGGTTCTGGATTCTGAGTCAGGATCGATGTTTATTGTGAGTTTGACGCCGCCGGAGGGTTGGGTGGAGGTGTTGATGTGGATGCGGGAAGAGGGTGCACCGGGCTGTGAGAGGGCGAGGAGTTTGCCGCCTTGTGGGGAGATGGTGTCTTTTTTGATGACATGTCCTTGGCGGAGGAGTTCGGCTTTGGCGGCCATCAGGACGGATTCGGTGCGGATGCCTGGTGGGATCTCGGCTTCGAGGGTTCCCCAGAGGTATGAGGCAGAGATTGGGGTTTGGCCTTGCCATGCGGTGGATTTCCGCATGGCTGGGACGGATTCACACGCGGTGAGGGCGGAGACTGAACAGATACCGATCGCGAGCGTGATGGCTTTGAGGTTGGAATTCATGGGCAATGCATCGGTGATGTTGGGGATTGGGCTGCAGTTGTGGGAGGAATTGGGGCGGTTGAGGGTGGTGATGGCTTGACCGCTGGGGGAAGGGTGCCTTTGATAGAGGCCCTGCGGCGAGTGCCGTGGATGTTGTCCTTGAAGAGAATGGAGCCCTGATGGCAATTCGGATCAAAACCCGCGGTAACGAGAGCGCTGAGCAGATGATGCGTCGGTTCAAGAAGCTTTGTGAAAAAGAGGGTCTTGTCAAGGATGTGAAGCGGAAAGAGTACTACGAGAAGCCATCGGAGCGTAAGCGTCGTGCTTCCAAGCGTGGTCCAATCCGCGACTGAATGCTTGTGCTGGATTGATTCCAGCGGAGTATTGAATTTGAGCTGCAAGCCGTCCTGAAAATGGGACGGTTTTTTTTGTTGAGTTTGGGGTGCGAATGCCGTTTTTGGGTATAACGGTTCGGCTTTTCTTGTAAGTAGGCACTAGAATCGCGACCCCGGATCGGGGATCAAAAAGTTGTTTAAACAATTGTAGTTAGAGTCTTTCCTGTCGCTGAGTTGGGTGATGCACAGGAAACGCAGGAATTCCACCACCACCCAGAGGCACGCACACTATGAGTATGCAACTCATGCCAACATTGGCTTCGATGTCGGATGTCACTCCGGCGTATTACCTTGCACCGATCGGGGGCATTCTTGCTCTGATTATGGCCAAGATGTTCCAACTCTCTGTTATGAAGAAGTCGGAAGGCGACGAGAACATGATCGAGATCGCTCAGGCGGTCCGTGACGGTGCGATGGCGTACCTGACGCGTCAGTACAAGGTCGTCGCGATGGTCTTCGTCCTGCTGATCGTCTTCCTCGGGATTATGTACTCGATGGGTCTCCAGTCCTCGTTCACCTTGATTGGTGTGCCGGTTGCTGGACTCTTCTCGGGTCTGTGTGGCTGGTTCGGCATGAAGATGGCGACCAACGCTTCGGCACGCACCACTTGGGCCGCGAAGCAGTCGCTCAACGAGGGGCTGACTGTTGCGTTCCGCTCCGGTGCGGTCATGGGTCTGAATGTTGTGGGCTTCGCGCTCATCGATATCTCGGCTTGGTTCTTTATCTTCAACCACTTTGAAATCGGTGGCGGTATCACTGAAGTGACCACCATCATGCTCTCCTTCGGGATGGGTGCATCGACTCAGGCGTTGTTCGCCCGTGTTGGTGGTGGTATCTACACCAAGGCCGCGGATGTTGGTGCGGACCTTGTTGGTAAGGTTGAAGCTGGTATTCCAGAAGATGACGCACGCAACCCTGCGACCATCGCGGACAACGTTGGTGACAACGTTGGCGACGTTGCGGGTATGGGTGCTGACCTTTACGAGTCGTACTACGGCTCGATCCTTCCAACCATGGCACTGGGTGCTGCTGC
>JARGNC010000083.1 GCA_029212425.1 Phycisphaerales bacterium
ACTGCCGGGGCGTTATATTCATTGGAATGAAATCAATCCTGCTTGCTCAGCTCTGCTTCGGATCGTTCTCTTCAACTTCCTCAGCATCCACGACATGCCCAAGCGCACTTGGGAGTTCGATCCCAGCTTGCTTCGCGAGTTCGTGCACCTGAGGCAATGAACCGATCATCCCGCTCAGGAAGTTTGCTGTGGTGTTGCCCTTCCCATCGCTCGATCCCGATCCCGAATCCCAAACCGTGATCTTGTCGATCTTGAGGTTCTGGATCGCTTTCACCTGCATCGCGACGAGTTCCGGGAGCTGCTCGATCATCAACAGCGTCGGCGCAACGCGAGGGTTCTGAGCGCACGATTCCATCAGTTTCCGGTAACCCTCCGCCTTCGCTTCAAGCACCTGCTGGACACCCTTCGCTTCCGCTTCGTACTTCGCGAGCACCGCGTCCGCGTGTCCGCGTGCTTCGCGCCGTTCACGCTCAGCGACCGCTTCCGCTTCGATCTGGACCCGCTTGAGTTCGATCTCCTGGGGCGCGAGCTGTTCCTTTGCCAGTCGTGCGAGTTCTTCCTCACGCTGTGATGTGTAGATCTTCTGACGAGCTTCCGCTGCAGCGACATCCGAGCGTCGGCTCGCTTCCGCGCGGATCTCCGCGAGTTCCGCGTTGGATTCAGCAACCTTCGCCGATGAGCTGTTCTCGCCGTCCACCGCGATCGCTTCGGCGCTCGCGACCTGGACGCGCTGCTCCTGCTCCGCGCGTTTCTTCGCCGCGACCGTTTCCGCAAGCCTTTCCGCAGCCGCGATCTCTTGGTCACGCTTGGATTCAACTTCACCCACAACCGCTTGCGCTTCAAGCTGCGCGACCGCAATGCGCTGCATCTGTTCCGCGTTCTTCTGCCCTTGCTCCGCGAGTGAGCGTTCTTCAGCAACACGAACATTCCGCTCGCGAACCGCCGCCGCTTCACCAACAGAGCCCTCGCGTTCCTGCTGCGCCACTTCAACCTTCGCGCGGTTGATCGCTTCCGCCGCAGCGCGCTTGCCGATCGCTTCGATGTATCCCGACTCATCGGTAATGTCGCGGATGTTCACATTGATCAGCGTCAGACCGATCTTGTTGATTTCCTCCGCAACATTCTCGTTGACCAGATTCATGAACTTCTCGCGATCCTTGTTGATCTCCTCGATCGAGAGCGTCGCGATCACAAGACGGAGCTGACCCAGAATAATGTCCTGCGCCTGCTCCTGAATCGCATTCTGATTCAACCCAAGCAAACGCTCCGCGGCGTTATTCATCAGGACCGGGGTCTTCGAAATACCAACGGTAAATGTCGAAGGCACATTCACGCGGATGTTGTTGAGCGAAAGCGCACCCTGCAAAGGGATCTCGATCACCAACGGCTCAAGACTCATATACGCATAGTCCTGAATCACAGGCCACACAAACTTACCCCCGCCGTGGAAACACTGCGCAGAGCTCTTCGATCCCGTACCCCAGATCACAAGAATGCGGTTCGACGGACACCGTCGGTATCGACTCGCAAGGAACAGCGTCACAAAGACCGCGACAAACAAGACCACCGCGATCACGATGATGATAAAGACCCCGCTGTTGCCCTGATCAGCTTGGGCAAGCGTGCTCGGCGTGAGCATGGTCTGGGCGAGAAGCGAATGACTGGTCATGTGTTTTCCTTTGAATATCTAGAAATGATTCTGAAATGAACGCGCCAACAACCGTAACTTACAACGGCTCGACGACAATCGTGTTGCTCGATACATCCGCACGCGTCACACGCACACGGACTCGCGACGGGATCGGATCGGGACCCTCCTGCGTCGCAAAGTAGTTGTGCTGGCTCTGGTTGATCACGAGAATAATCTCGCCGCGACCTGTCCCCTCTGGGGGAACCGTCGCGTACACCTCGCCCTCAAGACCCACCGTTTGCTGGATCGAAACATTCGTGTTGTTCTGAAGCTTCAAGAATGTTCGAAGCAACCAGACCATCAACCAAGCGACCCCGACACCACCAAGCACCGCGATGAACGCCGCGCCTGTGAAACCGATATCGAGGAACCTGTACGCCGCGAACCCGACCCATCCATACCCAAGGCAGAACGCGGAGAGTGATTGAAGCGACAGAATCCCGAACTCCATCCCAGGATGGTCCGTGTGTCCATCGAGTTCCAGATCAAGGTCCAAATCCAGAGCACCATCGCCACCCAGCTCTCCCATGAGGAGTTGGACCATCAGCACGCCGGTTCCGAGCAGAGCCGGAGCGGTAAACCAAGGGGCGAGGTCGCCAAAGAGTAGTTGCATCATGTCGAAAAACTCCCGTGTGCAGGGGGATCGCCCTACAGGGATAGTCTATCGCGTTCACGCAATCTATGTGCTATCTGAGACCCTGATGGGCGATTGCCCGATCAGATTCTTATTGGGAAACCAACAGTCCCAGTTTCAGATTATGGTTCTGCTCCGACACGCCTGCTGATTGGGATTAAGCCGCGAACCCGCCGTAGGTATCGTCGAACCCATCAAAGTCCTGGTCATCGCTCGGCTCATCGATCCCGTAATCCCCACTCATCCCCCACTCATCGCGTGGAAGGTGACGGTGATGCGTCTGGATGACGCGTGCGAGTTGATTCCCGAACAGATTCCCGATGATGTCGAGCATCCGCACATCGTCCTCACTGAAGCTCCGAGAACGATCACGGAACAACGCGAGCACCGCAAGGCACTCATCGTCTTGCTTGCATGAAATCGTCAGCATCGTCGCGTCCTCGACCCAGTACGCGCTGGTCCCGAGCATCTCTGTCAGCTCCACTCTTCCAGACATCGCGCGGACGCCTTCGAGGTGTTCGACAGATTCCGGGATCGCGTCCGCGAGTTGATCGAGCATGATCTCCGCGGTCTCTTTCGCGATGTCATAGTTCACATACGCACCGACCGAATAGTCTCCGCCACTGGTAGGCATGAACACTGCTGCGTTGGTCGGACCAACCTTCGACAAGGTGAACTCAAGCAGCGTTCGGAGGAGCGACTCGATATCGAGTTCTTGTCTCAGCAGCGTCTCAAGCTCGCTGCGGACTTTCACATCCCCGAACTGTTCGGTCAAATCTTTGTACGCTTCGGTCAGATCCGTGCAGAGCCCGCCGATCTGCCCTGTCACTTCCTGACGAGCGCTGTTGAGCTTGTTGCAGAGTTTTTTGAGCCGATCCACGCGAGCATCGCGTCTACGAACCCGCTGCGCACGATCTACCGCTTCGGTCATCCGACGAGCGGTGTCCGCGCCGGTTGATCCGATCGGGATCAGATCACACGCACCCGCACGCATCGCGCGGACCGCGTCATCAGTACAACTGATCGCACCAAGCACCACACCAACAATCATCGGATGGTGCTTTGTAATCGTTTCTAATAGAGCAATCCCGTCGGTGTTCTCAAGCGCCCGCTCGATAATCACAAGATCGGTCGTGCTCGCATTGATATGCTCGAGCGCCTCGGAAGCGGACTCAACAAACTCGAGCGATTCAACACGCCCACGAAGCATCGAAGAAATCCGCCGACGAACCGATCGACGAGGACTCACCGCAAGCACGCGAGCATCAAGCCCTACAGGCTCAATCATCATCGGATCATTGCCGTGCATGTCCGCATCCACCGAGCCGTGCCACAACGCATCCGATCCTTCGTTGTGTGTTGGTTGTTCGGATGGTGTGTCTCGGTGATTCATGGACAGTCTCTTATACTCTTGTGAGCCACACACATCGGCTCGGTTCAAATCTCTCGCTACGCCGCTGATTTACGGCCCTTGTTTTTGCTCAGAAGCACAATCTGAACCTGTGCTCCCGTAATCTTCCCAGTCGTGTTCACAATCGAGATCGTGCCTCCGTGAAGCTCGATCACACTCCGCGCCCTCGCAAGCCCCAATCCGGGACGACGCCCCGCTTTGAGTTCTGAGAAGAACGGATCGAACGCGTGATTGAGCGCCCGCTGAGACAAGCCGGGCCCCGTATCCACGATCCGTATCAATACTCGGCCATCCACGCCCGCCGATTCAATTGAAACCTGCACCACCCCCACAGGATTCGACAAAATCCCGTTCACGATCGGTTCGCACAGCGCACTTGCAATCAAATCCCGATCCACATCAATCGGACCCACCGCACCGTCAATGTTCAGTTTCACCTTCGCGCGAATCCCCGCACGATGACATTGCCCCTTCGCAAGCTCGATCGCTTGGCGCACAACCAGCACCGGATCAACCGCAGTCAATGTTGGTTCTGGAGGCTCAGCAAGCATGTGCATCGAAGTAATCATGTTCGAGAGCGTGTCCGCAGCTTTCGCGATCGCTTGCGCCGACTCCCGATCCCGCTGTGTCCCAAGACGCTCGAACAACTGCTGCGAGCGACCATTGATGACAGACAACGGATTGTTCATCTCGTGCGCCGCGCCAGCAGCCATCTGTCCGAGACGGACCAACGACTCATTTTCTGTTCGTTCCCTCTGCATCGACGCAAGCTCACGATTCGCACTCGCGAGTTCTTCCGAGAGTTTCGCGCTCGCCCGTGCTCGGACCGCCCCGCTGAGCGCACGCATCCAAGCACGCGTGATCACACGGAACCCCTTGGTGCTCAGCATCGGAGCGGACTCCGCGCTCGCCTTCACCAGCACCACCAAACACGACACCCCCTCGTATGTTTCTTCTTCATCCCCGCAATCACCGACACCGATCAGCGAGGGCGAACCCGCTTCACGCACCGATTGGATCATCTCGCGGAACCAATCCAACGACGCGAGATCAAGCACCTGGTCGCCGCTCAGACCCGCGATATGCCCAGGTCGCATCTCGCCTGAGTCCGACACGGCGGGGCTTTGAACGCGTCCACCGCGTCCGTTCCCGTCATCAACAACCACCCCATCGACGACCGAGTATTTGCGCCATTCGCTTCCCGGCGCATCTTGCAGGATCACTACCCCTCGTTCAATCCCAGTCACCGATGCGCCGCTCCGCACCATCGCGCCAACGATGCGTTCGGGATCGTCCCCGTTCCCGATCGCGTCATAGAACACATCGACCGCCGCGAGCAGTCCATGCGAACGATCCGCGATCTGTTGTTTGCCTCTCAGTTCCTGATTGATCGAAGAGAGTTTGGTGTTGGCGCGTGTCAACGAATCGATCAACAGCTCCGGCGCACTCAGCTCGCCCACCCCAAGAATCTTCGCACGCTCACTGACGCGCTCAACAATCTCTGCGGACCCTGATTCCAGAATCGACAAGTCAAAGTCGATGTCTTCCGCAATCTCCGAAAGTTCGACATTCGATCTCGATTCACCTGACCACCCAAGATGTTGTTCCTCGCACCACGCGCTCGCGAGCGTCACCAATGAAACAAGTTCACGATGACACTGCTCAGGGAGCGCACGCGGAAGCTGTCCATGAAGCCAAATCACATCCCGGATCGAATCGGGAAGCCCCCAATGCTCCGCGAGGCGCTTGCCCGCTGTGTGGTGGTCAATCCCGATTGTCGCACGCTCGGCGCCGCTCAGTGATATCCGCTGAGCCTCGCCCATCGCGAGCGCTTTTTCCCACGACTTGGGGAGCACTTTGTACAACGCAAGCTTACCCAAACCATGCACCAACCCAGCGAGATACGCTTGATCGCTGCTGATCCCTGGAACGTTCCAACGCGATGCGATCCGCTCGCTGGCGCACGCAACAGCGATCGACCGAGTCCAGAACCCATCAATATCAAACCGTGACCCTGCCTCATCCGAAGGATCAATCTTGAGCTGATCAAACACAAGCACGCTCAGCACCGCAGCACGGACCGCTTCGAGTCCGAGCATAATCACCGCACGCCGAACCGTTGTTATCCGATCGCCGAGCCCTGTATCAGCGCTCTTGCACAACGACAACATCCGCGCACTGAGCGCGGGATCCGCCTCGATCAGTTCGATGACCTCATCAAACCGGACCTCCTCATCCGCCCCCATCGCAAGCAACTGCGTCGCCACTGCAGGCAGCGTCGGTAGCCGAGTAATCCCCGCAAGGATCGCCTCCGCTTGTCGGCTGCTCACACCCTCACCAACATCCCTGCTGTACGACTCTTGCTCGATCATCCCGCTTCCCTCTGCGTCATCCCAAGCAGCGACTCGACACGGCGCACAAGCTCACGAAGATCAAACGGCTTCTTCATAAAGTCGTCCGCGCCCGCTTCCATCAACCCCTCGATCTCGCTCGCCTCAACAACCCCCGAAACACAGATCACGCGCGTATCACTCAACGAGTCGTTCTCACGCACACGCTGACACACGATGTTCCCATTGATATCAGGAAGCATGTAATCAAGCACAATCAGGTTTGGCTTAAACCGCTCGGTCTCCATCCCCGCGTCGTAACCATTGTGAACCACGCGGACTTCGAACCTGCCGTCATCCCCAAACACATCTTCCATCAGCGACGCGATCTCAGGATCATCATCCACCACAAGCACGCGCTTCAAGCTGCTCTCGAGCACCTCGACCGGGATGTCGTTGCTCTGCATAAAGCGCAACAACTCCTCGCGTGGAATCCTTCTGAATCTCGAACCCGGAACCCGGAACCCGTTGAGACGACCCGAATCAAAGCAGCGGATAATCGTCTGCTGCGAAACCTTGCATACCTGCGCCGCTTCGCCGGTCGTGAAGACCTTCTTGTCAGACCAATCTTTCGCTGTATCGCTCATGGACAACCTCGGTATCGCAGACGCAATCAGCACGCCCGCACACCCGATCATCGTCCCCCAACCCCCCCAACTTCACACCGATAACACACCCCACCCCACTTTCATGACTTTACCGACCCCAACCGCCCACGCGTCCGGATAACTCACCCGTGCAGCGCTCGCCACTGCGTCACCGCGTCAGGCTCCCTCGCATAAAGCACCCCAAGCGCTTCAGGAGCAATCTCTTCCATCCCCACCGATGCCTCCAAGCACGCTCGCCCCGTCAACTCAATCGTGCGAAACTCCATCCCAGATTTGCTCGCCGCCTCAACCAACTCCTTGGGAACAAACCCATCTCCCACCAAGACCTTTGCGCCAACACCGACAAGTTCATCGGCGCCGATCACACCAAGCTCCGTCCGCTGACCATCTACAACTCGAGTGCAGTGCGCTTTGCCGTTCTTGCTCGCAAGCGCGACCAACGCATCGCACCCAACCAATCCAACCCCAGCGACCGCTGCAGACGGGACCGCGACAACACCACAACCAACCACAGTCGCGAGCACCTTCGCGACCGTCACCGAGACACGCAGCGCTGTGTACCCACCCGGACCAACGGACACCGCAATCCGAGCAAGATCTGCGGGAGTGATTTCATGCTTCAAACAAAGCGTATCCACCGCCCCCATCAACCCGTCGCTCCCACGCGCATCTTCCGACAGCTCTAGCGAATCCACAAAGCCGAGCCCACCTCTGGTGATCTTTGCAAGCGCAACTTCACCCCTGCTCCCGCCGCGTGTGCTTGGGTTCGAGCACTCGATTCCAAGCGCATACTTCATCGGTATTGGTGTCCCGGATTGCTCCATACAACAACTCTAGTCCTCACCGGAAGTCCCCCTCCGTTTCTTGATCTCGCTGCGTCGTTTCTTCTCGCCGATCCGTCGCTCAACCGATCCCCTTGTCGGCTTCGTCTTCTTCCTCGTCTTCGGCACCACCACCGCTTGATTCACAAGCGCACGCAGCTGTTCCATGCACCCCTGCTTGTTCCTTCCCTGACTCCGCGTCGTATCGCACGAGATCATCAACTCATCGTCGCGAGTGAGCTGCCCTCCCGCGAGCACACGAAGCCTTGCAGCGACCGATGGACGCAGCCCCAGCGATTCAACCGCGACGCGTAGCTGCGCCTTGGTCGCTCGTTTGTTCACATTCTGCCCACCTGGACCAGACGAACGCACAAAAGTAAAGACCAAAAACGATCCATCAATCGTCTTCCCGCCCCCGATCGGGACCGCCGCGTTGTCCGAAAAACCGGATTCCATACCCAGCCATAGCAGAGGATTCTCCCAATTGCAAGTGCTTGTTCAATTTTGAGTTATGACCAAAAGAACTCGCTTTACCCCGTTGACCTGAGCCAACTAGTCTGCGATACTGCACATGCGTGTAATTCAATTTCCTCGCACCCCCGGCGTCCCCACCGGGAAAGCCGCGACCGACCCCAACGCACACCGGGATCAACCGCGACTCATTCGTTTGGGGCATCTTCCCAAGGACTCAGCATGAGCTTCCAGAGGGCACATCTCAACTGATTCATCCGCCGCTTGAACGCTCATCCGATAGGCAGCCGACAAGCGGACAGAAAGATACTCGACTATGAAAACGATCACAAAGAAAGTCCTTGTAGACCAGATCGCCCAGCGTACAGGCCACAAACGCGTCGTCGCAAAGCAGATCATCCAGGAGTTTCTTGACCAAGTGATCGACGAAATCGCCGATGGCAACCGCCTCGAGTTCCGTGATTTCGGGGTCTTCGAAGTCAAGCATCGCGCACCACGCATGGCCCAGAACCCAAAGACCCTCGAACGCGTCCCCGTACCTGCAAAGCGGACTGTCAAGTTCAAAGCAGGCCGCCGCATGCGTGAATGCCTCGAAACCGTCAAAGCAGACGCACAAACCGAAGTCAAGACCGAAGCACAGACCACCGCTCCAGCAACCGTCGCCAATGCACGGACTGCAGAGAGCAAGCCACAGGTCCATGTCAACACCGGGAACGCTCCCGCGATCATCGGCTCCATCACCCGCGAAGAAGCCGTCGCGTCAAGCTAAGCATTCTGGAACCAATCAAAACAAAAGACCGAGCCGTCAGGCCCGGTCTTTTTCATTTCATGATTCAACCGAGCTGATTAACGCCCGCGAGTCTTCGTCTTCCCACGCATCAAGCGCGGAGGCTTCTGACTCGGAACAACCCCACCAGGGAACTTCGCGGCCTTCTCCGCATCGCTCAGCCCCTTCTCCGCAGGAAGCGCCTCCTCAGCAAACCGATTCTTGAACTCTTTCTTCACGCCCTTCACCTCATAGGTCGGACGACCACCCGTCGGTTCATCCTTCCAATCCTCCGGACGCTCGCGCGCCTCAAAGTCTGGATAGCTCATCGCCGGGATCTCGGTATTGACCAAGATCTCGATCTCCGTCAACAACGATCCCTGCTGAGGTGTCACCAGCGACCACGCGTGCCCCTCGCGTCCCGCGCGAGCGGTCCGCCCGATGCGGTGCACATAAATATCCGGATCCTCTGGGAGGTCGTAGTTGACCACGTGCGTGATCCCCTCGACATCAATCCCGCGTGACGCCAGATCGCTCGCGACCAACACCGCAAGCTCGCCCGAGCGGAACTTGTTCATGACTGAGTTGCGTTTGGACTGCGTGAGATCGCCGTGGATCGCGTGTGCCGGGATGCCCTTGCGCTCCAGATACCGAACCACAGAATCCACAGTCCGCTTCATTCTGCAGAACACGATCGTCAGCGCCGGATCCTCGTGCGTCAGCAGGTGCCCCAGCATCCGGCGCTTGTCCCACGCCTCGACCGAAACATACCCCTGCTTGACCAGATCAACCGTGAGCGCCCCAGCAGAGACCTCAAGCTTGACCGGGTCCTGCATGAACTTGCGTGCAAGTTTTTCAATCTCGTCGGTAAAGGTCGCGGAGACAAAGATCGTCTGACGATCCTTCGGACACTTCCCAAGAATCTTGCGGATGTCGTCGCGGAACCCGATGTCCAGCATCCGGTCCACCTCGTCAAGCACCGCAAACTCGATGTGCTCAAGCGACAAGTACCCACGCTCGATCATGTCCAGCACACGCCCCGGCGTGCCCACAATGATCTCAGGATGCTTGCGGAGCTGATCCGCCTGCACATTAATCGACTGACCGCCATAGATCGCGCAGACGCTCAAACCAGTGTGCGGCGCGAGCTCCTCGATGTCCTGCTTGATCTGCACCGCAAGCTCACGCGTCGGCGCGAGAATAATCGCGCACATCGAATCGCCCGGCTCAATCAGTTCGAGAAGTGGCAACGCGAAACTCGCCGTCTTCCCAGTACCCGTCTTCGCTTGTCCAAGGATGTCCACCTCAGTGAGCGCCAGCGGGATCAGCTCCGCTTGGATCTTCGTCGGATGCTTGAACCCAAGATCATCCATCGCTTTGAGAATGTCATCCGACAACCCCAAGTCTGCAAAGGTCATGTCCAAACGGAACGACTCTTCGGACCACCCACCCTTGGGTTCCTTGATCTGACGCTTGCGTGTTGGTTCGGGAGCGTCCTTCTCACGCTTCCCGCGCCCCCCACCTTTGCGGCTGCCCCCTCGGCTGCCACTCTTCGATCCCCCACGCTTACCAGACCCACCGCCCTCGCGATATTTCTCGCTCATCAAAAAACCGTTCTGCCCCGATCAGGGCGCTCGCCGAACCAGATTGGTCAAAACCAACCCTCGGCCCCTTCAACCACGCCAGCACATCACCGGCGCAATGGGGAATCATAGGCGACCAGTTGTTTCTGCGTTCTCAAGCCCAACCCATAAAGACGGAACCGCCCAAAGGTTACAAGCGAACAGAAACATAAGAGAAAGGAGAATCTTATGTTATACTGTCGCACACACGGTATCCCTGTCACAATTGCTCTGCTCACGTGCATGAGCGCAAGCACCGCAAACGCCGAACTGATCTCGATCGATTTTGACGAATCGTTCTATCCCAACAACGACCCGTTCGTATTCCTAACCGACCAACTCGAGCCCGACTACGGCATCACCTTCTCGCT
>JARGNC010000084.1 GCA_029212425.1 Phycisphaerales bacterium
GCTCGGCGGTATGAGCTCGGGGTCGTGCGAGCGGTTGGGGCGTCGAGGGGGCAGTTGGTTCGGCTCATCTGTGGTCAGGCGTTGATCATCGGGATCACGGCGTGCGTGCTTGGCACCTTGCTGGGACTCCAAGCGGCGTGGGGGGGGCAGCAAGTCAATCGGGTGACTGTTGGGATGGACCTGCGGTTCATGATCCCGCCTGTGCTGCCGATCGTCGGGTCTTGGGTCGCGGCGGTGGTGTTGACCTTGCTCGCAGCGGCGCCGAGTGCGATCAGGCTCAACCGGTCGTCGGTCCGCGAGCTGATGACATCCACAGGGGGATGACCAGTTGTGCACAATCGCTCGATTCGTGTGAGGATTCGTCCGATATGAGGAGAATCCGCTTGCTTTCTTGCATGCTGGACGGTTCAATACCATAATCCCGCATCCAAACGGGATGCACAAGCAAACGGTGCTTGTGCGTAAGTACAGTTCCACCAGGAGACTTGACATCGCTCGCAGACGCTTTTTCCGCCAACAAGGTCCAGTGACACGGACCCGAATTAATCACATGATCCGCCTATCCCCGATCCGCTTGATCGGAGCTGATGGGGAACAGTTGGGGGTTGTTGAAACTCCTGATGCAATGCGCATGGCGCAGCAAGCCGGTCTCGACCTTGTCGAGGTCGTTTCTGACTCGCGCCCTCCGGTGTGCAAGATCATGGACTACGGCAAGCACAAGTACGAACTCTCCAAACGCGAAAGCAAGTCCAAGTCCGCTGGTCTTGAGATGAAAGAAATTCGTCTCGGCCGATCGGTGAAGATCGACCCGCATGATGTGCAGATCCGTGTGGATCAGGCGCGTCGGTTCTTGATCGCGGGACACAAGGTTTCGATTACACAGCGATTCCGTGGACGCGAGATGATGCACAAGCAGCTTGGTGAAGAAAGACTCTTCCAGATCTGTCAGGACCTGAGCGATGTCGCGAAGATCGAGATGGCGCCGCGAACCGCGGGACGCCAGATCACGCTCGTGCTCGGGCCGGACAAAGCGAAGATCGAGTCGTACAAAGCGAAACTTGCCAAGGAAGGGCGAGAAGCCGAGGAAGACCTCGCGAAGCTTGAAGCGGAAGTCGCGGCTCAGAACGCAGCGATCGAAGCATCGGAGGACGGCGAGGACCACGACGACGACGCGAAGTCCAAGAAGAAATCAAAGGGTCCAAAGGACGATCGTGCATCGAATCCTGTGGACGATGAGATCGCTGATTTGCTTGGCGGCTGATCTCTGATCGAAACCAGACATACACCAGCCCCGTGTGCGTTGCATGCGGGGCTTTTCGTTTCGTGATCAGCCGTCGCGTTTGATCAGGAGTTTGGTGAGCGAATCCTTGAGCGCTGCGTGGAGTTGCTGGTCGTGTCCTTGTGCGTCTGCGACGCGTGCGTTTCCGAAGTCGTACGCTTCGAATGGTCCTTGCTTGCGGAGTGTGGGGTCTTCTGTGTCGAAGCGCGGGACGCAGTGGCCGTGGAGTTCGGGGACCTGGTTGCAGAGGACGAGGTAGTTGATGCGGTTTGAACCGGTGGCTTCCATGATCGCGTCTCCGAGCAGTGTGAGGTCGGAGAAGAACTGCGCGCGTTGATCGTGGTCGAGGTCGTTGGGTGAGGGGACAACGGTGCGTGGGAGGAGCATGCAGCAGCCGTTGATTGGATCGGGTTGGTATTTCCCAAGGATCGCGTATCCTGAGGGCATTTCGCAGATGAGTTCGGGATCGTTCCCGGCTTTGATTCGTTCTACTCGGTTTGCTATTGGTCCGCTCACGGCTTGCCTTTCAGGAGTGGTTTGAGATACTGGCCGGTGTAACTCGCTTTGATCTTTGCGACTTCTTCTGGGGTTCCCGAGGCGAGGAGGGTACCACCCTTATCGCCGCCTTCGGGGCCCATGTCGTTGATCCAGTCGGCGCACTTGATGACATCGAGGTTGTGCTCGATGACGATGAGTGTGTTCCCGGCGTCGGCGAGTCGGTTGAGGACGGAGATGAGTTTGTTGATGTCCTCGAAATGGAGTCCGGTCGTGGGTTCGTCGAGAATGTAGAGGGTGTGTTCGCTGGATTGTGTGCCGTCGTGCTTGGTGCCTTTGCCCAGTTCGGTCGCGAGTTTGACGCGTTGGGCTTCGCCGCCCGACAAGGTCGTCGATGGTTGTCCGAGCGTGATGTATCCGAGTCCGACATCGCGGAGGCAGGTGGTGAAGCGGAGGATTTTGGGATGGTTGGCGAAGAAGTCGCATGAGTCCTCAACGGTCATCGCGAGAACATCGGCGATGTTCTTGCCTTTGTACAAGACCTCGAGTGTCTCGCGGTTGTACCGCTTTGCATTGCAGACCTCGCACTCGACGAAGACATCGGGGAGGAAGTGCATCTCGATCTTCTTCATCCCTTGTCCCGAGCATGCTTCGCAGCGTCCGCCTCCTTTGTTGGATGCAACATTGAAGGAGAAGCGTCCGGGTTTGTAGCCTCGGATTTTGGATTCTTTGGTCGCGGTGAAGACCTTGCGGATCTCGTCGAATATCCCGGTGTAGGTCGCGGGGTTGGAGCGGGGCGTGCGACCGATCGGGGATTGATCGACCTCGATGATGCGGTCGATGTGCTGGAGACCTGTAATCCGCGAGTGATCTCCCGGCTTGTTCTTGCGGGACGCGGCGGTCCCCATCACATGCTGTTTGGCGGCACGCAGCAAAATCTGATTGACGAGCGTGGACTTGCCCGAACCCGAAACGCCGGTGACGGCGAGCATGCCTCCGATGGGGAAGGGGACATCGATGTTCTTGAGGTTGTTGTGACGAGCGCCCTTGACGGTCATTGCTTTTTTGAGATTGAGTTTGCGTCGCTGGGTTGGGACTTCGATTTTCTTGCGTCCCGAGAGGTAGTCTCCGGTGAGTGACCCCTTGGTGTTGATGATGTCTTTGATGGATCCTTGCGCGACGACGGTGCCGCCGTGGACTCCGGGACCCGGACCAATATCAACGATGTGATCCGCGGCTCGGATGGTGTCCTCGTCGTGCTCAACGACCAGCACGGTGTTCCCGATGTCCGTGAGGTGACGGAGGGTCCGGATCAAGCGATCGTTATCGCGTTGGTGGAGTCCGATGGTGGGTTCGTCGAGGACATAGCACGCGCCGACGAGCCCTGATCCGACCTGGGTCGCCAGCCGGATGCGCTGGGCTTCGCCGCCTGACAAGGTTGCGGTGCGCCGGTCGAGGGAGAGGTAGTCGAGACCGACGGATTCGAGGAACTGCAAGCGGTTGATGATCTCTCGGAGGATCGCTTCGGCGATGTGCGCGTGTTCTTTGGAAAGTTTGAGTCCCTTGATGTACTGGATCGCGTCGGTGATGTTGAGTCGTGCGAGCTCGGAGATGTTGAGGATGGAGCCGTCGTTGGTTGGTCGGCCGATGACGGTGTCGGAACCTGCTTTCTTCATGTCCGCTTTGTGCGAGGATTCGATCGTGACATGGAGGGCGGCGGTTTTGAGTCGGTCTCCGCAGCATGCTGGGCAGGTGACTTCCTGCTGGAACTGGTGGAGGTGGTCTTTGACCCAACTGGATTCGGTTTTGTGGAACCAGTTGCTGAGCATCGGGTAGACGCCGTCCCATTGCTTGCGGTATTTGGTTTTGCCTTTGAGGTGTGCGTTGGCGTAGTCCGTGCCGTGCATGAGGAGGTTGTAGAGGTCCTCGGACATGGCGCTGAGGTGCATCGACTGGGGGATTTCGAACGCACGGCAGAACTTGCGGAGCATGCGAGGGTAGATCATCCCGCCCGGCCCGTTTTTCTTCCAAGGTTGGATCGCGTTGTTGAGGATCGCGACATCTTTGTTGGGGACGACGAGTTCCTCACCAAACTCAAGAATCACTCCAAGACCATGACATTCGGGACACGCGCCGAAGGGGGAGTTGAACGAGAACAATCGAGGCGAGAGTTCCGCGAGGGAAATCTCTGGATGGTCAGGGTCCGCGAAGTGTTCGCTGAACGCGTGGTCGGTCCAGAGTTCTTTGTCGTTGGGATCGTTGATGGAGATGACCACCGATCCCTCTGCGAGCCGCAGCGCCGCTTCGATGGATTCGACAAGGCGTTGGCGTGCGTCGTCCTTGATGACGATCCGATCGACGACCGCGTCGATGGTGTGTTTTTTGTGTCGGTGGAGTTTGAGTGGGTTCTCGTTGTCTTCTTTGAGTGCTTCGCGGAGGTCGGTGATGTCTCCGTTGACTCGGGCGCGGGTCCAACCCTGTTTGGTAAAGTCTTCGAGGGTGTCCTTGTGGAAGCCCTTCTTCGCGCGGACGACGGGCGCGAGGACCATGAGTCGTGTGCCTTCACCAAAGTCCATGACATGATCGACGATCTGGGTTGCGGAGGACGCTTCGATGGGGCGACCGGATCGAGCAGTGACGGTGCCGTCTTTCTTGGTTTTGGTCGGCGCCCAGGAGCGTGGGGTTCCGCAGCGTGCGAAGAGCAGGCGGAGGTAGTCGTAGATCTCAGTGGTGGTCGCGACGGTCGAGCGTGGGTTGTGGGATGCGGATCGTTGCTCGATCGCGATGGTGGGGGGGATGCCTTCGATTTCTTCGATGTCTGGTTTTTTGAGCTGGTCGAGGAACTGACGCGCGTACGCGGAGAGCGATTCCATGTACTTGCGTTGACCCTCAGCGAAGATCGTGTCGAACGCGAGCGAGGACTTTCCCGACCCTGACAATCCTGTGATGATGACGAGCTGGTCGCGTGGGATGTCGATGTCGAGGGATTTGAGGTTGTGCTCTTTCGCGCCTCGGATGCGGATGCACTTGTTTGGATCAACCAACGGCTTCACCTCAGCGGCTTTGGCACGCTTCTTGGTGACCTTTTTCTTGGTCGATTTTTTGGTTGTCTTCTGGGCTGGACTCACGGCGATGGGACCGCGGGGGGTGTTGTGTGTGTTTGCTCGTTCATCTGGATGCGTTCTTGGGCGCGCTGTTCGCTGCGATGCTTTTGGTACATAAAGAATCCGAGGAGGATAAATCCGATCGCGAGTCCGGTGCAGTAGGAACCCAGTTTGGAGCGGAAACTACTCGGAGTTGAGTCGGGGTGTTGGGGGTGTGCCATAGACAAAGACTGTATCCCGATACCCGATCAAAACCCACCCCAAAGTTGTGTGAATCGTCGTTCTTGACCGTTGGATGGGGAGATTATGGGGTCTGGAGAATCATGTTTGAAGTCTTGTGGTCTTGTGTTGGGAAAGTCGTACTCTCTTGGTAATTCAGTGGATACCATTGCTCCCTCGGGCACGGAGCGCCCCAACCACTTCTTCCCAACTTGCCAAGGTCGGCACGGGACAAGGCAGACGCTCCATTCATATGCAGACACGATTCAACATCAACCGTTTGAGCAATCACAGCCGAGCCCGCGCGATGGGTGTGCTCGATGGTGCGGCGTGGTTGGTTGGGTTGACGCTTGTCGTCACCAGCGCGATCTGGACGAAGCAGACCGGTGCGCTGCCTGCGCTCGTCGGCGTGGATCGTTCGGTATCGATGGTTGAGCAAACGCAGATCGATGTTCCCACTTTGGTTGAGAGTGATTCAAACCCTGCCATTGTGGAAAACGTTGAGGAAGCAACTGTTGAAGTTCCAATGGCTTCTGAACTTGAAGCTGCACCTGAGCTTGAACAAGAGCCAGTGATTGATCCGTCGTATCGCTGGTTTGATGGCAAACTCGTCCGTCCCGCTCGCGTCATTTACATGACGGTCACGGGATACTCTCCCGATGCCCGATCCTGTGGTGAGTTCGCGGATGGGAAGACCGCGACGATGAAATCCGTCTGGACCAACGGCATGAAGCTCGTTGCTGCAGATCCGCGTGTGCTGCCTTACTGGTCGATGGTTTCGGTCCCTGGATATGCGAACAGCGAGATTGTTCCTGTTCTTGACTGCGGCGGGGCGATCAAAGGTAACCGTCTTGACCTGCTCTATCCAACACACAAGATCGCACTGCAGTGGGGTGTGCGTCAGGTGCCTGTGACTGTATGGGAATATGTCGAATCGGAATGATTCAGGACATTCGACTGGCGTTTCTTCCGACGATTCAGATTCCATTCCAACCAAATCCACACACCAGAAGATGGGCCCCCTAGAGTGGGTTCATATGATGTTTTCGCTCAATACCAACTCAATCAGCAGCGTCCTCAAACGAAGAGGCGCTCGTGCGATGTCGCCTTCGGATCTTCCGAAGTACACGATGGATCAGTTTGGTCTGCGCGCGATCAACTTCTCGACCGATCAGCTCGCGGGATTGACCCCCAAAGATCTGGAGCTCATCCGTGATTCGGGTGATCGGATCGGGTGTTCGTGTTTGCTGCTCAGTCAGTCTTCGCCGCTCCCGCTTGGAGAGGTCAAGGGAGACAAAGCGGTCGAAGGCGTCGAGCGGATGCAGCGGGTTGTCAAAGCGGCGTCGTTGATGGGGTGCAACGCGGTGTCGCTCTCGATTCAATCGAAGGATACGGACGAAGCGTTCGAGCAAGCGATCGAAAGCATGAAGAGCATCCTGCAGACCGCTGATCGTGCGGAGATCAATGTGCTCATCGCTCCCGCTCCAGGATTGACAGAGGATCCAGAACGGTTGACAGATCTACTCAAAGGCATCGGCGGATTCCGAATCGGGACGATGCCTGACTTTGAGACCGCGGCGAAGACCGGCAATCCGGTTGGGTATCTCAAGAAGCTGACGCCTTACGCTTCTGTGGTGAATGCATCGACGCTTGGGTTTACGATTCCAGAGTCTGATTCATCTCAATCTGAGAGTGCGCCCAATGATGAAGCGTCCGGATTGAGCGGGCTCGATGCACTCGCAGCGGAGCTTGAGGGGATGATGCTTGAGGATGATCCGATTGCAGTGCACGAGGGGTATGACCTGCCGGCGCTTGTGGGTGCGATCGCGGCTGTGGGCTTTGACGGGACGATTTCGATCGATTACAAGGGTGATGGCGACGAATCCCTCGGTGTAATCCACTCGAAAGAAGCGATTGAAGAGGCGCTTGCTGCACTCAAGGAATGAGTCTGCTATGGTATAGTCGGAAGCAGTTTATCCGATCCACGAATCTGACTTAGAGTCCGACTCAGTTTGACGAGAGGTTCTCCAGTGAGCACGAATACGAGTCCAGCGACCAAGACACTCACTGCGAAACGCCAGATCACCACGCAAGGGAACGCGACCCCCGTGCCTTCAAATCAGCCCATCATCATTACCATCGACGGCCCCGCTGGGACTGGGAAATCTACGGTTGCACGCATGCTTGCTGCTCGATTGGGATTGGACTTCCTAGACACGGGCGCGATGTATCGCGCTGCAGCGGTCATCATGCTCGACAATGAGTTTGAGAAAGATCAGATCGGCGAGTTGGTCAGCGAGGTCATTGGTGCTGACTTGCACTTTGATTGGTCACAGGATCCCCCAACAATTCTTGCGTGGGACACGCCGATTGATCATCGCATCCGTTCACAAGAAGTGACGGATTTGGTTTCGTATGTCGCGACGCTCTCTGAGCTGCGTCAGCACATGGTCCGCAAGCAGCGGATCATCTTTGCGCAGCACCCGCATCTGGTCACGGAAGGGCGGGATCAGGGGTCGGTTGTGTTCCCGGATGCTGCGGTCAAGTTTTACTTGGATGCTGATCCGGAGATCCGTGCACAGCGGCGCATCGATCAACTCGGGATCGATCCGACAACGATGTCTCTCGAGGACATGTGCGCGAGGATCGTCGAGCGGGATCGGATTGATTCGACTCGCAATGATGGGCCTTTGGTCTGTCCGGATGATGCGATCCGTGTGGACACTTCTGGTCTTGCGATCGAGGAAGTCGTGGACCTGATGGCAAAGCATACTTTGGCGCGTGTGAAGGATCTTCCTGAGCACGATTAGCATGATGTTGGCCAAGTTCCGATCCAAACATCCCGGCTCCTCAGTACTGCATATCGCGTTCTTCAACTTCTGCAGGATGGTAGTGCATGCGATCTTTATCGTGATCTATCGTCGGCGTAGAGAAGGGCTTGAGAATGTACCCAAAGCCGGAGGGGTGTTGCTGGTTGCGAATCATCAGTCGTTCTTTGATCCTCCATTGATTGGTGGAGCGCTGACGACGCGTGATACGGATTTTCTAGCGCGGGGTGGGTTGTTCAAGTTCAAGCCATTCGCGTGGCTGATCTCGACGCTCAACGCGACCCCGATCAAGCAAGGTGCTGGAGATACCGGCGCGATGAAAGAGGTCATCAAGCGTCTGAATGAGCATAAAGCGGTCATCGTGTTCCCGGAAGGTTCTCGGAGCGAAGATGGCAAAGTTCAGCCGTTTGAGCGTGGGATATCGGTGCTGCTCAAGCGTGCGAAATGCGTCGTGGTCCCGGTCGGGATCGCGGGGGTGTATGAGGTTTGGCCGAGACATCGTTCGCTTCCACGAGTGCTTACCAAGCCGGTCGCGATTGTTTACGGCGATCCAATCACAACTGAGGAACTGCTGGAAAACGGTGCGGATGAAGCGATCAAGTCGATCCAGAAGCGCGTCGAAACACTTGTTGCTCGTGCCGAAGAACTTCGTCGTTGAACTTGGTCGTTGGACTTGGGCTCGAATGTCAAGGTCTGTTCGCTCGCGTTCATTCCTCGCGGAGTGATTGCGGGTTCTGCGGCGGTGTCGATCCGGGTGTGCTCTCGACTGGTTGAGGTGGATTGACTGGGACCAGCAGTGTGCGCCGTGGTTCAAGACCTGATTGTCTCTTGACCACTTGGTTTCGAGGGTCGTTGACAGGAACCATCGTGATGGAATCCTCCGGACCTTCAGCACGCGAAACAACATCTGCTTCGTCGACAGATGCGAGGAGATCGGTTAGGAGTTGGTCTTCCTCGGTTGTGAATCCTGCTTTGATCCCGAGTTCGCCGTACATTTCGTAGAGGGCGCCCACGACGCGGGAGTACGAGAGCCCCAGACCTCGATTGGAAGATCCAGGGGTCGGCTCGGTTGCGAGAAACTCGACGAGTGATGGGAGATCTGTGGGGACATTCGCGTGTGTGAATGTTCGGCGTGCGCGATCATCGCGGTAGTACATGCGGATTGGGTCGCCCTCAGCATCGGATGCGAGCATCAAGCGATCTGACCATGCACTTGCGAGCATCGGTGTTTTGACATACTGATCGGAGCCGAAGAGAACGATTCTTGGTTCTCTATGTTGGGTGATGTAGATCAGCGGTTCACCGAATGGCACGATGTCGAGGAAGAACTTCCCAGCGATGAGATTCCGCGAGACTCCTCGGATGGGATCGGAAGGGAGCTGGATTCGAGAGAGAACATCGAGCTGTTGTTCATACGAGCTTGAACCACTCGCGGCTCTGCCTTGGGATCCAAGCGATCGAGCGAGTTGTCTCTTGCGTGCGTTGATCGCTCGCGTCATCAGACCTTCGTACGCTTCGATGCGGATGTTGAGTTTGTCGGATTCGAGCAGATTCCGGAGCACCTGGTCAGCGACCAACGAATCCTCGATGCGAGCGAGAAGTCCGATCGCGTCGGTTTGGAGGTTTGCAGGGCCGTTCTTCGCGATGTCGACGAGCGCGTCGACGCTCTTTGGATCGCGCAATCCTGCTCCCGCTCTGAGCGCAGCGAGCCGAGGGGCGGCTTCCGGGAAGTCATAGAGCTTGCGGAGTTCTGGGAGTGCTCGTTCTCCGAGTGCTTCGAGACACCACGACATGTCACTCGCGAGGTACGCGTCGGTTTCCACCGCTTTGGCGTAGCGCTGTGCGTAGACCTCTGGGTATGACTGGTCGATTGTGATGTGGGAGACGAGTTCGAGGAAGTTGGCTCGTTTGTCTGAGAATCGCTTGGGGATACTCAGGAGGATGATTGATTCATCGACGCCGCGTGCTGCTGGGCCGTGATCTCTGAGTTCTGCTGGGAACCTGGAGTTGATGGCGCTGACCATCTGGCGGACGCGTTGGTGGGAGGGGTTGTCGAGGATGATCTGGATTTCAGTGCTCGCGGTGACATATCCGCCGTCGAGGATGCGTCCGATGTTTTGTGAAACACCTCGGGTTTCCACGCCGGGTTCTGCGAAGGGGTTGAGGAACAGGGGGCCCTTTGCTTTCCCGATGACATGTGCTTGTTTGTCGTTGAATGAGGATGGTGGACCGATCCGGAGTTCTGTTGTCCAGAGCTTGCCGCCTTCGAGACTGGTTGCGTTGATGGCGCGGACATAGACATCGAAGCTGTCTCCAGGGCTCGATCCTGGAGGGACGGCGGCTTGGACGATGACCGCAGCGGTGTTGGGGTCCTGGAGGAGTTGTCTGGGGCTCATGGAGAAGAGCGGGGAGTTTGGGTTGTCATTGGCGACTGTGACGCCGCTAAGGCCCATCTCGCGTTCGAGGTGTGCCGCGTACTGCTCAGGCATGGTCAATCCGCCGGTTCCTTCAAGACCGACGACAAACCCGATTCCAGAGACAAGGGTGGGGGTGTTCCCGACGATGCGAGCTTCAGCGCCGATTGTGCCTCGGAGTTGGGAGGGCATGTCGCGGACAATCGCAGGCGTAGTAATGCGTGCTTTGGGGACTGGTTTCTTTTTCTTGAGCATCCGGCATCCGGGCATGGTCGTGCTTGACACGATGAGCAGCGTCAGTACGCACAGCGACATGATGCGTGAAGTGGTGAAAAAGTGTCTCATTGAGT
>JARGNC010000085.1 GCA_029212425.1 Phycisphaerales bacterium
TGAGGATTCTTTCGGCGCCGATGTCTTTGGGTTCGTAGTAGCGTTTGTCGACTCCGAGGTAGTCTTGTCCGGAGAGTTGGTTTTCGCTGTTGTGGGAGTATTGGTATTTCTCTGTTTCGAGGTCGCGGACGCGTTGTCCTGAGCCGTCGTCGGAGGAGCGGGGTGAGGTGTTGCCGTCGCGGAGGTAGATGGGGACGGGGATGACGCGGTCGTTGCGGACATCGTCGAGCGCGGCGTCGATCGCGACATATGCAGCATTCGATTTGGGCGCGCACGCAAGGTAGGTGGCGCACTGCGCGAGCGTGATCCGTGCTTCGGGCATCCCGATGCGTTCGATCAGATCCCAGCAAGCTTGCGCAACCATGATCCCGCGTGGGTCCGCGTTCCCGATGTCTTCTGAAGCGAGGATCGCGAGTCGTCGTGCGATGAATCTTGGGTCCTCACCTGCGTCGAGCATCCGCGCCATCCAGTAGAGCGCGGCATCGGGGTCTGATCCTCGGACGGATTTGATCATCGCGGAGATGGTGTCGTAGTGACCGTCGTCGCCGTAGGTTGCTACTTTTTGTTGGATGGAATCTTCAGCGAGTTGTTGATCGATGTGGATCTGTCCCAGCGTGCTTGAGAGGACAGCGACTTCCAACGCGGTGAGTGCTCTTCGCGCGTCGCCTTCGGACTTGAGCGCCCAGACGCGGAGCGCGTCGTCGTTGATCGTGATCGTGTGATCTGGGAACGCGTTTGGGTTGGCGATCGCGTTGCGGATCAGTTGCTTCGTTTCATCTTCGCTGAGTGATTCAAGGCGGAAGAGTGTTGAGCGCGAAATCAGCGCCGAGTTGACGGCAAAGAGCGGATTCTCCGTGGTTGCGCCGATGAGGGTGATGAGTCCGCGCTCGACATCCGCGAGGAGGACATCCTGCTGGGATTTGGAGAAGCGGTGGATCTCGTCGAGGAACAGGATGGTGCGTTTGCCTGATTCTCCGAGGATGCGGTGCGCATCGTCGATGATCTCGCGGATTCGCTTCACGCCGACGGATGCGGCGTTCTCTCGGATGAAGCGGCGAGAGGTTGCCTTTGCGATGACTTCCGCGAGGGTGGTTTTGCCGGTCCCGGGTGGCCCGTGGAGGATGACGGAGGTGAGCGCGTCCGCGTCGATCATGCGTCGGAGGAGTTTGCCTTGTGCGAGGAGATGCTGTTGTCCGACGACCTGGTCGATGGAGCGCGGGCGAACGCGAGCCGCGAGCGGTTCTACGGCTTTGATCGCGGTGTCTCGGTTCGCTTTCCAGAGATCGTTCATACGGGGATTGTACGGGTGGCGGAGTCCGAAAAGATCGCTGATTGCAGGGGGAAATCCGTGATTTATCATTTATTCTTAAATCAAGGGGATCACTAGCTTTGCATATGCTAACATATTCCTGATGTCTCCACTCTGGCTCATATTGATAGCCGCGATCTGTATCGTGGGCGGTCTGATGATCGCGGGGGGTCAGCACGGGCGGACAAAGAAGCCGCAAGTTGGTGTGTTTGATGGGTTTATGTTCTTGGTGGGGTATTTGTACTCCAAGATCATGCATCGAGCGGAGTTCCAGGTCGAGGATGGGGTTTTCGAGGATATTGATGGGCCGATGATCGTGGTGTGCAATCACACCTGCGGGATTGATCCGTTTTTGGTGTCCGCGATCATGCCTCGTCGGATCAGTTGGCTGATGGCGGAGGACATGCGTGTCCGCTGGCTCGGTTGGTTCTGGAACTGGGCGGGGATCATCTTCGTCGCTCGCAATCGACACGGGAAATCAGGTATCCGCAAGGCGCGGGCGCACCTGACCAACAACGGGATGATCGGGATCTTTCCTGAAGGGAAGATCGAGCGTCCAGCGGGTCGGCTGCTCCCCTTTGCGCCAGGGGTCGGTGTACTGGTCAAACGGACTGGTGCTCGCGTGCTTCCGGTGGTGATTGATGGGACCCCGGATGTTCCCACAGCGTGGGATTCGATCTGGACGAGTTCGAACGCGCGTGTTCGTGTGATGCATCCGATTGATTACAACGAGCTTGGATTGGGCAGCGCGGAGATCGCGAAGGATCTGGAGAGCCGATTCAAATCTTGGACTGGGTGGGAAGTAGCGTCTCGCGGATCACGCGAGGTCATTGCAGATGATGCAGTTGACGATGTCGTGCATTCGATTGCAGACGGCTCGCGTCAGATCGCTTAGAACATCCGAATACTTGGATGAAATCGAGGATGAAGCGATGTTATCAGTCGCTGATGTCCGAATTTTCTTCGTGATTTTCGTTTCTTCATGTACACTTTGCTCGGGCGGGTCGAGGTAAGTTTTTTGGTGGAATGGGCGGTATGTATGCGAATGTTCGAGACTCTATATCGCAGGGGCAGCGTGGGGCTGGCGTTGTTGTGCGCATCGTCAGGATTGGCATCTGCTGGGGTGCCGTTGGAGGGGATCAAGGTCTTTGATCCGGATGGTGCGTTTCAGGATTTCTTTGGTGGGTTTGTCGAGACCGATGGTGAGATTGTTGTGGTGTCCGCGTATTCGGATGACGAGAACGGAACGAACGCTGGAGCGGTGCATTTGTACGATGCACAGACCGGCGCGTTCTTGTTGACGCTTGCTGCGGAAGATGCGGGAGCGTTGGACAGTTTCGGGATTGCGAGTCTCGATGATGGGGTTCTTGCCGTGGGCGCGCCTGGGGATGATGAGAACGGGGCTGACTTTGGTGCCGTGTATCTGTTTGATGCGGACCCAAACTCGCTGACCTTTGGGACGCAGCTCGCGAAACTCATGACGCAAGAGGGTCAGACGATGACCGGGTTCGCGGCGGGGACCGGGGTTTCGTACGACAACAGGATCGTCGCGGTGGGGGACTGGGGAAACTCGATCAATGGGGCACGCTCTGGCGCGTTGTACCTGTTCGATGGTGATCCGAAGTCGTTGACCTTTGGGGATCAGATCGCGAAGCTTTCTCCCGCGGATGGATCAGGCAATGACCAGATGGGAACGAGTGTGTCGATCAATGGGCATCTGGTCGTCGTGGGTGCTCGGCTCGATGATGACAATGGGAACAGCTCGGGGTCCGCGTATGTGTTTGATGTCACAACAGGGATGCAGGTGTCGAAACTGATCGCGGCTGATGGGGCTTCAGGGGATCTCTTCGGATCAGCGGTTGCGATCGATGGAGGTCTGGTTGTTGTGGGTGCACCAAGAGCGGCGCATGCTGGGGTGTTCCGATCAGGCGCGGTCTATGTGTTCGACGCGACGACGGGATCGCAGCTCCGCAAGTTCACGCCGGATGTCCTTGTAGAGGGGGATGGGCTTGGTGGATCGGTCGCGATCAACAACGGGATCGTTGTCGCGGGAGCGCCGGGGGACGGAGCGATCAATCAACGGCACGCATACCTCTTTGATGCAAACAACGGGGAGCAGATCGCTGAACTTATGGAGGATCGGATTGAAGGTGTGGATGATGAGTTCGGCGGAGCGGTGGCGATTGAAGGGGAATCAGTTGTGGTCGGCGCGCGATTCGATGCTGGGAATGGGACCACTTCAGGTGCAGCGTATATCTACGACGCGTCGAGCGTGATTGGGTGTCCAGCGGATCTGACTGGGGATGGATCGCTGAACTTTCTCGATGTTTCAGCGTTTTTGCAAGCGTTCGGATCGGGTTCGTTGATCGCGGACTTTACCGAAGATGGTTCATTGAACTTCTTGGATGTGTCTGCGTTTCTTGGCGCGTTTTCGAGCGGTTGCCCGTAAGAAGTTCACGCGTGCTCTAGTTTGAACCATCACGCATGGATTGGAGCGCTTGGAGTCGGCGCGAGTGGATCTCGCGGTCTGGTTCGAGCGTGATGAGTGCGTTGAGTTGGTGTTCCGCTTGATCGAGGTCATTGGCGATCATCGCCATGCGTGCGGCTTGCTCTCTCGCGGGAGCTTCGAAGGGTGCGATGCGTGTGGCGCGGATCGCTTTGCTCAGCGCGCGCGCTGGGTTTCCAGACTGTGCATACAGCTCGGCGAGTTGATTCGCGTACGCGTTGGAATGGACCTCACGAACATCAAGGTATTCGAGGTGGGGGATGGCGCGAGCTTGGTCGTCGAACGATTCGCTCGCGAGGTAGTGGCGCGCGAGTCGTTTGTGGGGCATCTCGTCTTCCGGACGGATGAGGATCGCGTGTTCAAGCAGTCGGATTTGTTCGTCTCCGAGTGTGTCGCCTTCGAGCGCGAGCGCGATTCCCAGTCGGAGGTTGAGCAGGACGGGGTGGGAGGGGTCTGGCTCGAGGAGTTCATCGAGCTTGGAGATGGATGGGAGTCCGTTGCTGAGGTCTCCGAGCAGTTCATCGAGGGTTGGGAGGTCGTCTGCGACGAGCAGGCCGTGGGATCGGAGGTCTTCTTTGGCCCAATTGATGAAGGCGTCCATGAACTCGGATTGGGAGAGTCCGAGGACCTGCTCGAACGCCTGGGGCGCGGAGCGTCCTGTGGTGGATGCGTCCATGATGTCGCGGGGTGCGATTGGTCCGAAGCGTTCAACGATGTACTCGAACATCCACGCGCCTTGTGCATACGCAAGGGAGCGGTCGGATGGTTTCTCTGGACGCACGAACGCGATGTCGATCGAATCGAGATCAAAGAGGTCGTTGGCGCGAGTGGCGTTTTCGAGCAGTGCCCACTGGGTTTGGTCGCGGGGTGCGTCCTCGTTGAAGACCGCGTTCGCTTCGGTCATCCAGTGGATGACGCGGTTGCGTGTGCGCGAGAGGTTGACGGTGTGGGTGTACTCGTGTTGAAGGACGCGCGCCCAGTCGTAGTGTCCCGCGGTGGACTTGGGTCCTTCGCGTGGTGACTCGAACGCGATGACGGGTCCAGTGGATGCCGCCATCGTGTGGATCGAGGGCATGCCTCCGATGCGCACGGCGAACCATTCGTGGTTGGGCATCAGCTCGATGATGGTTTTCTCGGCTGGTTCATGGTTCATCCCTCCCGGAAGGTCGGAACAGACGCGGGTGTGAATCGCTTCGAGAATTTCAGGCATTTCTTGTGCGAGGATTTCGTCTTGGCCTTGCTTGTAGCGGATGGTGAAGTGCTCGGTTTCGATGGTTTCGTAGGTTGCCAGTTCGGTGAGGAGTTTCAGGGAGTTCTGCGCGCGGAGGTTGAAGGGGTCGAGCTTGATCGCTTCGGTCAGCGCGTTCTTTGCTTCGAAGTCCTTCCCCGCTTGGACGAGCATCAGCCCGAGTTGGAGTCTGGGTTCTCCCCAGTTTGGCGCAAGGTCGATCGCTCGGCGCAGGACTTCCGCGGCTTGGGGGTACTGACGCGAATCCGACAAGGTCCGGCCCACCCACACGGCGGCGATGGGGGAGCTTGGGAAATCGTCGTTGAAGCGTTCGAGCAGTCGGTTGGTGGACGAGACACGGTAGCCCGCAGCGGCGGCAGACGCTTCGAGTGCGCGGAGGGTTGGGTGGTTGGGGAATCGGTCAAGCGCGGGATCGAGCGATTGTTCCGCGCCTTCGGGATCTTTCCTGCGCAGCGCGATGCGTGCGCGGATGATCGCGCCGCCTGGACTGATCTCGGGTTCGAACTCGGAATCATCATCCAAGTCTGGGATCGCAAACGATGCGGCGCGTGCGTCGAGTCCGTCAGCGAACTTTTCTGCAGTGTCGAAGTCGAACCCATCGACAGCGATGTGACCGAGCAGGAGCATCGGTTCAACGGCACGTGGATTCAGACGCAGCGCTTCAACCGCGGCGGCGTGCGCTTCTCCGAGGTTGTGGTGTTCGTAGAGCAGGTTCGCTTCGACCAAGCGGAGCGTCCAGTCGAGACGATCGACTCGGTCGCGCGCGTGGGCGATGAGTGATTCGATCGCTTCGTAGTCGGACTTGGCGCTGACGATTGGGGAACGCAGTCGGGTGAGTTTGATGAGCGCTTCGCATCCCAGCGCGAAGTCGCTCGCGTTGTCGAGTTGTTGGTTTGCGAGCTGGGTTTCGATGGATTCGAGCTGGGTGATTGCGGCTTCGCGCTCTCCGAGGAGTTCGAGGGACGTTGCGCGGATGAGCATGGTCTCGATGGTTGGGGACTGGACCTGCTCGATAAGTTCGAGTGATTGCGTAGGGAGTCCGGATCGGAGTTTGGACCAGGCGCGAGCTGGGATTGGGGTTGCTGGATCGTCGAAGATGGGGTTGGAGAGGTCCCCGATGTCGAGGGCGATCTGCGGCGCGAGCGTGGGGTTTTTGAGGTCTTCCTCGGTCCATTGGCCGTGGATGACGCGGAGGTGGGCGCGTTCTTGATCGGTGAGGTAGGTGGCGCTGAGTCGGTCTTGTACTGCTTGCGCGAGCTGTTGGATTTGTCTTTGATCGGGGTGCTGGATGCGGATCGCGCGGTCTTCTGGATTGACCGGCTCAATGGGTTGGGCGAGAGCGGTCGTCGGGAGGGTGGTGCCTGCGAATGTGATGAGTGCGAACAGCGTGCGGGTCATCATGGTGTTTGCTCGATGACCTCGTACTGGATCGTCTGGGAGTTGACGGTGGTGTCAGCATCTCCGCGCCAAGGGGAGATTTGCGAGTTCCATCCTGATTCCGGTGGTGGGGTGGTGGTGTCGAAGAGTCTTGGATCAAGCTCGGTGTTGGTTTTGACATCAAAGAGCTGGACGATCTGGAGATCTCCGGACCAGTCCGCTTTGACATAGAGCATCGGGAGGTTGGTAGCGGAGTTGAACCAGATGCGGACCCATTCCCAGTCGTCTTCGAATCCGGAGCCTGGCTTTGGGGAGAGTTTGATTTGCTGGGAGTCTTCGACGGTTTCGATGAGGAAGCTGAGTTCGGGGAAGTCTGGGTTGTTTGCGAGTCCGTCGGTGCGGTCGAGGAGATCGATGTTGTAGGACTCGAAGACGCGATCCGTGTTGCGTCCAAGCGAGACCCAGAACGGTGCTTCGCGCATGAGTTCCATCGGATCGAGCTGTTCATCCGCCGCGACAAGCTCACGCTTGTTGAACTGCTTCTGGTCCGGGAGACGCTCGACGAACCAGCGTCCATCGAAGATGTAGTGTTCGCGGATGTCCGACAATCGGTTGTCGAGTTGGAGCGAGTTGAAACGCACGGCATAACCACGCTGGCCGTTCTCGTGATCGGTGGTGAGGTAGAGGTTGCCGATCCGTTTTTGAAGGTCGGATTCAAGCGCTTGGATGATGGTGTACTGGACCTGTCCCGTCATGGTGTTGATCGACTCGTCGGTTTTGGCGAGGGATTCCATGAAGACGCGAGCGGGGCTTGTTGCAGCGTTTGTTGCGGCGGGTGCCTGATCAGTTGTTTGGACATCCGGCTGGACGGAGAGGGCGCAGAGCATGATGATGGTGTGGAGCATGTGAAAATCCTTCGCGAGCGTGTCCTACATCCTATTCAACGCATGGACCGCTGGATTGTTGCGTTCCTGACAGATTAGCCGGCTGGATTGAGCGTCTCGATGATCGAATCGGGGTCGCTGAGGTACGCATCTGCAATCGCAGCGGCGGCGATCGCGTCGCGTCGCATCTTTTTTTGTTTGTGCGTCAGACCGGTCTGGGACATCTTCCCATCCGCAGCGACGGAGGTCCGGCGCTCATCGACGAGGATGATGGGACGATTGGTGCTGTCTGAAAGTCGCTGTGCAAACGCTTTGACGAGTTTGGCGCGTGGACCAATGGTGTCGTCCATATTCAGCGGCATCCCGATGATGATCTCCGCGTCCATCGGTTCGGGGGTGATGTGGGCTTTGAGCGCATCGAGGAGGCGGTTTCCTTGGTCGTGGTCGATCGGGACTTCGACCAGTCCTGCTGGAGAGGCGATGTTGGTGATCCGGTCGGCGCGTGCTAAGCCGGTTCGTTGGTCGCCGAGATCGATCGCGAGGATGCGCATGGGTGGTTTATTTCAACTCGGTCGGGAGTTGGTCGTGGAGTTTTTTGATGTCTTGGGCGCGGTCTTTGGGGACGACAAGGGTGGCGCGGTCGGTTCGGATGACGATGAGGTCGTCGCATCCGATGAGCGCGATAGTGTGGTTGGAGTCGGTTTCTCCGATGACGATGTTGTCTTTGGATTCGAAGGTCGCGATGTTGACACCCGCGGCTTTGTTGTTGTTGGCGTCCGCGTCGAGGGTTTCGCCGTAGGCGGGCCACGATCCGACATCGAGCCAGGTGATTTCCATTTTGACGCCGACGATGGAGACATCGGATTCGTTGGCGGCGGGTTCCATGATGCCGTAGTCCACGGAGGTTTTGTCGAGCTTGGGGTAGATGTCGTTGAGGACTTCTTGTTGTTTGTCGGTGCCCCACGCGTCGGCGAGGTGCTTGATGAGCTCTGCGTTTTGGGGCATGAAGCGTTCGTAGAGCTTGAGGAAGGTTCCCGCGTGGAAGACGAACATGCCTGCGTTCCAGTCGTAGCGTCCAGAGTTGACATACGCCTCGGCTTTTTCCAGCGGTGGTTTTTCAATGAATCGAGCGACTTTGAATGCTTGTCCATCGGTGCCTTCGAGTGGTTGTCCGTGTTCGATGTAGCCATACCCAGTCGCGGGATGGTCTGGTTTGATCCCGAAGGTGACGAGGCGGGATGGGTCCTCTTCGACGAGTTTGTATCCGAGGTCCATCGCGCTGTTGAATGTTTCAGCAGGTTCGATGAGCTGGTCTGCGGTGAGCACGCTGAAGATCGCGTCGGGGTTTTCCTTTGCGAAGACCGCAGCGGCGAACGCGACGGCGTTGACGGTGTCGCGGGGCTGGGGTTCTCCGAGGATGTGGGCATCATCGAATGATGGGAGACCCTCGCGGATCTGGGTGCGGTATCGCTCTCCGGTACAGATGTACTGTTTGTCGTTTGGGACGAGCTTGGAGGCGCGATCCGCGGCGATTTGGAGCAGGGAGACGGTCTTGCCTCCCTCATGGATGAACTTGATGAGTTGTTTGGGTTGTCCGTCGCGGGACATGGGCCAAAGCCGGGTGCCGGAGCCGCCGGCCATAATCATTGCGTAGCGCATAACTGATGGATTCCTTCGAGGAGTCTGCTCTGGGGTCAGAACGATCGGATTACCCGCCCGCGAAGACGGCTTGGACAATGGTATCCGTATCGGCGTCTTGGCCGAGCCGACCCAGCACGATCTCGACCTTTCTTGCCGCTTCTACGCGGGATTCTCCCAGCGCCATGAGTGCGGAGACCGCTTCGGACGCGGGGCCGGATGAGAATGTTGGTTCGACGGTGGATGCAGGGGGCATTGAGCCGGACATGATCGCTTCGCCGGCGTATTTCTCGACCTTGCCTGTCAGTTCAGCGATAACCGTCTCAGCGGTGCGTTTGCCGATCTCTGGGAGTTTGGTGAGCGATTTGGCGTCCTTCGCGATGATGAGGGCGGCGATGGTCGAGGGCTGCTCGGTCAATGCACGGAGTGCTTTGCGTGTCCCGACGCCTTTGACTGAGGTGAAGGTTTCGAAAAAGGAGCGTTCGTCGGCGGATCCGAACCCAATGAGTCTTGGGACGAAGCTGGTGCCTTGTCCTTGTCCTTCGAGGAGGGTTTTGGTGTGGAGGGTGATCTTGGTGCCGATTTTGGATTCGAGCGTGTCCGCAAGATATGTTGGGATCAACGCTTCGATCGCGAGGTTCGGGGATGGGAGCAGGATCGCGATGGGGATGGATTCGCGGGTGATGGATTCGAGGGATGCGGTCAATCGGGTGATCATGGGTTGAGCATACACGCGATCGGGCGGGTCTGTCGTCAGAATGGGCGATTTGGTGGCTTTGTTGGGGGTGCTTGGTCGATAGAGGATCTATGAATAGACGGACTCCACTGCGGACATTAATCATCGGAACCCCTGAGAGCGCGGCTCTGCTGTCCAAGCAGGTTGGTCTGGTTGCTGATCCGCCTGCGATCGTCGGCGTGGTTCTTGTTGATGCTGATCCTGGGATCAAAGAGATCAATGGTCTGTCAGTGCTGGGGAAAGTTGAGGCGCTCGGTCAGGTGTGCAGCGCAGCGGGCATTGCGCAAGCGATTGTCTCGCTCCCAGCGGCGCATCGGGATCAGTGGCGGACGATCAGTACTGAGCTTCAACGGAGCGGGGTCATCGAGCGGTTTGTGACCCCGATGGATGAGCTACTCAACAGCGCGCCAGCGGTGACGAACAACGCGAGCGTGCAGCTCCCATCCAGTAAGATTGATCTGGGGAAACTCGTCGGGCGCGAAGCGCACGGGATTGATCGTGAGCTTGTTGGTGAGAACATCACAGACAAATGCGTGCTGGTGACGGGTGCGGGTGGTTCGATTGGCTCGGAGCTGGTGAAACAGATCGCGAGCTTTGGTCCTTCGCGGATCGTGCTGATGGAACGCTCCGAGAACGCGTTGTTCGGGGTTGATCGTTGGCTCAAAGAGATCCATCCCGAGATCGAGCGCGTCGCGATTCTGCATGATGTGGTGGACGCGT
>JARGNC010000086.1 GCA_029212425.1 Phycisphaerales bacterium
AATCGATGCGATCGCAGAAGACTTGTTCAAGCATCGCGGCCACGCAGTGGTCCTCCCATCCGATGACCTCTCGCCAGAATGTTGGGCGCTGTGCCAACTGATCAACGACACCCTCAACGCAACGGAAGAAGGGCTCGTCGAGTTCTTCCCGATGAGCCCACAAGCCGCATCCAACGCGGGTCAGACCATGGAGCGTCTGTCGGGATTCATCAGCCGCGGTCAGATCGACACGCTCGTCTGTCTCGGAACCAACCCGGTCTACGACACCCCAGGCGCATTGGGCATCGCTGAGAACTTCTCAAAGATCAAGCACTCGATCACCCTCTCGTGTGGTGCGTCAGAAACCGCAGCCGCATCAACATGGTCACTCAACGGCACACACTACCTCGAAAGCTGGAACACCACCCAAGCAATCGATGGCACCATGTCCGTCACCCAGCCAATGATCGCGCCGCTTTACGACCCAGCACGCTCGGAAATCGAGTTCCTCGCAGGTCTCGCCTACGCCGGTCAAGAAGGTGCCCCAGAGCTCGATGGGTACACACTCGTTCGTGATTCCGTCCGCGACATCATGGGTCTTGGATCAGCAGAGATCGGGAAAGTCTGGAAGTCGGCGCTGCATAACGGTGTCGTTTCAAATAACACACTCCCGGCATCAAAAGCATCGCTCAACTCAGAACGAGCAGTGAAAGCAGTCGTCGATCGCGGCGTTGAAAACGCACCAGCACAGAACCACCTCGATGTGTTCTTCTACACAGACCGCTACAACATCGGTCAATCCGCAAACAACGGTTGGCTCCAAGAACTCCCAGAGTTCGGAACCTCCGTCGTCTGGGATAACCCGCTCCTTCTGAGTCCCAAAACCGCCAAAGCACTCGGCGTACTTCCCGCGCACACCAGCCAAGACGAGTACAACCCCTACACCAAATCGCAGATGCCACAAGCTCAGCTCGTGGACATCACACTCGATGGTCGCACAATGACCGTCGCCGCGTGGATCCTCCCAGGGATGGCCGACAACACTGTTGGCATCAAGCTCGGATACGGCCGCACCCATGCGGGACTCGTCGGAAACAAGGTCGGGTTCAACACCTTCGACATCAAATCCGCATCCGCAATGATCGCAGCAGGCGCGACCATCAAAAAATCTAAAGGCACCTACACCATCGCATCGACCCAAAACCACTGGTCGATGGAAGGACGCGACACCATCGTCCGCGCGATGGACAAAAACTGGTTCGACAAGTACGCAGAGAAAGGGCACAAAGAAGTTCCCGACCTCATCTACGGCAACGCATCCTCTTCACTCAATGTTGCGGAGCAACTCGGTGAACTCTCGCACACCCCGCCGAACATTTCCGCGTATGTCAACCCACAAACCGAAAGCCGTCGCGATCCCGCGCCCGAATCAGCATTCTCGAAAAACCCACAGTGGGGCATGTCCATCGACATGAACGCGTGTACCGGTTGCAATACCTGTACCGTCGCATGTCAGAGTGAGAACAACATCCCCGTTGTTGGAAAGTCGGAAGTCGCCAAAGGCCGCGAAATGGCTTGGATCCGCATCGACCGTTACTTCACGGGAGATGACCTGAACAACCCGGACGAGATCTTCAACCAACCAATCGCGTGTGTGCACTGCGAGAACGCGCCGTGTGAAACCGTCTGCCCAGTCAACGCGACAACCCACGGCAAAGAAGGCACCAACGACATCGCGTACAACCGATGCATCGGTACACGCTACTGTGCGAACAACTGCCCCTACAAAGTCCGTCGATTCAACTTCTTCGACTACGCACCATCCAAGTTCAACGGCGGTCTAGACCCGAACTACACCTCGCGCCAAGTCGCTGAGAAGTTCGACGAAACCGCAGGCGAAGATCGCACCTTCAACCAGAATCTCATCCCGCCGCGCCTCCGCAAGAAGCTCGACGAGATCAGCAAGATGAAGTTCAATCCAGATGTCACCGTCCGCAGCCGTGGTGTCATCGAGAAGTGCACCTACTGCATCCAGCGTGTCAACGCGGCACGCCAAGATGTCAAAGTCCAAGGCATCTGGAGCGAGAAAGACCAGATCGGACCAATCCCCGATGGGTTCTTCGAGGTCGCGTGTCAGCAGGCATGCCCGACCGACGCGATCGCGTTCGGTGACATCCTCGATCCAAACTCGCGCGTCACTAGCGAACGCGACTCGCACCGCACCTACGCGTTGCTCGGATACCTCAACACGCGTCCACGCACCACACACATGATGCGTGTCCGCAATCCGAACCCCGCGATCCGTGTCTATGACCTGCACGATCCATTGGACCACTCTGGTGGTCACGGCGACGGACACAAAGCCGGATCGCATGGATCAGACTCGCACGACGAAGTCCATCCAAACGAAGATCACGACTCCGGTCACGACGCACCAGCAGATTCCCACGGCGAAGCACACTCCGCCGTGTTCACCGATTCCGTTAAGAAGTACCTCGACCAGGGTTACTCGATGAGCCTCAAGGTCATCAGCTAACCCCATCAGCAATACATGCAGCACTGACGCTGCGGAGAGAACTCGACCATGAGTGCAATCCAACCAGATGAATCCCTCGCAAGGCGCATGCACGGGCTCCAGCCCGGAGAGCAGCCCGTTGCACGCTCGACCCCGATCATCCCGGGAACCAGCGACGACGGCACCCTCACCGAGGATCCAGGCAAACGCGCACCCTGCGTGCTCGGCGATCGCTCCTTCGAAGATGTCACGAACATCGTCTGTGGATACGCCGAAGCGAAAATGCCCAAGCCCTGGCTCGCCGCACTGACGATCACCTCGTCCATCGCAGCGCTCGGGACCGGCATGATCCTTTACCTGATCATCACCGGCGTCGGGGTCTGGGGTCTCAACAACCAGGTCGACTGGGCATGGGACATCACCAACTTCGTGTTCTGGATCGGTATCGGTCACGCGGGAACGCTCATCTCCGCGATTCTCTGTCTCCTCAAGCAAAACTGGCGCACCGCCGTGAACCGCTCCGCTGAAGCGATGACCATCTTCGCGGTGATCTGTGCAGGCATCTTCCCAGGGATTCACGTCGGCCGTGCATGGTTCGCATGGTTCCTCGCACCGATCCCAAACTCCAACGGCATCTGGCCAAACTTCCGCTCACCGCTCCTCTGGGATGTGTTCGCGGTCTCGACCTACGCGACCGTGTCGCTCCTCTTCTGGTACATGGGAATGATCCCTGATGTCGCGACACTCCGCGATCGTGCGTACATGCGTCTGACCAAAGGCGTCTCACGCCCGATGGCTATTCCGATGCCGATCGGAAACGACATCGTCGTCCCGATGCTCCCAAAGCCGGACCAACTCCGCGTCCTGATCTACGGCATCATGTCGCTCGGATGGCGATTCTCAAGCCGCCACTGGCACCGCTACGAAAAAGCGTACCTCATCCTCGCAGGGATCTCGACCCCGCTCGTGCTCTCCGTGCACTCCATCGTTTCCTTTGACTTTGCAACCTCAATCATCCCAGGTTGGCACACCACCATCTTCCCGCCATACTTCGTCGCGGGTGCAGTCTTTGGTGGTTTCGCGATGGTGCTCTGGTTGATGATCCCGCTCCGCGTGATTCTCCCAAACTTCTCCGACCTGCTCACCAAACGCCACCTCGAGAACATGGCAAAGATCCTCCTCCTTACAGGAACCATGGTCGGTTTCGCGTACGGCATGGAGTTCTTCATCGCGTGGTACTCCGGGAACCAGTTCGAATTCTCCGTCTTCGCAAACAACCGCGTCAATCCAGCCAAAGCCCCATACTGGTGGGCCTACTGGACCATGATCTTCTGCAACGTCGCAACACCACAGCTCTTCTGGTTCCGCAAAATGCGCCAGAACCCGCTCGTCATCTGGATCGTCGCATCCTTCGTGACCGTCGGAATGTGGTTCGAACGATTCGTAATTATCGTGACCTCAATCCACCGCGCGTTCCTCCCGGGTGAATGGCACATGTTCTTCCCAACATGGGTCGACATCCTCACCTTCGTCGGATCCTGCGGCATCTTCATGACCCTCTTCCTCTTGTTCCTCAAGTTCCTCCCGGTCTTCGCGCTCTCAGAGCTCAAGGTCGTGATGCCACAATCCCACACCCACGACGACCACTAAGAAAGGAGATCCAGATATGAACCACAAAGACCTGATCTCTTTCGCAGCAGACTACTTCCCGATGCTGGTCCGCAAACCAGCACCAAAGTATGTCAGCGAATCCGGAAACCGAATCCACGGCATGGTCGCCGAGTTCCACGAAACACCCAAGGTCTTCCACGCCGCGGAAATGGTCCGCGACGCTGGATACTCCAAATGGGATGTCCACTCTCCATTCCCGATCCACGACATCGAAACCGCGATGGGATTCAAACCAACCAAACTCCCGATGATGGCCGGCGCCGCCGCGATCACCGGAGTCTCTATCGGTGCCCTGCTCCAGTGGGGAACCACAACCTTCCTCTACCCAACCGTCGTCCAAGGCAAGCCCTTCGACGCTTGGGAACCGTTCGTCCCAGTCATGTTCGAGCTCGGCATCCTCCTGACCGCATTCATGTGTATCTTCGGAATGCTCGCGCTCAACGGACTCCCACGATTCCACCACCCGCTCTTTAGCCATGAACGCTTCTACAAAGTCAGCGACGACCGCTTCATGATCTGCATCGAGTCGCACGACCCCAAGTTTGATCCGAGCGCCACTCGCGCCCTACTCGAAAAAGCAGGCGGCACCGACATCGCACTCATCGAGGATGATGACTAAACCCAAGCGGACCACCGAGCCAAACCCAAAAGAAGTTCACCCAAGGAACACGATGAAGACGACACACACACAACCAAACACCATCGCAACCAAGAGCATCACCATGCTCCTGAGCGTGGTCATGCTTGGGTCAGCCATCACAGTCCTCGGCGGATGCCGCGGCGACCGCACCGATAAGCCGCCTCGCCGCTTCTTCCCAGACATGGACTACCAACCAAAACTCAAGCCTCAATCAGAGACCGAGTTCTGGACCGACGGCCGCACCAACCGCACACTCGTCGAAGGCACCGTCCCATTCGGAAACACCACCCACGACACCACCAACCTCGGTGATCAAGCGTGGGCAAGCAAAATCGTCGCAGACCGCGACGCGATGCTCAAAGGCGATGAATCCTTCTACTTCGGTCTCGTCGCGGGATCACAAGATTCCGAAACACCGCAATACCTCGAACGCATGCCTGTTGAAGTCAACAAACAACTCATCATGCGTGGACAAGAACGCTTCAACATCTACTGCTCCATGTGCCACGGCTTCGACGGGCAAGGCGGAGACTCAGGAACCGTCGGACGCCTCTGGTCCATCGCACCTGCAAACCTCGTCGGTGATCCTCGCTTCCAAGACGCGACCCAAGACGGCGGCAAAGACGGCTACCTCTTCCACATCATCCGCGAAGGCCTCTACACCCCCGAAGGCACCATCCGCATGCCTTCCTACAAGCACGCTGTCAACGAGCAAGACGCTTGGGCCATCGTTGCCTACCTCCGCGTCCTCCAGACCGCTCAGTCAGTAGATCCATCCACGCTCGACGCAGCAACCCGTGCTCAGCTCGGGAACCCACCTGCGGCAGAACAAGCGGACACCACCTCTGAAACCACCACTGACAACAGCGGGGGAGACCAATGAGCCAGATCGCCGCAAACCATCCAGCACCAGACATCACCGCATTGAGCGATGAACAATGGGCGCACCGCCTTGAGTCCTTCGCCAAAGACGCGCGTCTGCACGAAGACAACATCTCGATGCCCAAAGCGGTCGCCTCGAAGATCGGCCTCCCGATGCTTGTCGTCGGACTGCTGATGCTCGTTGTTTCCGCAATCGGTATCTTCTCCGTCAGCTTCAGCCACACCCTCGCAGGTCTTGAGATCGGTATCTTCACCATCCTCGCGATCTCGCTCGGCTCGCTCTTCTGGACAATGGTCTTCCACGCACTCAACGCTGGATGGTCCATCACGATGCGCCGACAGTTCGAAAACCTCGCGTCGCTTGTCTGGATCCCCGCGCTGTGCCTCATCGCAATCGCGATCATCGAGGTCCTCAACCAAGGCGTCCTCCTGACCTGGCTCGATCCAGCAGTCCGCGAAGGCAACCACCTCCTCGAAGTCAAAGCGCCATACCTCAACGCGAACTTCTTCATCATCCGTGTCTTCATCTACGCAATCTGTTGGATCGTCCTCTCGCGTCTCCTCCTCGGATGGTCACGCAAGTCAGACGAAACCGGAGATCGCGCACTCGGACGCAAAGCACGCTTCTGGTCCAGCTTCGGCATCCCGGTCTTCGCACTCTCGACCACCTTCTGCGCCTTCGACTTCCTCATGTCGCTCGATTACCGATTCTTCTCCACCATGTGGGGTGTCTACTTCTTCGCATCCTGCGCGCTGGGTTCAGCATCCACAATCGCGATCGTCATGACCCTCACCAAATCTGCAGGCAAACTCCAAGGCGTCGTCACCAACGAACACTTCCACGACCTGGGCAAACTCGTGTTCGCGTTCATCGTCTTCTGGACCTATGTCACCTTCTCCCAGTACTTCCTGATCTGGTACTCCAACATCCCTGAAGAAACCATGTGGTTTACCGCCCGGCGAGAAATCGGATTCGATTGGCTCTTCAAAGTCATGATCATCGGTCACTTCATCTTCCCGTTCCTCGTCCTGATCTGGCGTCCAATCAAGCGGAGCCCAAAGCTCCTCTCGATCATGGGTGCCTACATCCTCGTGATGATCGCTCTGGACATGGCATGGATCATCCTCCCAATGCTCGCGGTCCAAGACCCATCACACGCTACTCCAAAAATCTCCGAGCACCTCATCACCGTCGCGTCCGTACTCGGTGTCGTCATGATCTACGGCTGGTTCGCCACCATGAAAATGACCAAGTCACCACTCATCCCAACCAAAGACCCAATGCTCCATGAAGCATTGAGCCACAAGAACTATGTCTAAACCCATATCTAATCGAAGCCAACCATCGAATAGATCCATAGACCAAGGAACAACACAATGACCGACGCATTCCACGACCACTCAAACGACGCGCCACCACAAGAAGCGCATACCGCAACCGCATCACCAAAGGCACTGGGCATCACCCTCATCCTCATGGTCCTCGGCGTACTCGCGGTCATCTTCATCCTCGTCGCGTACTTCGACAACTTCATGTCAAACTACCGCCAAGAAGTCAGCGAAACCTCCGCGCTCTCCGCGCCGACATGGGAAGAAAAACAAGCAACCCTCGAACGACTCAACTCCTACGGCTGGGTCAACGAAACCACCGCACACCAACCACTCGAATCCGCAATGGATCAAGTCATCGCAGACTACGCAAACAACTAATCACCAAAGCATGAACCAAATCGTCAAGCACAACCCGATCATCGCACTGCTCATCACACTGATGACCATCGCGATCGCTACGCCCGCATCGGCGCAGCGCGTGCTTGACAAAGAAGAAATCCGCCAACTCAACGGCGTAGACCTCCTCGAATCCCAAGGCGCCAAGCTCCCGATGGACGCGGTCTTCACCACCGCCGACGGACGCGATGTCGCACTCGCTCAGTACTTCCTCGACGACAAACCAACCATCCTCGCCCTCGTCTACTACGAATGCCCGATCGTCTGTCCAACAGTCCTCCGATCGCTCGGAAACACCATCAACGACCTCGACTACACCGCAGGTGAAGACTACCGCATCCTCGTCATCAGCTTCGATCACCGCGAAAGCTCCACCCAAGCGCTCAACAAACGCGAAGACTTCGTCCGCACCTACGAACGCTCAAAGACCAACCCAGCCGTCAAATCCGGGATCGAGTTCTTCACAGGATCAGAAGAATCGATCAAAGCACTCGCAAACTCTGTTGGTTTCGCATTCAACGAAATCGCTGGAGGCGAATACGCACACCCAATCTCGCTGATGGCTGTATCTCCTGAAGGTATCCTCACACGCTACATCTACGGCTACGACTACCCAACCCAAGACCTCAAACTCACACTCCTCGACGCATCGCAAGGCAAAATCGCCGCTTCCATCGGTGATCGCATCCTCCACTTCTGCTACCGCTACGACCCGCTCGCAGGGTCCTACTCCCTCGTCGCCTTCCGCGTCATGCAGATCGGTGCTGGACTCAGCGCCATCATCCTCGCCGTCATCATCGGTCTCCTGTTCATGGGTGAGCGCACCCGCCAGAAGAAGAGACTCGCAAACGCACAAGCAATCGAACAGTCAGATTCAACACACTCAAGTTCATCAACAACCGCCGGCAACACCGCCGGCGCAGCCCCGGGGCAGATGTCATGAATATGCCGACGCTCGCAGAAGCGAATATGTCATTCTTCCAGAAAATCATCTTTGGAGGCCACGGCGCCTCGGAAGCCGCCGCATGGTCCGACGGCCTCTTCATGATGATCCTCTGGTTCTCCATCATCTGCTTCGTCATCCTCATGGCGCTCATGGTCTACTGGGTCATCAAGTACCGCCGCAAGCCAGGCGTTCCAGCTCAACCATCCCCGCACCACAATCTCAACCTCGAGATCCTCTGGACCGTCGTCCCATCCGCATCCATGCTCGTCATGTTCGTCCTCGGCTTCCGTGGATACGCGATGAAAATGGTCTCCCCAGAATCCGCGATGGAACTCAAAGTCGACGCATGGAAATGGGCATGGAAAGTCACCTATCCCAACGGCGCCACCTCACCAGAAACAAACTTCCTCTCTGTCTACGACAACATGAGCCAAGTCGAAACTGGTGAAGCAGACACCTGGGTCAAAGCAACAGGTCTCGAATACCCAGTCTTCTATGTCCCAGAGAACACCGCCGTCCGTCTCCGCATGCACTCACAAGATGTGATCCACTCATTCTGGATCCCAGAGTTCCGCACCAAGATGGATGTCATGCCGAACCGCTACACCGGATACGGCTTCCAAACTCCAAAGCTCCGTAGCTCCGACATCGTGACCGACAACACCACCGGTCAGCAGATCCAAGGACGCGATATGTGGATCTTCTGTGCGGAATACTGCGGCGACGAACACTCCCGCATGGCCGCAACCCTCCGCGTCGTCCCAGACGAAATCTACCAAGCGAAAATCAAGGAATGGGCCACGCCAAAGGATCCAATCGAGCTTGGTAAATCCATCCACAAAACCATGTGCTCCATCTGCCACTCCGTTGACGGCACACCAGGCACCGGTCCAACATGGGCCTCCACCAACGGCACCACCGGATTCGGATACGAAGCCGCCCTCGCCGACGGGACCACCGTCCAGCGCGACGCAAACTACATCCGCGAATCCATCCTCGACCCCAACGCAAAGGTCGTCAGCGGATATGTACCTTCGATGCCTTCATTCCAAGGACAACTCTCCGACACAGACATCGAAGGACTTCTCAGATACATCGAATCCCTCTCCGACCGCGATCCAAACGCAGGTGAGAGCAGCGAAGACAATCAGCAAGCGGACGACACCGCCGGGAGCGAAGGCTAATGACAAGCAACGACCACGCACATCACGATGAAGGCTCCTACTTCTCAGGCCCTCCCGGAGTCATCGGGAAAGTTTGGCAATGGATGTCCACCGTCGATCACAAAAAGATCGGCATCATGTACCTCTTTGCCATCATGTTCATGTTCTTCATCGGTGGCGTAGCAGCACTCCTCGTCCGCTACGAACTCCTCGATCCCGTCCGCACCGTCGAGACTATGGACGCCGCGACCGGTGAGATGATCACCACAGTCACCGGCGAACGACTCGCAGGACTCAAAGACATCATGGGCGCCAACAGCGCCAACGAAGTCTACAACCGCATGTTCACCCTCCACGGCGCGGTCATGGTCTTCATGTTCATCGTCCCCTCGATCCCCGCATCGCTCGGAAACTTCTTCCTCCCGATCATGCTGGGCGCAAAGGATGTTGCGTTCCCAAGACTCAACCTCCTCAGCTGGTACATCTATGTCTTCGGAAGTCTCTTTGGCGTCTTCTCCATCCTGCTCGGTGGTGTCGATACCGGTTGGACCTTCTACGCGCCGTACTCGCTCGAGACGGACACCGCAGTGGTCTTTGCGACCACGGGCGCCTTCATTCTGGGCTTTAGCTCGATCTTCACCGGCTTGAACATGCTGGTCACGATCCACAAGTTGCGCCCAGATGGCATGACTTGGTTCAAGATGCCGCTGTTCCTGTGGGCAATCTACGCCACGGCGATCATCCAGATCCTCGCCACCCCGGTGCTCGCGATCACGTTGCTGCTGCTGTGCGCCGAGCGGGTCCTGGGCATCGGCATCTTTGACCCCGCCCTCGGCGGCGACCCGGTGCTCTTCCAGCACTTCTTCTGGTTCTACTCGCAC
>JARGNC010000087.1 GCA_029212425.1 Phycisphaerales bacterium
ACCTTCGACCTGCGGATTAGAAGTCCGCTGCTCTATCCAGCTGAGCTATCGGGGCTTCGATTTGGTCGGCGGTTGCATGTGCGATGCCGACGGTCTTCAATAGGGGCATGATAGCACGCCGATGGAAACCGCTCGCTTTGTTTTTGATGCTCTTTCTGAACTCATCTGATGCGATGGCTCAGGATGTCGCGATCCGGGTGATGACCTTCAATATCGAAGATGTTCGGCATGCTGAGGCGAGCAAGCTTGGAAATGAGCGGCTGTCCCGCATTGCGGAGGTTATCCAGCGGGTGCGTCCCAATGTGCTGCTGCTCAATGAGATCGAGACCATCGATAATCCGATTGTTGAGAGCACGGCGGATTTATTTCTACGCAACTATCTCTTGGTGCCGCAGGGTGAGGGATTGGAGCCGATCAGGTTCGTCAGCTACACGCCTGGGACCAATACTGGGGTTCATTCTGGATTGGATCTCGATCATTCGGGTTCCATTTTCGATACGGTTCCTCCAAAGTCCATCAAGCAGACACCAGAACAACGAGCGTACGGCGGTGATTGCTTCGGGTTTGGTGGGTTCCCAGGACAATACGGCATGGCGTTGCTTGTCGATCCAAGACTCACCATCGAAGCGGATTCGATCCGCACCTTCCAAAAGTTTTTGTGGAATGATCTTCCGGGTGCGATCGCGCCGACGAATCCGGACGGATCGGCGTATTACACGGATGCACAGTGGGACATCTTTCGGCTGTCCTCGAAATCCTTTGCCGATGTCCCGATCACGCTCCCCAGTGGTGCGGTGGTGCATGCGTTGATCTCGCATCCAACGCCTCCGGCGTTCGATGGTGCTGAGAAGCGGAACAAGCATCGGAACCGCGATGAGATCAAACTGATCCGCGAATACATCGATGGCAGTGACTCGCTGTACGACGACACTGGGGTTCGTGGTGGGCTGCAGGATGGCGCGTCGTTTGTGATCCTTGGAGATCTGAATGCGGATCCTGTGGATGGGAGTTCATTGGGTGATCCGATCAATACATTCTTGCTGGAATCGGAGCGGATTCAAAGTCTTGTTGTACCGGAATCTGAGATCGAAGTCGACGGGCTTGATCCAACGGATACTTCGTCTTTCCGATTGCGGGTGGATTATGTGCTTCCATCACATGATCTGACGGTGCTTGAATCCGGGATCTGGAGATTTGGGGTTGAGGACGGCTCGACATCGGATCATTTCCCGGTTTGGGTTGATCTGATTGTGCCTTCTCCGTGATGGATCGGGCTACGATCCTGCGTGAGCGAAGCGATCCAATCGACAACCGAATCGAGTCCCCAAGAAACCTGCCAAACCGAAACGGCGGGGCGTGCTTCGGGGGTGTTTGGCGCGTGTATTGAGCTGACGAAGCCTGGGATTACGAAGCTGGTCACGATCACGGCGCTGGTCGGACTATTGATCGGTGGACTTCACTACGGGACCACCGGAGTGACGCACTGGATCGTGCTGATTGTTGGATGCTTGATCGGAACCTCGATGGCATCGGGTGGCGCGAACGCGCTCAATATGTGGTATGAGTCGGATCTCGATGCACTCATGGAGCGGACGAAGACACGCCCGATCCCTTCGACACGGTTGTCGGACCGGTTCGTGCTTGGGTTTGGCTTGTTCATGTGCACAGCAGGTTCAGGAGTGCTTTGGCTCACGATGGGGTTGATGCCCGCGCTGATCGCGGTGTTTACGGCGATCAGCTATGTGTTGATGTATACGCCTCTCAAAACCAAGACCATCACCAACACACTGATCGGCGCGGTTCCGGGCGCGCTGCCGACGATGATTGGGACCGCTGCGGTTGCTCCGGGAACAGGGTTTGAACCGTTGCTGGACCCGATCGGATTGATGTTGTTCATCCTGATGTTCGTGTGGCAGATGCCCCACTTCTTTGCGATCGCGTGGATGTGCAGGGTTGATTACGAGAAGGGTGGATTCCGGATGCTTCCGAGCGTCGACGAATCGGGGAATCACACCGCGGCGGTCATGATCGGTTCGTCGCTGTTGATGATCCCGGTGTCGCTGCTCCCGATGAAGATCATTCCTGAACTGAGCGGATGGGTGACCGGCGGGACGGGGATCGTGCTCGGATTGGCGCTGGTGTGGTTGTCGATCAAGTTTGCTCGCTCGAGGACGGACAAAGCGGCGCGGACGGTGTTCTTTGGATCGATCATTCATCTCCCGGTGTACATGACGGTGTTTGTTGCTGAAGCACTCATCAGGACAGTTCTGTGATGCGGAAGATCGAGGTTGATCAACTCCAGGTGGTCTATCCGAACAAAGACGGCGACCGAGTCGCGCTCGATGGCGTTTCACTTACGATTTGTGATGAATCCATCGCGTTGCTTGGTCCCAACGGGGCTGGTAAATCCACGCTCATGGGTGTGCTCGCGGGAACACAAGCGCCTCAGAGTGGAACAGTTCTTCAGAACGAGGACGATGGGATGGGTGTGGTGTTTCAGACGCCAGCACTTGACGAGCTGCTGACGGTTCGGGAGAATCTTGAACTCGCGGGCGCGTTGCATGGGATGGGGAAGGATGCGATCCAAGATGGGATCGGATCGCTCGTCAACAAGCTTGGACTTAAGGATCGCTTGAATCAGCAGGTCCGGCATCTTTCTGGGGGGCTCAAAAGACGGACCGATGTCGCGCGTGCATTGCTTCCCGAACCTGGCGTGCTGTTGCTTGATGAACCGACTTCTGGATTGGATGTTGAAGCACGCGCAACGCTTTGGTCCGCGCTGGATTCGATCCGAGCCGCATCCGAGATGTCCGTTTTGTACGCAACCCACCTGACGGAGGAAGCTCAGCGAGCTGATCGGGTGATTTTAATCGCGAACGGAAAGATCGTGGTTGATGGCTCTCCCGCTGCGCTCACCCAATCGCTTGGATCTCATGTTCTGCGTATCCGCACTGACGATGCCCCCACTGTAGAAGCTTGGAGTGAGTCGATCGGGTGTCCTTGCGTGTCGCGTGGGAATGATGTGTTGATCTCGCATGCCAATCCGGAGAATGCAGGATCATGTCCGGGCGATCCCGAATCGGTCACGCTCGCGGCACCCACGCTCGAAGACGTCTATCTCTGGCACGCTCGGTCTACCTTTTCAGGGGGTGGCGCATGAGCGGTTTTCAAGCGGCTGTTGCACTTGGGAAGCGTGAACTGATCCGTCAGGTTCGGCAGCCATCAAGAATTGTTGCGAGCATTCTCACGCCGATGCTGGTCTGGGCGTTCTTTGTAGGTGGATTTTCTGGTGCGATCGGACAGGACAACACGGACCAGAACCTCACCGCGTACATGATTCCCGGCGTTGCGTCGCTCACCGTCATGTTCGCGTCGATCTTCGCGTCGATCTCGCTGATTCAGGATCGGCACGACGGCGTGCTCCGCGCGGCGCTCATCTCCCCCGCTCCTCGCTGGAGCATCGTTGCGGGGAAGGTCGGGGCGGGTGCGTTGGTTGCGATGTTGCAGGGATTGGTGGTGCTTGCGTCGCTGCCGTTTGTTGGCGCGGAGCTGTCGATTGTTGGGGTTGTCGGCGCGTGCTTTGGTCTTGCGTTGATTTCGGTCGCGCTCATTGGGTTGGGGCTGGGGCTTGCGTGGATTGTGGATTCGTCGCAGGGATTCCACGGGATTATGAATGCGGTATTGATGCCGATGTGGTTAACCTCGGGTGCGGTGTTCCCAATCAATGATGCCGCGGGTTGGCTGCGGATGGTCGCGATGGTCAATCCGCTGAGCTGGGCGCATTCTGCGATCAGAAGCTCGCTTGGGATGACTGGGATCGAGGGGATGCCTGTGGGTCTGGACTGGATTGTTTCAGTCGGCTTTGCAGGAGCGTGCGTGGTGCTCGCGGTCGCGGTCATGGGACAGGCGACAAAGCGGCGTGCAACGCTATCCGAGTAGGTCTCATCGCAGATCATTGCGACTACACTCCGTCATGTCTCAAAGAACACTCAATCGCTCGATGATCCTGCTCGCACTCACTGTCTTTGTACTGGGTATATTTTCGGTGATCGCGCTTCGGAACTCCAAACCTGTTGCTGGTGAAGTACAGCCGATGGTGGAGTTGACTCCTGAGAGCGAGAATCTGTACTCGGAGTTTTATGTTCCTGAGTTCACGCTCACCGATCGATATGGCGAACCGATCTCCCACAAAGTGCTTGACGGCGAGTACACCGTTGTCGATTTCTTCTTTACCTCGTGCCCGCTGTGGTGCCCTGGGATGACGCAAGCGATGCATCGCGTCCAGCAATCAACTGCTGGGACTGGATTGAGATTTATGAGCATCTCGATCGATGGGGATGTGGATTCACCTGAAGCGATTGATGCGTACGCAAACCTCTACCGCGCCGACCAAGATCGCTGGCACTTTGCGACTGGCGATCCCGAAGTCGTTGCGACGATGGTGCGGGATGGGCTCAAGTTTGATCTAGGTGATCCAAGCGATAGCGAAGACGCTGGCAGACTCATCAACCATCCGACACGCTTGATCCTGCTTGGACCAGATCGCAAGGTCATCGGGCTGTACCGGTACGACGATTCGGACGAGGTTGACAAGCTGATCATCGACGCTCGGAAGCTGGTCAACTAAACCTACTTCTTCGAACGGGCTTTCATCGCCGCTTCAACATCCTTGACCGAGATCGGGATGGATGAGGAGAGGTTCTGACGGCCGTCCTTTGTGACGAGGATGTCGTCTTCGAGACGGATACCGATCGCTTCATCTTTGATGTAGATCCCGGGTTCGATGGTCACGACCATGCCGGGCTTGAGCTTCGCTGAGTTTGCTCCTGGATCGTGTGTTTCGAGTCCCATGTGGTGACCGATGGAATGGAGGAAGTAGTCTCCGTATCCGGCATCCGTGATCACATTGCGTGCGGCGGCGTCGACCTGAAGCATCGTCGCGCCAGGTTTGACGGCTTTGATGGACGCACGCTGTGCTTTGAGGACGATCTCGTACACCTCACGCTGACGCTTGGAGAACTTGCCGCTGATGGGGATGGTGCGGGTGATGTCTGATGCGTACCCGTTGATTTCTGCGCCGCAGTCGAGGACCATGAGATCACCATCGGTTGTTGCTTGGTCGTTCTCTTTGTAGTGCAGGATGGTCGAGCGGACACCGGAACCAACGATGGGATCGAACGCGACGACTTTGGCGCCCATATCGGTAAACCCACTGAGCAGCGCGTTGTGGAGTTCGCGTTCATTGATTCCCGGCTTCGCGGCTTTGAACACGCGGTCGATTCCCTCGGCGGTTGCTTTGATCGCTGAGCGGATGTGCTTGATCTCTGCTGGGCTTTTGACCATCCGGAGTTCGGTGAGCAGTTCTGAGCGGTCATGGATTGCGGAGCCGGGGATTCGGGAGGAGAGTTTTTGGAAGAGATCGAGGTCTGCAGAGACCGGCTGGGTGTAGGTTGAGAGCGGGTGAAGGCAGGTCATGGACTTGGTGCGCTTGGCGGCTTCACCGAGGAGTCTTGGGAGGAAGTTGGTGCGGAAGATGGATTCGAATCCCGTGGCCTTGCGGAGTTTTTCGGTGACGAGATCGCGGTATCCGTCCCAGACATCCATCTCAGGATTGACGGGCTTGAGCAGGAGCATGCATCGGCGCTTTGGGTCTGGGTTGGATGGATCGAAGAGGACCATTGCGCCGGGTTCGTTCCCGATCCCGGTGAGGTATTTGAAGTCGAAGTTGGGGAACCATTCGCCGCGGAGTGGTGGCGCGCCGTCTCCCGACATCACAAGACCGACGGAGCCCTTGAGCGCGTTGAGGACTTTCTTTCGGCGGGCTTGGTACTCTGAGACTTTGATTGCGGTATCGATCATTTATGCGGATTCCATTTTGAGAGCGTTGCGGAGGGCTTGCTCGGCTTTGGGTGATCGGGAGTCGGCTTTGCCGAACCCCGGGAGCGCGCCGGCTTCGAGAGCGGTCTGCGCGTGTTCTTCGATGTTCGTGATGAGAATCGCGGGAGGTGATCCCTCTGGGAGATTGCGGATGAGTTCGATGCCTGATTCATTCTCGAATCGACCATCGAGCACTCGATTGACGAGGTACAAATCGGACGGCTCACTCAGTTCCGATGTGGAGTTGATGCTATTGACCTCCGCTTTGGGAATGAAACCTCGGATCGCGGCGGTCAGGGCAAAGACATCAGGACGGCAGTGTCCGACAAGGGTGATGGTTGGTGTGGGTTGGTCGGTCATGAAGTGGTTCCGTTGGTCGAAGTGGTGATGATGATTTGGCTTGCGGTGATATTCAATACGATAGGACCAAGACGGCAGGTTCGTGGCTCGGTTGACGAATCCTTGATGACGCGGGACGCATCCAGAATGGATTGGTTGTTCATTTGATCATGTCCGGCATCATGCTCGAGATGGTCGATCGCGAGTAGGAATACCTCATACAGCGCGGCTTCGGGTTGTGTGCGGAGTTGATCTCGCGTGAAGCGCACCGAGTTTGGTTCAAGTGTTGCGTGAGACCAGATGTGTTGCTCGACCAGTTGGCGGAGTGCGCTGATGACCGATCGACAAGAATCTGCCGTGGTGCTCGCACGCGACGCGATCTCTGGGTCCAGCTCACGCATCGCTGGGAGGAGCTGATGTCGGATACGGTTTCGGGTGAGCGATTCATCGTCGTTGGTGTGATCGTGGACCGGATCGAGTGAAACGAGGTTGCAAACTTCAATCGCTTGTTCATGCGTGATCGTGAGCATGGGGCGGATGATGGTGAGTCCTTGGAAAGAGCGGGTGTCGTGGATACCTGCGAGTCCGCGTGGTCCCGCACCTCGTGAGAGGTTCATGAGCATCGTCTCGAGTTGATCGTCAGCGTGGTGGCCCGTCGCGATGTACCGGATGCTTTGGTCGTTCGCGATCTGTGCCAATGCGTCGTACCGAGCTGTGCGGGCGTTGTGCTCGGTGTTGCCTTGCTGATCTTTGATTCGGATGGTCTGCTCGAAGAATGTGCAGCCCAGTTGGTTAGCAATCCCTGCAACAGCATCTCGGTCATGCGAGGTCAACTCTGGCGATCGCAGGTCGTGAACGATGTGTGCGATGATTGGCTTTGGGGTGACCAGAGCAAGAATCGCGGCGAGGGCGGTCGAATCTGGTCCTCCGGAGCAGGCAACGAGTGTTGCTCGGTCGTCGTCGCGTGTGGATGAGCCGCCGGTGAGCAATCTCCAGCGGCGCAGGACCGGCGCGGCGAGGGGGTGCGACCGGGTCAATTCCGGGTTTGGCACGCTTTGGATTGCTGGTTGGTGGGCAGAGTCCATGCGGAGATGATATTGTGTAGAAACCCAGAAGGAACTGATTGTGCAGTACGGCCCAGAAACACCCACAACGAAACCTCAGGACACCTCTCAGACGGCTCTTGAGTCCTCCTCTGAATCGGCAATCAACGCCCAAGCTGTCCCAACTGGGACTGCTGCGGACTCTGAGGCCGTGGTTGAACAACCTCAGGCATCGGCTCAGGATCTGAATGAAGCGATGGACCAGACCATGCAAGAATCGGATTCTGAGAGCTTCTTCCAGTCCTTGGCGGACGGCCAAGAGATGCCGATGGGACCGAGTTTGTTGTTCGCTGCTGGTGTTGTATTGGCGTTCATCGTCATTATGCGATCACTGATGCGTTCTTCCGCGAAACGCAAACAGCAAACGCGAACAATGGGTCAACCTTCCGAACGGATCGAGCGACTCAATGAGCGTGCGAGCGGTTCAATGGATCTCTCACACAAAGCGATGGTCGATGCGGAAGAGCTGACGCGACGGATGGGTGCAGTACTCGACAACAAAGCGACCAAGATCGAGATTTTGCTAGCTGAGGCAACAGAGCGGATCGCGCAGCTGGAACGCGCGAATCAAGAGATGGTCCGAGCAGCCTCCCCCACTCCACACGAAGCAACGAAGGATCATGAGTCCAAGACTAGCCCAGTTGAGCAAGAACCACGCGGAGTGTGTCCCGAAGCACTCGACCGCGCCCGGCTCGATCAGGATCGTGCAGAGCGGACTTGGATCGATCCGAACGATCGTTCTGTTGAAACAGAGAAAGAGCCAACCTTCCGAATCGACCGGGGGTTTCAATCCACTGCGCCGCAGGAATCACCGCATCCGATGACCTTCCCGGAGCAGGTGGATGAACTTGCGACACAGGGTCTCAATGCGAACGAGATCGCAAACAAACTGAATCGGCTTGTTGGCGAGGTTGAGTTGGTATTAAACCTGCGTCGGAACTCTGGCTAAAGCCCCGTTTGTGTATCAGGATTCTTTGAGTGCGTCCGCGATCGCGTCGACGCGGTCTTGGATGATCTTTGCGACTTCGCTGAATGGGAGCGCTGCGAGTTTTTGGCCGCTGATGTCCGGACGCCGATTTTTGATCTCATCTCGGAGATGGATTGATGGGATCGGGAGCGGTCGAGGGCGATCCGGCTGGAACCTGATCGGGCTGACCATGACCATCGCGCCGTTGGCGATCTTGAGAGCATTGGCGGCGGTATGGCTGATGATGACCGGCGCGGTCCCGGTGTCCTGCGTGAATGGATGCTCAACGCGAGTACGGACCGAGACATAGCCATCGGGAGAATCTTCGGTCGAGACCAAGACATCAATTGCATCGCGTCCCGGCTCTCCCACCTGCACACGCATCGGAGAGCATGAGAGGGCTTTGAGATTGCTCAGTCGCATTTCAAGGTGCGGTCCTGCATCGAATGGGTCGATGCGGTGCGTGGTTGTGAATCCAAGATCACGGAGCATTTCTGCTGCGGGTCTTGTTGCGATTCCGACTCCGCCGAGTGATGAGAGGACATCGTCTGCGAGGAGTGAAAGATTGACAAACTTTGGGAGCAGTTCGTACATGAACTCGCGTTTGTCTTGGTGTGTTGAGAGTCGGTCCGCGTCTTCGTAAGACATGTTGATGAACTTGCGGATAACGCCTCTCCAGAACGGGGTGCCATCGTTGTACTCGTCGATCGGCGCCATCATTTCAGCGAGGATGCGATCCGAGAACCAGTCCGTGTGTCGTTTCAGATAATGGAATCTTGAGTAGCTCAGCAGCTTCCCGAGCCCACGGCCTCGCGCGTCGTGGCGCATGACATTGCCCCCAAGTTCGGTTGGGCACGCGTTGTCCTGGAACAGGATCGCGTAGACATGCTCCATACGACCCGAAACGATCATGCGGTCATGGTCGTTGTCTGGTTGATCCGGCGCGTGAACCTTTTTCGAGAGCAGTGTGGATTCGCGTACGATTTTGAGGAGCTGGTAGGAGAGGTTTGGGTGATCAGTCGCGATCATCCCGCCGCGAATTGCGGAGGTCCCTAGGCATTTCCCTTCGTCAGACTCAAGCACGAACATGTAGTTGTCGTGCGTGCGGTCGTGACCTTCCGGCGCGTTTACGGATTCTCGGACAGCATCGAATGAGCGTGCAGAGATTGACAACATCTCGGCGATGCGATCTTTGAACGGGGGGAGGTTGATGAAGTTCCCTGTATGCGCCAGTTCAAGCAATGTGTCGAGGTCTTCTGGCCTAGCTTCTCTGAGTCGGTCCATGTGCGTGCTCCTTGGAGGTGTTCAGAGATTGGATTAGCCCGCTGCTTTGGCGAGTGCACGCTCGAGACACTCGAAGACCTTTGGCCAGTCTTCCATTTTCATCACTGGGAGCGGTGGGAGCATGCGTACATGGAACGGGCCGTGACCACACCAGAAGCAGATCACACCTTCGTCGTACGCTGCTTTACAAGCAGCGATGACCTTGTCCTTATCTCCGCCGAACGGAGTGAACCGCATCATGCCTCCAACACCGCCGGAGAACTCGGTAAAGTCGTCTCCCTCTGGGAACCAATCCGGGTGCTTCGCGACCAGTGCATCAACATGCTTGCGGAACTCCGCGTGGTGCTTAGCGAAGTTGCCGTCTTTGCCGTAGTGGTTTCCTTCGATCAACTCGTCGAGGAGTGCGTTGCCAACAGTGAAGTCGACGGTTGCGCCGGTGAATGTGCCTGAGAGCAGGCCCGGCTTCGGGTTGTATTCTTCGGTGTAGAGCGTTGCGCACGCTTGGGTCATCTTCCCGACACAGAAGACATCGATGTATTCACCAAGATCGTACATTTCGTAGGCGAACATCTCTTCGGTGCGTCCGAAGGACTGGATCTCGTCGTCCCAGACCGCGATGTTGTTCGCTTTACAGATCTCCATGAGCGCGACATGGAACTCGCGTGGTGCGGTGTTGAAGCCGCCTTCGCCTTGGACGAGTTCGAAGATGAAACACGCGTGCTCGTTGGGGTAGCGGGCGATGTACTCTTGCAAACGATCGCACGCGTATTGGATGAACTTGTCTTGCCCACCCATTTGCTCGGCGCGAGCTGGGTCGTAGAACGGGATGTAGTC
>JARGNC010000088.1 GCA_029212425.1 Phycisphaerales bacterium
CCTCGCTGCCCCCCCACCAAGCGGCCGAATCGTCCGCACACTCGAAACCACAACAGTCCCATCCGCACGCAGCCCCGCGAGCACTGTCTTCCCTGTTGGATCAATCTGGTAATCGACCAGCACCACCGCCCCGTCGCCAGCTTTGAATGAAAGCGACTCCCCAAAGGACTCCTCCGCATCGACACGACGAATCCGACCATCCTCAAGCACAGAGCTGTACCCAACCCCATCCCCGACCTCACTCCCAGCCGCAAGCAATCTCGTTGAGAACTCGATCGACCCAAGCCGGACCGTGCCATCCGAATACCCACGCGCGATCATCTCACCATTGCGAGCAGATGACTCACTGATTTCAACAGCACCATCAGAAACACCACCGCCGTGTTCACCAAGCCACCCAAGATCTTCATTCTCCAGCAGCCCAACAACGCGTCCCCCATCCGCGTCGCTCATCACCGCCACCTCACCATACGGATCGAGGTACACCCCGTACGGAAGCCCGGCCCGCTGCCCCTCAAACTCAAGCCCTTCCTCAGCAACACCAGAGGAGAACAACGGCACCACAACCCACGCAAGGTACACACAGATACCAAGCACCGCCGCAAGCACCGCGAACCCACCAACCGTCACAACAAACTCGGCCGCCGCGTCGGTTGCATGCAACCGGCGCGACGCCCGAGAACGACTCTGCGTTTCAGTCTTCATTTGTTCGTTTGAACCAGTCACTCAAAAATCATAGCCGATCTTGAGTGCCTCAAGGTCTTCACGCGCGATACTTGCAGGAACTGGGAAGTACCCATCCTTCACAACGATCTCTTGACCCGATTGCGAGAACACCATCTTGATGAACTCAGCACGCAGCGGATCAGTGATGCCGGTCGTAGGATCAGCATTCACATAGAGATACAAGAAGCGAGCGATCGGGTACTCACCCGAATAGGCATTTTCTGCCGTTGCATCGACCGCATCGTACCCATCGTACGAAACTGACAGTGCTTTAACACCTGCGGTCTTGTATCCGATGCCTGAGTAACCCAAGCCATACAAATCAGTCGTGACCGCTTGAACCACAGCCGATGAACCAGGTTGCTCTTTAACCGATGCCTTGTAATCGTTCCCCTGGAGACCGATCTTCTTGAAGTACCCGTAAGTACCAGAAGCCGAGTTACGCCCGTACAGATTGATCGGACGCGACTTGAACTTCGGATCATTCACACCAAGGTCACCCCATGTCAGATCGCCATCAGCGACCGAGTACACACGAGTCAGATCTTCAATGCTGATCTCATCGAGCGGACAATCCTTATGGACATACACCGCAAGACAGTCGATCGCAGTCCGTACAGGTGTCGGAGGATATCCGAACTCTTCCTCGAACTTATCCATCTCCGCACCCTTCATCGGACGCGACATCGGTCCAAAGTGCGATTGACCCTCGATCAAAGCTGCAGGAGCGGTCGACGACCCCTTGCCTTCCACTTCCGTCTGAGTCGCAGGGTAGAACTTCTTGAAATCCTCCCCCCAAAGAGTCATCAGGTTGTTCATTGTGTCAGAGCCAATCGACTTGATGCTTCCCGAAACGCCGCTGGTCGCCTCATAAGTCGGGAGCTCAGGGTCAACCCCGCCGCCCATCATCGTCCCCATCGCGATCAAAGGCATCGCAGCCAATCCCACCATCATCGATGCAAACTTTCGTGATTTCATGACAACTCTCCATGTCTACAGAATCAGTTGAACAAAGCGAACTCTTCGCCTTTATACAACATTCGCACGCCTTTCATGCGAAAGCGAATTCTGCGGCATGAAGGTTGTATTAAGACGCCCAAACAAAGCCGTAAACCGTTGCCAACCAGCACCTTTGAACACCGAGCCCACAAAGGCCAATTTGCGATTATTCTTCGCCAAGCAACCCCTCAACCGCCGAGATCAACCCAGCATCCTCCGGAGCCGTCCGCGATGGGAAACGCATCACTACCTCACCCTTCCGATTCACCAAAAACTTGGCAAAGTTCCACTCAGGTTCCCCACCGATCGGATCAGGCTGCGCCGCCAACTGCGCGTACAACGGATGCACCCCATCCCCCTTCACAACAATCTTCCCCGCCATCGGGAATGTCACCCCGTACTCATTGCTGCAAAACAACGCGATCTCCTCATTCGTCCCAGGCTCCTGCGCCCCAAACTCATTCGCAGGGAACCCAACAATCACAAGCCCATCGTCCTTGTACTTCTGATACATCGCCTCAAGCCCCTCGTACTGAGGGGTCAACCCACAAGCACTCGCGACATTGACAAACATCACAACAGACCCACGAAAGTCTTCAAGCGAACGCGTAGACCCATCGAGCATCTCAAACTCATACCCAAGCACATCCTTCGAACTCATCTTCATCTCCTGTTCCGTTTCAACTGGTGATTCATCACCCACTATCTGGGACACGACGACATCAGATCTTCGCTCATCATCCTGATTCGCCAAAACCACCATCCCCAAATACACTGGCAAAAATACCGCTACAACAACCCCTGCACCCATTCCTGACTTCTTACCACAGCACCAACCCATACCGCACCGCCTTCCGCGATCTCCGACCGCTATGCTTTTCCGTGATGTCAACCCCCTCCAGCCAACACATCCTACGCCGAACCGTCCGCTTCACCATCAATACCGACGGCTCAATCTCCGGATTCAACACCACCGCTGGTAAACCAACCATGACCACCCTCGGTCGCTACTACGAACTCCAAATCGCCGTCCAAGGCACGCCAGACCCAACCAACGGCTATCTCCTCGGAATCCAAGAAATCGACGCACTCGTCCGAAACACACTCATACCCATCATCACCGCCCAAATACACCTCGACCCATCCGTTTCGCCCCACACACTCCTGCCCAAACTCTGGTCCACCGCCGCTGCAAAGCTCGTCCCGATCCTCCACGCAGTCCGCTGGCAACTCACCCCATACCATTCCATCGAGATGACCAACGAATCCAGAGACAACAACACCATCCTCCTCCGCCAACGCTACGAGTTCGCCGCCGCCCACCGCCTCCACACCCCCGCGCTCACCGACCAACAAAACGCCGACTTCTTCGGTAAATGCAACAACCCCACCGGACACGGCCACAACTACAAGGTCGAACCCACCATCCGAGTCCCACTCAGCATCCTCACACCAGAACTCCAACTCAATATCGAGCAAGCCGTCAACGACGCCATCATCAATCCCCTCGATCACAAGTTCCTCAACTCCGACTGCCCCCCATTCGACCAAACAAACGAAGGCACCATCCCCTCCGTCGAAAACATCACAACACACTGCTACCAATCCCTCGCCCCAGCCCTGGAAAATCTCGGATGCACCCTCGACCAAATCACCGTCTGGGAAACCGACCGCACCAGCGCCACCTACCCCGCATAAACACCCCGACAAGCCCTATCGTCAACCGTGTCAGAAGTTCCCGACCCAAAGCGAATCCTCATCATCCGCCCAAGCGCGCTGGGTGACATCTGCCGTTCCACCCCCGTCCTCGCAGCGCTCAAAGCTCGCTACCCAGACGCCAAAATCGACTGGATGGTCCGCGACACCTACACCCAAGCGATCGAGCATCACCCCGCCCTCAACGAAGTCATCCCCTTCAAACGCGTCGAGCTCGGTAAGCAATGCCGCCACTTCCGCTTCGGTCCGCTCATCAAATGGCTCAAAGAACTCCGCAAAAACAACTACGACATGGTCCTCGATTGCCAAGGTCTCGCCCGCTCCGGATTCTTCTCCCGCGCTACCGGATCCAAACTCCGGTTCGGGTTCAAAGACTCTCAAGAGCTCGGATGGATCTTCCACAACCAGCGCGTCGAAGCCCCCAAAGCCATGCACTCCGTAGACCGCATGCTCGCTCTTGCCGCCGCTGCAGGCGCCGATGTCTCCAACCCCGATGTTTCCCTCTATGCCGGACAAGCCGAGCTCTCCGAGGTCATCATCGAATACCCCGAACCCTACGCCGTCCTCGCCCCCACCTCCGCATGGAACGCCAAGTGCTGGCCCATCGACCGCTTCACCCTCCTCGCCAAAGACCTCATCAAAAACAATAACATCCAACGCATCATTATCGTCGGAGGCCCAGGCGAACGCCTCCACTGCGCCCCACTCCTCGAACTCGCCAAAGGCCACCCGAAAATCACCGACCGAGTCGGATCAACCTCCATCGCCCTCCTCATGGCAATCATCGCACGCGCCAAACTCGTCGTTGCCAACGATTCCGCCGCCCTTCACATGGCCGTCGGATTCAAACGCCCCCTCGTCGGCCTCCTGGGACCTACCGACCCAAAGAAAGCATCACCCTACCAACGCGAATCCGACATCCTGCAGCACATCAATGAAGGCGACGAGTTCTACTTCCGCGACAACCGTTCCGCTGAAATGATCCAACGAATCACCCCAGCAGAAGTTCTCGAAGCCTGCAACGCACGACTCGACAACTAAAAAACCCGAAGCATCCACTCCGGGTCTGAACTTCCGTTCTTTCAGAAACTCTTACGCGTTCGCGCCCGCATGCTCAAGCGCAAACGCCTTCATGAACTCCACGAGCTTCACGCACCCCTCCTTCGGGAACGCGTTGTAAATACTCGCACGCATCCCGCCAATCGACCGGTGCCCCGCAAGCGTCGTGAGCCCCTGCTCCTCCGCCTGCTCAATGAACAACGCATCAAGCTCCGCCGTCGGACACTTGAAGGTGATATTCATCAGCGACCGGTCTTCCTTCACCGAGTGCGGCGTAAAGAAGTCCTGCGAATCGATGAAATCATAAATCACCGCCGCCTTCTCCTTGTTCATCTCATCCATCGCCGTAAGCCCCCCCTCAGCGAGGATCCACTTGAACACCTGCCCCATCAGGTACACACCGAACGTGTTCGGCGTGTTGTAGCGCCCCTCCTTCTTCGCCATCAGATCGTACTGCATCATCTTCGGAAGCTCGCGCACCGGATTATTGATGATGTCCGTCTTCGCAATCAGCAGCGTCGTCCCCGAAGGACCAAGATTCTTCTGCGCTCCCGCGTAGATCAATCCATACTTGCTCACATCAATCGGACGCGAGTAAATATTCGACGACATATCCGCGACCAAGAAAGAGTTCCCCGGAGTCGCAGGTAGATCCTTGAACTCCGTCCCCATGATCGTGTTATTCGAAGTAAACTGCACATACGCAGGATTCTCCGAGTGCTTCACCTCGTCACCCTTCGGGATGTGGTTAAACCCAGAGTCCTTCGAACTCCCAGCAATATGCACCGTGCCGTAGTGATGCACTTCTTTGATCGAATCCTGAGCCCACTTCCCAGTCTCGAAATAATCCGCTGTCCGATCCGACGCCAGGAAGTTCGCCGGAACCATGTAGCACTGACTCGTTGCACCGCCCTGCATCCAGAAAATCGAGTAATCCTCAGGAACATTCCCAACCGCTCGACAATCCGCCTCAGTCTCGTGCGTCACACGATCAAAGTACTGGTTCCGGTGCGAGTGCTCCATGATCCCGATCCCGGAATCAAAGATATTCCAAATATCCTTCTGCGCCTGCTGAATCACGCTCTCAGGCAAACACGCAGGACCAGCCGAAAAGTTGTAAACACGATCACCCATGACAGTTCTCCTAGTTCCGAAAATCCCGCCAGATCAAAACGCCGGGCAGAGTTGCTCTTCATTCAATACCTGTTTATTGACAACATGCAGCGTCCGCGACTCTTCAATCACCGTCCGCACAATGCGGATCACCTCAAGAGCAACCGCCTCCTGCGCCTGATCAGTCGATGCACCAACATGATGCGTCAACGAAACACCCGGCAACTCCGCGATCTCTTGCTCCCAAGCACAATCCTTGCTTGAAGGCTGATCCTGATACACATCAAGCCCCACCCGGACCCCCTTCTCCTTCACAGCTTGAATCAACGCCTGCTCATCAACAATCTCCCCACGCGAAGTATTGATAAACATCGCCCCAGGCTTCATCGCCCCAAAGAACCCAGGCCCGCAAAGCTTGTCCGTATCAGCACACAGCGCCACATGCACCGAGACAATGTCCGCATCCTCGATCGCCGCCTTGAGCGCATCACGAGAGTACTCAATCATCTTGATCCCAAGCGCACGAGCGGTCTCTTTGTGCATCGATCGCGACTGCGCACTGACATTCATCTCAAACGCCTGCGCCCGCTTAATCAGTTCCATCCCGATCGAGCCCATACCCACAACAAGCAAGTTGCTCCCCTTGAGCCCCTTTGCTTTAGAAAACTCTTTCTTGTTCCAACGCCCCTCACGCAGTGACTTGGTCTGCAGCGAGATCCGCCGATCCAGATTCAGCATATGCCCAAACGCAAGCTCCGCAACCGCGACCGCGTTCATGCCCGGACAGTTGCAGACCGGGATGCCCTTCACACCAGCAGCCGCTGAATCAATGTTGTCATGCCCCGCCCCAGCGCGGATCACAAGCCCCAACTCCCCGCAATCCTCGAAGACCGACGCCGGCACCTTCGTCGAACGAACCACCAGTACCTTCGCGCCCGTCGCTTTCAAAGCCGCCGAAATCGTCTCAGGCCCAAGGTCCGCATCCTGATGCACATCGCACCCAAGCTCACGAAGCCCATCGATACCAATCTGATCGAACTTATCCGCAATCAACACGCCAGGCTTGCTACCCATCTTGAACCTCCAGTGTACGAGTTCAATCCGAACCCGCTCACCTGATTCTAGGACAAGCACACCCCAATTGCCGAGCCATCACTGCCCAGTATCCACCTCTTGCCCACCAAAATCGATCCCTCTCAATCCCCCCCGCGTCCACCGATACACTCCTGGGTACAACATCTCATCGTCCGCTTCAATCAAAACCGGATCAGTGCTCGTCGGCGCACGCGGATCAACCCCAAGGTTCGCATCATCTGTGTCTCGTGTACTGACCGATCCATCAAAGAACAAAATCGGTTGGCTCGTCCCAGGCACAAAATACAACACCGAATCCGATCGACCATGCCGAGCAAAGGTGTCAAACATCCATGCCTTCGACGACGGAAACGCGACCTCCGTAAGCTTCCGATCAACCAAATACCGAGTATCACGCGCGAACGATCCATACGCATTATTGGTCTGCGACAAAGGACGATACGCCCCACGCTGACGATCAACAGAGTATGTAAACACACTCGTCTCGTACGAACTCTCAAACTTCCGACGGATCGACCCGCTCGAATACTCCTCGATCGGAGTCTCCGCACGCTCCACCTGTTCCTCATCCTCTGGACACGCCGCGACAGGCTCCTCAGGATTCCCAGTCATGTAATCCAAGTACACCAAGTGCGTAAACCAAAGATTCGAAAACCAGTTCGAACCAGCGCTCGCATTCGAGTATCCCGTCCGATCACGAATAATGTCCAGCGCCTGAAACGACACACCGTTGATATCAGAAAACGGATTCGACAAATCCGCATACTCCGTATCAGGCTTCTCATTCCCCCTCCACCACAACGCCGCGATCACATTGCGATTGTCATCCGTATACATCGAAGCCGCCAGACCGTTCTGTCGCATATTCGAGCTACACAACAGCGTCCGCGAGGAAGCCCGAGCCGCCCCCAACGCAGGCAGCAGAATCCCAATCAACAACGCAATAATCGCGATGACCACGAGCAGCTCAATTAGAGTAAAGCCAGATCGGCTTCTCGCACGCAAGTTGTCGATTCCTCTATTCTGCAAAGCACCATCCAAACACATCGAAGCCAATCTAGGACACAAGCAGAACCGCAAGCGCCAAAACCGTGATCCCACCAGCACACGCAACAGATACCCATGCTTTCTTTCGTTCATTCATCCACGCCCGACGCAAAGAACGGACCGCTCGCTTCAACTCATCAGTCTGTTTAATCGCCTCAAGCCCATCAGCCCCCCCCGCACTTCCACCTGCATACCCCGCGTCGTCCGCTCGTCGACCCGCAGAGTTTTGCCCACGCGTCTCCTGATCCCCAAGCGGAATCGCAGCAGGACCAGACACCAGTTCAGCACCCGCTGGTGGTTCAGCACGCAACGCCAACACCTCAACAGCCGCCCTCCCAGGCAGCGGACGAGATGGACCGAGCCCTAGATGCTGACGATCACGATCCGTCGAAAACACCTCTTGACAGTTCCCACACGAAAACGCATCCTTCGCAACCCCCTCACCGCAGTTGTGACACACCCCAAACAACTGCGCCACCCCAGGCGTATGTTTCGCAAGCATCCAGAACTGCCGCGTGCTGGGACCCCGCAGCACAGAGTTTGCCTCAATCCCCCCGCTCTCCACCAATCGCTTGATCGTCGAATAGTTACACCCAGGACGATGCGGCACCAACTCGTCACGCACAAACCAAGGCCCCATCTCATTCTGTGATGCTTGCCGACTCAGCGGATCAAACCGAGCATGGCACGACCCGCATCTTCCAGAATCCGCTGCCAGAGCTCCGCAGAACGGACAAATCAGCCGACGAAGCTTCGGACTCGCAAGCTCACCTTCTCCCCCACCGACCGTCGAGGTCGCAACCCCAATCGCCAACGACATCAGCGCCCCACGCCGGCTCTCGCCCGCGTCTGATGATCCCTCGTGTTTGGTCGCCGTAGTATCCATCAAACTCCGCTCAATAACATATGTACACCCAACTGGTTCTCGTTGATCGACAGCACCGATAAAGACCTATCGACACTTCCTGTACGCACCGCCCATGAAAAGGTTGACCCAAGCTCAGTTCTCACCCAGATTCGAACACAATCGCCCATGATCCATAAATCCGCACATTTTCGGTACACCAATCAATCTACCAGATTGATGACTTCATTTCACAGAGTTGGTCGCCACTTACCGACACTCCTGTGCGCTTTTTTACTCGGATGCGCCCAAACCCAACCCATCCAATCCACCGCACAACCAACCAAAGCCGCCGCACTCGTCAACGGCAAACCCATCACCCAGCAGCAACTCTGGACCCACCTCGCTGAATCCAACGGCCAACAAATCCTCGACGAACTCATCCTGAGCAAACTCCTCGACACCGCCGCAGCACAACACAACTGGACCATCTCAGAAGCCGAACAACAACACGAACTCGACGCCCTCATCGCCGTCCTCGATCAAAGCTCCGATCCACAAAGCACCCCGCGTTTGATTGAATCCATCCGGAAAACCAGAGGGCTCGGCCCAACCCGATTCGTCGCCCTCCTCCGCCGAAACGCGATCCTCCGCAGAATGGTCGCTGACGACCCAAACCTCCAAGCACAAATCCAAAGCCAAATCCAACGAGCCACCAACCAACTCAACTCTGAACCAACCCCACAACAAGCCCAGCGAATCAAGCACCGAGCAACATTGGTCGCGCAGCAACAAGCAATGGAAGTCGTCGCACGCCAACTGGTCGACCAAGCTGAGGTATTGGTGATGGACCGATCAATCAACTGGTCCGGGGAATGACCAGATGTGTGCGCACAAAAACGGTCATGTTCCACGTGGAACAATTGCTCCCAACAATCCAGCACCCAATCAACCATTCGTAATTCGAGTCGTTGCGATATTCGGTCACCTCGCCGGTTGGGCTGTGCTGTACTCGCTCGGCATCGCGATCATGCTCAGCGAACTCCTCAATGATCCGATCACACCACGAGCATTGATCTATGTTGCATTGTGTGCACACAGCGGATACCTCCTGGATCGGATCAAGTTCCGAGATGCCGATCTCGACCCTGCGGATCTCATGGCTGATCCACTCCGACACGCTTACCTCCGGAACCATGCGAAGTTTCTTCGAATCATCATGTGGATTGAGTGGTCGCTCGCGATTGGTGTTGGATTCCTAATCACCCCACTGCTTGGCGCCTTCGTGTTGTGCGGAATCGCAGCTGGATATCTGTACTCTGGATGGAAGCCAGGTAATGTTGCTCGGCTCAAAGATGTCGCAGGACTCAAGGCGGTGATGGTCAGTTGTGCGGTGCTCGGACTCTGTGCCGCAGCGGTTCTTGGCGAGCGTATTCTGGAAGAAGGCCCACATGTATGGCCGGCTACGATGGTGATTGTGTGTACGCTTGTGGGGATGGGGCTGGTGGTGTTTGGGGATGCTGTGATATGTGATTTGGATGATCGTGTGAGTGATGGTCGGTTCAACACGAAGAGCTTGCCGGTCATGGTCGGATCTCGGATCGCGGGGTTTGTTGGCGGCGGAATCCTGTTGCTCGGCGGGATGGTGATTGTCGCTGGCGGGGTCAATCAAGATGATTTGCAACTTCGAATTGTGTTTGCGGCGATGGTTGTGATCTCCGGTCTCGGTATTCTGCGATGGGGCTCGGCATGGGGTGGGCGGCGAGA
>JARGNC010000089.1 GCA_029212425.1 Phycisphaerales bacterium
TGATATGGACGCGGTTGTTCTGCTCCCGATCACCAGCTTTGAGGATCTGACCCACGGCCGCGCCGCGGTCAACGGGTTGGTCGAAGTACCAATGGGCGATGAACCGATCTACTACCGCGACATCGGTGGTGGATTTGCTGCGATGAGCAATGATAATGTCGTGCTGACCGCGTTCCGTCCTGCGTCGAATACCGCAGAGCAGACACAGCAGATGCTTGGTACCGCGGGATCACGCGTCGCGGGGTCTAACGATCTGATGGTGTACATGAATCTCGACGCGGTTCGTCCGATGCTGGACGAATCGGTTGTGGAGATGGAAAAGCAAGGCGAGATGGTCGAGATGATGGGGGGCGCACAAGCCGCTCAGGGGTTCGACAGTTTCCTCAACGCATACAAGACAGCCGTGAAAGACGGGCACGCGGTTGTTGGCGGATTGAACTTCGATCCTGAAAAGGGATTCGCGATGGACTTTGGTCTGCAGTTCACCGACGGCAGCAGCACCGCGTCGTACTTCAACAACGAGGGGCACGCGGATTCGTACTTTAATAAAGTCCCTCAGATGGATTTCTTCTTCGCTCAAGCGTTCGACATGAACGGCGAGGGTATCCAGAAGATGTTCGATGGCTACTTCAAGATGATCGAGAATCTCGATACCACAGGCGCGATGGCTGGATTCGATCTCAAAGCGATGATGAGCCAGTACAAAGGCGGCGCGATGATCGTCGGCTCGTCAGACATCATGGGCATGACCGGCTTGCTCGCAAACTCGGTGATGTACACAGAAGGCGCGAACGCGGACGATGCACTCAAGTCCATGAGAGATGCGTACAAATCCATGGTCGACATGGAAGGCATGGACGAAGCGGGTGTGTCTATCGAAGCGTCGTTTGCTGATGAGCCGGTCGATGTCAACGGCATCGAGGCGTACGCACACTCGATGTCCTTCAACATCGATCCAAACGCGATGGGTGGAGCGGGCGCGGGGTTCGGTGCTCCAGACCCTGCGATGATTATGCAGATCATCTACGGCCCATCACGAGGACCAGCTGGATACGCTGCGAAAGCCGGCGACGGATTGGTCTACACATTCTCGCAGAATGCTGATCTGCTCACCAAATCCGTCGCGGCGGCAAACGGTGAGAACACCATGATGAACAACGCGAGTCTTGCCGCGGCATCCTCGATGCTCCCAGATAATCGCGTCATGGAAGCGTACATCGGTGCAGGTCAGATGATCAACACCGCTGGTCCGATGCTCATGATGTTCGGATTGATCCCAGAGTTTGAACCAACAGAGGGGCTGACCCCACTCGGATTTGGTGCGACCGCAGACGGCGGCGGGATGATGATCCGAACTGTCCTGCCCCTCGACACGCTCAGTGCGATCATGGAAATGGTCCCTGCGGACGCGATGGACATGTTCGGCGGTGGTGGAGACGATTGGGATGACGAAGAAGACGACGACGATATGTCGTTCTGATCTGAATCCTGTTGATCTCCGCGGTTCGATGGGCACAATACAGGCATGAGCCTCGCTCCTCAATCGAATCCGATCAATCAATGGAAACTATCCAACGCACGGGCGATCGACCTCGATCGCCCGTGCGTTGTCTGTATTCTCAACACCACCCCGGATTCATTCTCCGATGGCGGTCAGTACAACACAACAGAGAGCGCAACCGATCGCGCCAAGCAAGCGGTCAACGAGGGAGCGGACATGCTCGACATCGGTGGGGAGTCCACGCGTCCCGGCGCGGCTCGTGTCGATGCTGACGAGCAGATTCGTCGAGTCGTTCCGGTGATCAAAGCGATCCGCGATGCGGGGATCGGTGTGCCGATCTCCGTGGACACGACGCTCTCGCAGGTCGCTGCTCGCGCACTCGAAGAAGGGGCGGACGCGATCAACGATGTCTCCGCGATGACGGAGGATCCCGCGATGCTGCCGCTTGCTGCGGATCGTGCATGCGGGGTGGTGCTGATGCATCGACTGACGACATCTGACAAGGATTCGTATTCCGATCGGTATGAATCAGAACCGGTGTATACCGATGTTGTCGAGGAGGTGTGCCGATCGCTTGTTGGATTCCGGGATGATGCACTCAGAGCGGGGGTGTGTGCGGACCGGATCGTGCTTGATCCAGGTCTGGGGTTCGGGAAGTCGGTGGAGGACAACATCGCGTTGATTCGAAGGACAAGCGAGATTGTGGGCTTGGGGCATCCGGTGATGAGTGGGCTGAGCCGAAAGAGCTTTGTTGGGAGGATGGGGCTGGGACGCGATTCAGACCCCTCGGAGCGGATTCACGCGACGGTTGGGTTGTCGGTGGTGCATTTGATGCACGGGGCACGGATCTTTCGAGTGCACGATGTCGCTGAGCATCGCAGTGCGCTAGACGGGGCATGGGCGACGCTCGGCGCGGATATGGGGTGAAAGCGGCAGGGGAATCGCGGGTTTGATGGAGTAATTCATCGCGGGAAGTGCTACGATTTGTCCCTGCGGCATATCCCGCACGCCGGATGGATACCCGGCGCATGATTGAGACGGAACCGACTTCATTCGACGAAAAACGAAAGGCACGAACCCATGGCTGGTGCAAACACCCTCGAGTTCAATGACGGAAACTTTGACGAAAATGTGCTCGATGCGCAGCAGCCCGTGCTGGTCGATTTCTGGGCCGAGTGGTGCCAGCCTTGCAAGATGCTCGCGGCGACAATCGACGAGGTCGCGGATACCTACGAAGGTAAAGCGAAGATCGGGAAGCTTGACATCGACAACAACAAAGAAGTCGCGATGAAGTTCAACATCAGTGCGATCCCAACAGTGCTGATCTTCAAGGACGGCGCGGTCGCGAAGCAGTTCGTTGGTCTGACCCGAAAAGAAGACATCGTTGAAGCGATGGACGCGTTGGTCTGAATCGGCTGCATTCAAAGCGATAAAGATGACTATCAAATACAAAGAATCTGAACACTGCGAGGAGTTGAGTTCATGAGTACTACACCAAACACCCCACTGAGATGCGGGGCCGTCGGCGTCGGCCGTATGGGTCAACACCACGCGCGTGTGTATGCGGAAATGGAAGGCATCGAACTGGTCGGTGTTGTTGATGCGAACTTCGAACGCGCCCAAGAAATCGCAAAGAAGCATGGCTGCAAAGCGTTCGCGACTGAGCAAGAACTCCTCGAAGCGGGAGTGGATGCCGTTTCTATCGCTGTCCCAACGACCTACCACCTCAAGAGCGCTGAGCCGTTCCTCAAAGCGGGACTCGCGTGCTTGATCGAGAAACCACTCGCGGGTGATGCGGACGAAGCTGAGAAGATCAAGCACCTCGCAGAAGAGCACAACGCTTGTCTGATGGTGGGGCATATCGAACGGTTCAACCCGATCATGCGCGCCATGCAGAGCGCGACCGCAAGCACAGGCGAGCGGATCATGCCTCGCTTTATGGAAGTCCACCGCGTGTCCCCGATGACCTTCCGTTCGATGGATATCGGTGTGGTCATGGACATGATGATCCACGACCTCGATGTGGTCCTCATGCTCATGGGTGGTCGCGAGCCAGACGAGATCCAAGCGTCAGGTGTCGCGGTTGTTTCCGAGTTTGAAGACATCTGCAACGCTCGTTTGGTCTGGAATATCCCAGAAGGTGAAGGCGGCGGTCAGTGTGTTGCCAACATCACCGCTTCGCGTCTTGCGATGAAGACCGAGCGCGTGACTCGCATTACAGGCGAGGGTGGATACATCAAGATCGACTACGCCGCCAAGACTGGCACGATGATCCGCAAGACTGCGAACGAACTGCAGATGCGTGAAGTCCGCGAGCAGCTCAGCTCTGGTCAAGATCTGACGGACTTGGACTGGACTGAACTCATCAATCTTGAGCCGTTGACGATTGATGATGGCGAACCGATTGTCAAAGAGATCGAAGCGTTCCTTGATGCTGTCCGCACTGGAGAGCAGCCTGCGATTGATGCGGAAGCGGGGTTCGCGAATGTGCGGACCGCTGAGCGCATTGTCGCAGCGATCCAAGTTTCACAAGGCGTTTCTTCACAGACGGCTTTGTCCTAACACATACCCCGATGCATTGGACGCTGTTCCGGTGCGATTACTGTCCGTTCAACCCAAACAGTCACCTTTCCAAGACCACGCAGGATTCCCAACACATGACCGATACTCCGAACCAGGCATCAGAAGCTTCGACCCCATCACAGAACCCGCCCGCTGCACCAGAAGGGATGGCGCCTGTTGTGCAATCGGTTGCTGCTGTCGGAACCCAAGCGGATACGAAGCTCGATGCTGAGACTGAAGCGGAGATCGAAGCGGCGATGTCGGACCTGTCCGATCTTGGTGCCGCGGACGCTCCAAAGTCGTCAGGCAAAATCCGCGGCCCACGCGAAGTCCGTGGCGGTCGTGAGCACCGCACTGGAAAGGTTGTCTCCGTTGGTGCGACCGATGTCTTCGTTGAGTTCGGTCCAAAGGAACTCGGTGTCGTCGATATCCAGCAGTTCAAAGACGCGAAACCAAACGCGGGTGATCAGCTCGAAGTCGTCGTCCAGCGCTACGACGCAGGCGAGTCGCTCTACATCTGTGTGCTCCCCGGTTCAGTTCAAAAAGCGGACTGGGAGATGCTCCAGGTTGGTCAGGTTGTTGAAGCTCGCGTCAGCGGCACCAACAAGGGCGGGCTCGAACTCGAGGTCGCGAACCACCGTGCGTTCATGCCTGCGTCGCAGGTTGATGTGAATCACATCGCTGATCTGGGTGTGTTTGTTGGAGAGAAGATTACGTGTGCGATCCAGAAGATCGATCGTCGTGGCGCGGGGAACATCATCTGTTCACGCAGAGAGATCCTGATGAAGGAGCGCGAGTCGGCGATGGAATCGCTCAAAGAATCGCTCAAGGTCGGTGACACGCTCGAAGGCACCGTCCGCAAGATCATGGACTTCGGCGCGTTTGTCGATCTCGGGGGTGTCGATGGACTGATCCACATCAACGACCTTTCGCACGAACGCATCAACCACGGCGCGAAGAACATCGAACGCTTCCTCAGCGAAGGCCAGAAGGTCAGCGTGCAGATTCTCAAGCTCGAATGGGACGAGAACCGGATTGGTCTGGGGATGAAGCAACTCCGAGCGGATCCGTTCAGCGCGGTCGCGTCGGAAGTCGTCGAGGGCGCGGAAGTCAGCGGCAAAGTCACCAAGATCATGGACTTCGGCGCGTTCGTCGAGGTCGCTCCGGGTGTCGAAGGGCTCGTCCACATCTCCGAACTCGACTGGAAGCGTGTCAACGCGGTCAGCGATGTTGTGCAGGAAGGCGAAATCGTCCAGGTCAAAGTCCTCGCGGTCAATCCTGAGGACAAGAAGATCTCGCTCTCGATCAAGCAGCTCAAAGATCGCCCGCAACAAAGCGGGGGTGGTCGCGGAGGACGCGGCGGCGGTCGCGACGAAGCAATGGTCCGCGAGGAAACCCCGGAACTCCGGCGCATGCGCGAGCAAGCAAAGAAGCAGAACAAGGGCGGCTCCAAAAAGGGCGGCGGCTTGGGAAGCTCCGGAAGCATGGGTATGGGGCTCGGCGATCTGAAGCTCTAAAGCGATTCAATCACTGCTCAAAAACGACAACCGCCCGCATGCAAATGTGGGCGGTTTTACTTTGTATGAGTCATGGATATCCGGATCAGAGTCCGGTTGATCCGAAACCACCTGATCCACGATCCGTGTCTTCGAGTGAATCGACTTCGACGATGTTCGCGTGGCTGACCGGCGCGATGATGAGCTGCGCGATCCGCATGCCGTGGGTGATGTCGATCGGGTTTCTTCCGAGGTTGATCAGCGCAACGAACATCTCACCTCGATAGTCCGCATCGACGGTTCCCGGTGCGTTGGGGACGGATAAGCCGTGCTTGGTTGCGAGTCCTGAGCGGGGTCGGACCTGCCCCTCGAAACCAGCGGGGATGGCGCACGCGAACCCAAGCGGGATTTTGACGATATCACCTGGGTGGACGGTGATCGTTTCGGGAACATCATGACGGGGCAAGCACGCCGCGAGGTCCAATCCCGCGGCCAGTTGTGTCTGGTACTGCGGGATGGTCGCGCGATCATCGAGTTTCATGAACCGGACCGTCGCGACGGACTGGCCATCAGCGGGAGAAGCTTGGGCTGAGGATGCAGAAGATGTGCTCATGCCGGGACAATAGGCATGGGGCAAGGGCGTGGATGGAGGGTAGGGATGGAGTTAGACGAGTGAAAGCTCGTCGTCGCCAAGGTTTCGGCGGAGGTCGTCGATCACACGATTGAACGAATCGATCAGTTTCCGGGTCGACGCGATCGCGTTGTCCATCGAAGAGTTTCCAGTGACGCGCTTGAGCATGTCGTCCTGATTGATGGATGCGAGATTGCGTTCGGATACGCGCTTCGCGTCGAGGAGCGATTCGAGGAGTTTGGTCGCTTCGTCTCTGCGATGGGTGGTTTGGGAAAGGATTTGCCGTTTGTCGAGAGCACTCATGGAGTTGTTTTTGGAAGTTGATGAAGCGGATTTCTGAGTGGACAGTTCAACCGGTGAAGCATTGATAGGTTTGGCAATCGTTGACATGCGGCCTCCGTGTGTTGGCATTGCGCCTCTTCCCTTGTCCCTTCCCACCTTGTCCCCAGTGGTATCGGCCAGTATCGAAGAGGTAATTGTCGCATCTACAGTCTCTAAAGTCAAATAGGGTTGTTTCGCCTATTGAAAGAAGCACTGATTTGGGCTGGATTTGCCCGTCAAATGGGGGTTTATCGAGATGGACAATCCTTGCGCCTCTTGATGAGATTTAGTCCTCGTCGGCGTCATCGTTGCTTGATCGAGCGGGTTTGTCGCTTTTTTTGTCCAAGAACCCCAGTTGCACGAACAAACCCAGAATCGCGATGATGATCCAGACGATTGCCCACACGACGGCGGACTGATCGAGGAACTGAGGGATCTCGCCGTTGCGAGCGGTCAGCAGCGCAGTTCCCGCACCAATCCAAGCTGCGGAACCTGTCAGACTCGTCACGAGCGCTGAGGCGCGTGTCGGCATCAGCACTCCGATCAACAATCCCAGCGCGAGTCCAGCAAACATTGAGGAGAACGCGATCATCTTGTCGCGAGCTGGTCGCGCGTCGAGGTCCGCTTTGACTGTATCAACCACCCTCGTGATGAACGCACGCGAGCGTTCAGCGGCATCGAGAATGTGGTTCTTGGTCTCTTCGTCGATCAATGGTTGATCGCTCCCGGAGTTGAGCAGGTTCACGGATCGCTCAGCGGCGTCGCGAGCGATCGCGTCGGTGCTGCTGTTGAGTGCGTTTGTTGCTGCATCACCGCTCTCAACAATGCTCGATTCGGTCGGGATCAATGTGGTGTCGGTGGTTGGGTTGAAGTGCAGGAAGACCATCGCGCCGAGCAATCCCGCGGCGGCAAACGCGATCGCGGAGGTGAACGCGATGACCATGCGGAACATCGCGAGCATGACGAGCGATCCGATGATCGCGCCGACGATCAGCCCTGTGATGCCTGGGGTGATGGTGACGCCTCCGATCTGGAACGCTGGGAGTCCGGTGAGCGGGAGGATGGTGGTGCCGACAAAGGCGCCGATTGCGAGTCCGAAGATGAAGAAGACTGGTTTGACGATCTGCGCTCCGAACAACCAGAGCATGAGTCCTCCTGCGAGGAGGAAGAAGAGTGGGACCGAGCCGCCTTCTGGGAGCGACTGGGCAAGCGTGATGGAAGTCTGGGAGATGGTGTGTGGGTCCATAGGATGTTCTTGGGGATTCGTGTGCGTTGCTTTCTGGGGCGCACAACCCACGGCTGGGCTGTTTGACGCGCCAAGAAGCATGAAATATCGGACAATCATACACGAATCACACAGGTTCATTGACGATCCACAGCTCGATAGGCGATAAGGTCGTATCTATGGCGAAAAAGAGCACCAAGAAGAAGTCCGTTTCCAAAGGCACCAAGGGGCGGAGCGAGAAAGCGAAGAAGTCCCAAGCTGGGGTCGAATCCGCAATGGATTCTGCTGCGCTCAACGACCTTCGCAAGAAGATTGATCGCATCGACAAAAAACTCGTCGCGATGCTCAACGAGCGTGCGTCGTGCGTTGTGGAGGTGGGGGAGATCAAGCGTGGTTCGGACACCCCGATTTATGCGCCACATCGCGAAGCTCAGGTGCTCCAGAGAGCGATTGATAACAACGAAGGACCGCTCCCGAGCCGAACGATTGAAGCGATTTATCGCGAGATGATGTCTGGATCATTCGCGCTCGAGCGTGCATTGCGGATCGGGTTCCTGGGACCTCCCGGCTCGTATTCCCATCAAGCATCGGTGAAGCAGTTTGGTTCGTCGGTTGAATACTCCGATCTGCGACAGATCGCTGCGGTGTTCTCCGAAGTCCGCAGGGGGCATGTCGACTACGGCTTGGTCCCGATCGAGAACTCAATCGGTGGAGGGATTACCGAAACGCTCGATGCACTCTGGGAGAACGCGGGGAAGGTCCGCGTGTATGCGGAGATCCAGATCGGGATCCACCACATGTTCCTGAGCGATGCGGACCCAAAGCACATCCGCAGGATCCATTCGAAACCAGAAGTGTTTGCCCAGTGCAGGCAGTGGCTGAGCGCTCAGTTCCCCAATGCCGCGTTGTGTCCAGATGTTTCGACGAGCCAAGCGGTGCAGACGGCGCTGCAGGAGAACCAGACCGCGCGATCCATCGGCGCTGATCCGGGTTCCGCGTCCATCGCTTCAGAGCTCGCGGGTGAGCTGTATGGATCGCCTTGTTTGTTTGAAGGGATCGAGGACAACGCGGACAACATCACCCGGTTCTATGTGATTTCCAAGGAGAAAGCAGGACGGACGGGCGACGACAAAACCGCGATCACCTTTGTCACTGAAGACAAGCACGGGGCGCTGGTCGAGGTGCTCCAGTCGTTCCACAATGCTGGTGTGAATCTGAGCCACATCGATAAACGACCATCCGGACGCGAGAACTGGAACTACACCTTCTACATTGATGCGAATGGTCATCGGGATGATCCGGAAATGAAGACAGCGCTCAAGGACGCGAAGGTCCACTGCAAAGAAATTCATGTTCTTGGATCGTTCCCAAGATCCCAACGGATTCTGTAATCCGAACGCTGTACCAGATCCGTTTGATATCCCCAGCGTATGATTTGGAGTATGAGCACGCTCCCAACCATCTCGGTATCCATGGGTGACCCCGGCGGGGTCGGTCCCGAGGTACTGATCCGCGCACTCGCAGAGAACGGGAGGCGCCGGAGCGCACGATTCCAAATCCACGGCTCCGCTCGCGTGATGCACGAAGCGGCTGAGGTGTGCGGTGTTGATCCGTTCTGGTGGCAGGTCGATGCGAGATCGCCGCTCGCGAGCACGCTTGTTGCGCACCGAGTGGTGCTGATGGACACGGATCCCCAGATGAAGGATGAGGGGGTAGAGCTGCGATCACCACGCAAAGCGGATCGGATTTCAGGCGCGATGAGCTACCACTGGGTCATGCAAGCGATCGAGGACACGATGCGTCCTGCTGGTGATCCGCTCAGATCCAACGCGATTGTGACGGGACCGATCAACAAACTCGCGTGGTCCATGGCGGGGAAGAACTACCCTGGTCATACTGAGCTGATCGCCAAGACCCTCAAGCAGCGCCGGTTTGCGATGATGTTTGTCGGAGACAAACTCCGTGTGGTTCTTGCGACAGTTCACATCGCGCTCAACGACATCCGCGATGTGCTGACGATCGGGAAGGTGCATACCGCGATTGATCTTGGTCATCAGGCATGTCTGGACCTTGGGATCAAGCGCCCACGGATCGCGGTGTGCGGGCTCAACCCGCACGCTGGGGAAGACGGGCTGATGGGTGATGAAGAGCAGCGGCTCATCAAGCCTGCGATTGACCTTGCTCGTGGTGCGGGGATTCGTGTCGATGGTCCTTTCCCAGCGGACACGATTTACCGTCCAGCGATGGAGGGGAAGTTTGATCTTGTGGTCGCGATGTACCACGATCAGGGGTTGATCCCGATCAAACTTCTTGAGCGTGATCTCGCGGTCAATATCACGCTTGGTCTTGAGGATGTCGTGCGGACATCGCCTGATCATGGGACCGCATTTGACATCGCTGGGAAGGGGATCGCGGATCCCGGTTCGATGGCGCACGCGATTGATCTTGCTGTGAAACTCAGCTCCGCTCGGATGCGCACGCATGTTTCCGCGATGAATTCCCAGACCCCGAGTTGACATGGACTTGGATTCT